>QHOX01000057.1 GCA_003219465.1 Verrucomicrobiota bacterium | reverse complement strand
TTTTCAGCGAAGGGTCAAAGAGCAAAACAATCTGCATTTGCGACTTAGGGCCGCGTGATTCTTCCGCGGCCCTTTTTCATTCCAATTTGTCCATCATTCCTCTGGGGCGGGCGCGTCGAAGTTTGAGTCGCTCCGTGCCCGGTGTAAGAGGTCAACATCTGCAAGAGACAATTCCAAATCAGGAAAACTGTTTCAAGATGGCACACCAAAACAGGAATCGAAAACAGGTGAAC
Organism: Verrucomicrobiota bacterium; assembly: GCA_003219465.1. GTDB lineage: Bacteria > Verrucomicrobiota > Verrucomicrobiia > Chthoniobacterales > UBA10450 > Udaeobacter. The sequence continues at coordinate 6,585 of QHOX01000057.1, read as the reverse complement.
AAATAGCGAATCCCATAAGTCTCGTGAATACGGTTATTTAGAAAGATTCCGTTTTTGGGAATGGTGTGGATTCATTCCTGCTCTGAGTTGGAGTTTTCCAACTTACTGCGTTGGGTGAGTTCATGCAGCGTGGACCACTTCGTTTGCGAATTGCACGCAAGGCGGTGCCAGTACCCAGCGACTGGGTTGCGGTTCCCCGAAAAAATGGCCGCAAGACAAATGCATTTTCCAAATGGACCGTCGAAATTTCAGGTATTACGTTTTCCCACATCGTTGCAATATGTTTGCTGATTCTCGGGATTGCCTCCGCGGCGGGGTCTCTCTTGGCCTTAATTCTCGCGGGCTTACATTTGTGTCCGACGTCTCTCGCAACGGAACTTTTTCGCCAATGTGCAATAGGCAGTTTCTCGTCGGGATTAATTTCCATGCTTCTGGGTCATCGGTCGCGAAAGTAACAGTTTCACGCCATTTAGGATACTGGGTAAAGTTGCACTTCCGGCATCGGGAAGTCTTTGCGGTTGTCAGTGAGCAATGCGCATCCGCGCTCAATTGCGATAGCAGCCACGATCGTATCCGCGAGAGCTAATGTGTGGCCCTTCCGAGCCCACGTATTCTTCAGCCTGCCCGCTAGCCGTGCGCTCGCTCCGCTGAGCTCGTACACCTGTAAGCCGCTGAGTAACGCTTCCGTCTTGCTTTCCTCGGCAGGCCGCATGCCGGCATAGATCTCCGCGATGTTCAGTGTGGTAGTCGAGAGGGAATGTCCGCCTCGCACAAGCTCGGCAAGCCATTCGCGACGTTGATTCCTGAGACGAAGGGCGTCAATCAGGATCGAGGTGTCCAGCAATAGCTTCATTTCTTCGAGCGCCGCCGCTTGCTGGTGCGCTTCGATTCGCTCTCCTGTCGCAGCTCATGTACCCACCGGGCCGCGCCAGGCACTAGCTCAGGATGAGCCGCATCTTTCCAGGCAGGCGTATCGCTTTCCAGGAAACGCAGAAGTTTTCTCCGTCGTACCGCCTCCCGGGCTGTTTCGACCAGGAAGGCGCTGCGGCCCCTGGGTCCGACAATCGAGTCGATTTCCTTGACCAGATCGTAAGGCAGCAGAATATGGGCGCGTTTGCTTTTCATGAACTCACACTCAGTGTGTGCCTAGTCAGTGTATCATAAGTCTGTGCGCCAGGTCCTGGCGTCCCCGACCCTATTGTATCGGTTTGAATAACGACGCTTCCCTTACTTCGACAAAATATTCATCAAAAAGATTTTGCAAGCTGACGGCGTAGGTATTAGAATCTGCACCTATCGTTCGGTACAGCGGCAGCGTCCTCACCCGCATCGTTCGGTCACAAGGGGAAAATGGTCATGGTCCATTCCTGCGGAAGGCTTGCCAAGCGCATTTCCGTCTTTAAGATCGGCCTACTTGCCCTATTCATGCTTCCGCCGAGCCTCCGCGCTCAACAAACGATCCACGTCCCCGCCGATCAACCGACCATTCAAGCGGCCATAAACGCCGCCAGCAACGGCGACACGGTGCTCGTCTCTCCCGGCATTTACGTCGAGAATATTAATTTCAACGGTAAAGCCATCACGGTTACCAGTTCAGGCGGCCCCTCCGTCACCATAATCGACGGTAACGCAAATGGCGCAGTCGTCATTTTTGCCAACAGCGAGACGGCCAACTCTGTTCTGAACGGATTCACCATCCGCAACGGCTTAAGCCAATTCAGTGCTCCGACCCAGGGTTCGGGAGGTGGCATTTACATCACCAATGCGTCGCCTACCATCAGCGGAAACGTGATTACGAACAATCAAGCGGTTGAAGGCGCCGGAATATCCGTTCAATTTGCGTCACCCATCATCAAGGGGAATACCATCACGTTGAATCATCAGTGCTGCGGTAGCGGCGGCACCGGTGGCGGTGGGATCTTGATCGGAGGCGCTGGCGGCACTCAGATTCTGAACAACACGATTACAAACAACGCACTCAGCAGCGCTGAAGGCGGTGGAATTTCACTCTTCGCCGCTGGTACTCCGATCATTCGCGGCAACCTGATCTCCGGGAACTCGGTATCAGGCCTAATTCCTGCTGCGACGGGTGGAGGTATTCGGATCGTTAATCAGTCTGATGCACTGATCCTAGATAACCTCATTGTTGGGAATTCAGCCGATCAAGGCGCGGGAATTTCCTCAAACGGGTCCCCCAATCCACTCTTTTTGAATAATACTATCGTTTACAACAATGCCCGACTGTCGGTGGGTTCAGGCGTTCTCGCAGAAGGATTTACAACTCTGATCAACAATATTATCGTGGGGATGATAAATCAAAGTGTGGTCGACTGCGGACAGTTTTCGCCTAACCCTCCTTCGGTGTTCCAATTTAATGATGTGTTCAGTCCACAGAGTAATAGTCTTTACGGTAGCTGCGCTAACGAAACGGGAAAAAACGGAAATCTCTCGTCCGATCCGCTGTTCATGAGTGCGGCCAACGGCGATTTTCATCTCAAGCTGGGCTCCCCGGCGATCGATGCGGGTGACAACTCCGTGCCGAACCTGCCGACAACTGATTTCGATGGCAACCCACGCATCGTGGATGGCAACAACGACGGCGCGGCTATCGTTGATCTCGGCGCGTATGAGGTCGGGAATACTTCGGCCGCGGCAATTTCTCCGAGCAGCCTCGTTTTTTCACCGCAACCGCTCGGTGTTACGAGCAATCCGCAACCGGTCACTTTGAACAGCACGGGTGTAACTGCTTTCCAAATCACCAGCATCCAGGCTAGCGGAGACTTTACGCAGAACACGACGTGCCCGGTCATAACCTCTCCGGGCAGTGCTCCCGGCGTGCCGAACGGTAGTTCTTGTGGCTTCAACGTTTCGTTTACGCCGCCGACAAACGGTCCACGCGCGGGACTTCTCACGGTGAACGGCACAAATGGCACAAGCCTTCAAGTTTCTCTGAGTGGCACAGGATTTACGCCGGCTCCGGCCGTGGCCCTGTCTCCCGCTAGCCTAAGTTTCTCGCCACGACTTGTGGGATCGACCAGCGCTTCACAACCTGTCGCGTTGACGAATACGGGTAACGCCGGTCTGAACATTTCCAGCATCACAGCGAGCCAGCCATTCGCGCAAACGAACAACTGCCCCGCAGTGTTGGCCGCCGCCGCGAATTGCACTATCAATGTCACGTTCCAGCCCATCGTGAGTGGCAATGCCACCGGGACCCTCACGATTATGGACAACGCCAGCGGCAGCCCGCACACCGTGAATCTCAGCGGGACAGGCAATCCCGCCCCGCAGCCCGTGGCCATCACTCTCGTTCAGCACACCAGCAAAGACGCGGGCACGGCAACTTCTACCTCTCTCGCGTTCCCATCGAACAATACCGCGGGAAACTGGATCGCCGTTGCTATTCGCGCCGGCCATTCTGGGCAGTTATTCACGGTGAAAGATTCCAATGGCAACGCGTACCATCAAGCCGTTCAGTTCAACGTGACTACCGACGCGCCCAACGGCGACACGCTGGGAGTTTTCTACGCGGAAAATATCGCCGGCGGAGCAAACCAGGTGACGGTGTCCAACACGATTTCCGGCACCATGCGAGTCGCCGTCTTGGAATATTCTGGCGTTGCGAGTGCGAATTCCTTGGACGCGGCCGCAGTGGCCCAGGGGACCGGCAGCGCGCCGAACAGCGGGAACATCACTACATCCGCAAACGGAGATTTACTGTTGGGAGCGGTCCTGACGGGGAACGGCGAAAACTTTACTGCGGGAACCGGCTATTTGATCGAAGAACGCGTTCCTGCTGAACCTGGCACCAAGCTAATTGTCGAGGATCAGGTGCAATCAGCGTCGGGTACGGTGTCCGCAGGTGTGTCCTTGGGAGCCGCAGACAGCTGGGGAGCCGCCATCGCCGCATTCAAGTGCGCCATCACCAGCGTAAGCACCTCGCCAACAATAACACGCCTGAATCCCAATTCAGGCGTGATCGGCACCTCCATAACGATCACCGGGACTAATTTCGGATCAACGCAAGGAACCAGCACCGTTACTTTCAACGGCACGGCCGCAACATCGACTTTCTGGAGCGGCACGGCCATTGACTTGTTCATACCCACAGGCGCCACGGCGGGCAATGTGGTCGTCACGGTCGGCGGCGTGGCGAGCAATGGAGTGAGTTTTGCGCCCGTACCGTTTATCGCGAGCTTGAGTCCAAGCTCAGGGCCGGTGGGCACCTCGGTGACGATTGCGGGGACTAGTTTCGGCGCAATTCAGGGGACGAGCACAGTCACGTTTAATGGAACAATGGCGGTGCCAGTGAGCTGGAGCACAACGAGTTTTACCATCCTCGTGCCGCCTGGCGCATCGACTGGCAACGTAATCGCAACGATAGCAGGCGTGGCCAGTAACGGAATGGCTTTCACGGTCCTCCCGACGCCAAACGTTACGGGCCTGAATCCCACGTCTGGGCGGGCCGGAACGTCGGTCACCATTAGCGGAACGAATTTTGGGACGACGCAAGGAATCAGCACGGTCATGTTCAACGGACTTGTCGCGACGCCGACAAGCTGGAGTCCAACGAGCATCTCTGTGACAGTACCTGTAACGACCACGGGCAACGTCATTGTTACAGTTGGTGGTGTGGCGAGTAACGGAGTCCCCTTCACGATCATCTCGACGCCGAATATTACAAGTCTGAACCCAACGTCCGGGCCGGTCGGAACATCAGTCGTCATCTACGGGACGAATTTTGGGACGACGCAAGGAACCGTCACATTTAATCGGACGGCCGCGACACCGACAAGCTGGAGTGGCGGGGGCATTGTTGCGCCCGTACCGGCAGGAGCAACAACGGGCGTTGTCGTAGTAACGGTGAGCGGTGTGGCGACCAACGGTGTGAACTTCACAGTTACGGCGGCTGATACGACGGCTCCGACGGCGCCGACTAACCTAACGGCATCCGCAGGTTCCGGTCTGAGCATAAATCTTGCTTGGACGGCGTCGACGGACAACGTAGGAGTAACGAACTATTTAGTCGAGCAGTGCCAAGGTGGAGGGTGCGCGAATTTCACTCAGAATCAACCATTGCCCGGAAACATTACGCCATTTGTGAGTATAGGGCCCCTTGCCCCTGCAACTAGCTATTCATTCCGCATGCGGGCAAAGGACGCAGCCGGTAATTTGAGCGACTATTCCAATATAGCGAGTGCAACTACAAATTCACTCGGTATCACAAGACTAAATCCTTTCTCGGGCACCGTGGGGACCCCGGTGACGATCTTCGGAGGAGGCTTCGGTGCCTCGCAAGGCATGAGCACTTTGACCTTCAACGGGACGACAGGAATTCCCACCAGTTGGAGTGACGCGAGCATCATTGCGCCTGTGCCTGCCGGAGCGACGACGGGCAACGTTGTCGTAACCGTGGGCGGCGTCGCCAGCAATGGAGCCATCTTTACCGTCATACCGAACATTTCGAGCTTGAGTCCTATGTCCGGACCCGTTGGCTCGACGGTAACAGTAACGGGGAGCGGGTTCGGTTTCACCCCAGGAACAAGCACAGTCGCGTTCAATGGGATATCAGGTGCCCTGACGAGTTGGAGCAACACCAGCATTACAGTGCTGGTGCCCAATGGGGCGACGACTGGTAACGTGGTTATTACCGTTGGCGGGCAGAGCAGCAACGGTGTGCCATTCAGCGTCACACCGCCGACACCGAACATTGTTTCTTTGAGCGCGAATTCCGGCCCAGTCGGAACTTCAGTCTGGATCGTTGGCGGGAACTTTGGCCCAGTCCAAGGCACCAGCACAGTCACGTTCAACGGGACTACGGCGACGCCATCGGACTGGATCGACACGAGGATTATTGTGCCGGTGCCGAGCGGCGCTACATCTGGCAACATCGTTGTGACTGTTGGAGGTGTGGCGAGCAACGGAGCACCCTTCACCGTCAATTCGGCCGTGCCCGGCATTGCTCTGGTTCAGCACATCAGCAAGGACGCCGGGACAACACGTTCCTCGTCGCTCGGGTTCAGTGGGAACAACGCAGCCGGAAATTTCGTCGCTGTTGTAATTCGCGCGGGCAAATCGGGCCAAGCATTCAGCGTCAGCGATTCGCGCGGCAATGTTTATAAGCAAGCGATTCGTTTCGACATGACCGTGGACGCCGAAACTCTGGGCATCTTCTACGCCGAAAACATCGCCGCCGGAGCCAACACCATCACCGTATCCGACGCGATCTTGGGTACCATGCGCTTCGCCGTTCTTGAATATTCAGGCGTGGCGACCTCCAACTCTCTCGATGTTTCCGCAGTCGCGGAAGGAACCGGCGCTTCGCCTGCTACCAGTACTGTGACCACAAATTTCAGCGGAGATTTGCTGTTAGGAGAAATCGTGACGGCCAATCCCGCGAGTTTCAATTCCGGAAGCGGCTACACCATTGAAGAACGAGTGCCCGTAGAGCCCAACACGAAACTAATCGTCGAAGATCAAAGACAATCAATCGCGGGAGCGGCCTCGGCAGGAGCTTCGCTCGGCGTCTCCGATCATTGGGGCGCCGTCGTCGCGGCGTTCCGGCATCCTTAGCTCTCTTTCGAA
>QHOX01000118.1 GCA_003219465.1 Verrucomicrobiota bacterium | reverse complement strand
TGTCGTCCCACCACCTGGCCGCGGGGACAAGGCAATGAAAAAGCCAGCTACAGGGCGGCGGACCTTCCAAGCCAATCTCCAGGGAGAGCGGTTCACCGGATAGCTCGGAGCGGGAATGAACCTGCCCCGGGCGATGCAGCGCCGCCGGTATGCCTAACGAATCCCAGGCGCAATTAGCGAAATACCTTGTCTCATCGATGATTACGACATGTTGAGTCGGGACGCCGGAAAATGGCGGAGCCATTCGAATAGACTCTCCATCGGGTTCCAACACCAACACTCGCTGAACGCGCAGCCTGAGATAGGCTTCGCGAACGCTGCTGACGTCGGCGCCAACACGTTCAGCGATAACCTCCAGCGATGGCCTCCGCCCTGTCTCGGCGAAGTGCCGGTAAATCGCCAGTTTCGTCTGCGTATCGAAACTCATGGATCAACGAAGTAAGAATTAAGAAGTAAGAATTATGAAGTACAAAGAGTCAGAGGAACACGGGAAGATTTTTCAATCTTGAAGCCAGGAATCCAGAAAAATGGAACCGATCCGTAAATCCTTCCTGGTCTCGTGGTTTCCAGATGACACTTTCATGGCTTCGCGAGTTTCCTGAATCCAAAGCGCGCCTGCGGTGCATCTCACAATACAGAACCTCGCGCGGCGTATGGAAACACTTCTGCAGGATATCCGCTTCGGTTTTCGCCAACTCATGAAACAGCGCGGCTTTGCCGCGCTCGCCATCATTTCGATGGCGCTCGGCATCGGGGCTAACACTTCGATCTTCAGTTTGGTCGATACGGCTCTGCTGCGGCCGCTCGCGGTGAAAGAGCCTTCGCAATTGGTCGAGCTTTACGGCACACTGCACAACGGCGCGGATTGGTCGCTGCAATCGTATCCAAATTACAAAGATTACCGCGATCGGAACACCGTCTTCTCCGGTCTGTTTGTTTATCGCGTTGTCGTCAGCAGTCTCACAGTCAACAACTCCAGCCAGCGCGTCTGGGGGTATCTCGTTTCCGGGAATTACTTCGATGTTCTCGGCGTGAAGCCGATGCTCGGGCGCGCATTTTTACCCGAAGAAGATCAGACGCCTGATTCACATCCCGTTGCCGTGATCAGTTACAATTGCTGGCAACACCGTTTCGGCGGCGATCCGGCGATCGTGGGGAAAACGGTTGAGTTCAACAGCCGGCCTTTCACTATCATCGGCGTTGCGCCAAAAGGATTTATAGGCACCGAAGTCGCCTACGATCCGGAGATGTTCATTCCGATCATGATGGCGAAGACGATCGAACCTGGGAGCAGGTGGATCGACAAGCGCGACTCGAGCAATCTCTTTACCGTCGGCCGGTTGAAGCCCGGAGTGTCCTTCGCCGAAGCGAAGGCTGAGCTCGAGACGCTGACTGCGCAATTGGCGAAGGATTACCCGGAGAACGTCGGCCGCGGAATCCGGCTGGGCAAACCCGGTTTGTTTATTCCCGATATTGCGAATTCTGTCTTTGCCTTCACTGGAGTGCTCGCGGCTGTGGGGGCGCTCGTGCTTTTGCTTGCATGCGTGAATCTTGCCAGTCTACTGCTTGCGCGTGCGACGGCGCGGCGACGCGAAATTGCCGTGCGGCTCGCAGTCGGCGCGAGCCGGCAACGACTCGTCAGACAACTGCTCACTGAGAGTCTTCTCATTTCACTCGGCGGCGGCGCGGCTGGCGTATTCCTAGCTTCCGCAATCAATAGCGCTGTGAGAGGCATTCGCCTACCGAGCGACGTTACTTTGCTCTTCGATCTGCGCACGGACTGGCGCGTTCTCGGCTTCGCGCTGCTGCTCTCGATCGCGACGGGAATTCTTTTTAGCCTCATTCCGGCGCTGCAATCGTCAAAGCCGCAACTCGTGCCTGCGTTGAAGGACGAATCATCGATGGCCGGTTTCCGTCGTTCGCGTTTGCGCAACTTCCTCGTTGTGGCGCAAGTGAGCCTCTCGTTGGTCCTGCTCATCGGCGCCGGTCTGATTGTGCGCAGTCTGCAAGCCGCTCAGAAGATGCGGCCCGGATTCAATCCAGAAAACGCGGTCGCGATTTCATTCGATGTCAGCTTGCAAGGCTACAACGAGGAACGCGGACGCGCGTTTCAGAAGCAGGTTCTTGAGCGAGCGCGAGCGTTGCCGCAAATCGAAAGCGCGGCGCTGACTGATTACCTCCCGCTGGGATTGAACTACAACGACAGCTCGATCTATATCGAAGGCACGGAGTTCAAAGGTGCGAGCACGTTGCCGATCGCGATACCAATCGAGAGCAGCCCCGGTTACTTCGATGTGATGGGTATTCCACTACGTGGCCGTGATTTTCGTGACGACGAAAACAAGAAGGAAAGCCGCTTGGCGACCGTGAACGAGACGTTCGCGAAAAAGTTTTTCAATGGAAGGGACCCGATCGGGCGACGCTTCAACTGGCATGGGCCTAAGGATCCCTTTTCCGAGATCGTTGGGGTTGTGCCCGACGGAAAATATAACTCGTTAGGCGAAGATCCCAAGCCCGCGGTCTACACTCCGCTATATCAGGATTATAGCGGCACGGTTACGCTCGTGGCGCGCACGCACGGTGATCCGCGGCAGGTGTTAGCCGCGTTGCGCGGTGAAGTGCAAAAACTCGATCCGTCGATTTCCGTTTACGCAGCAAAGACACTGCAAGAGCACATGGGCACATCACTTTTCCCTGCGCGCATGGCCGCAATCGCGCTCGGCAGTTTCGGTGTCCTCGCCCTAATTCTCGCGGCGGTCGGGATTTACGGTGTCATGTCGCACGTGGTCGCGGGACGCACGCGAGAGATTGGATTGCACATGGCGCTCGGCGCGCAGCTTTCCGATGTGCAGAAGCTCATCCTGAAACAAGGCATGGTGCTCGCCGCGATTGGTTCGTTATGTGGGCTACTCATTGCCTTCGGCGGCGCGCGCATGATGAAGAGCCTGCTCTACGGCGTGAGCAGTTCCGATCCGATCACCTTCACATGTGTCGCCTTACTGTTGTTGAGCATCGCGTTTCTCGCCTGCTGGGTCCCGGCGCGCAGAGCTAGTCGCATCGCGCCGATGATTGCACTGCGCGCGGAGTGAATCAGTAGCATTCGTGCCAGCGCGGACATCACGCCAAGCGGGTCCTACCAAAAGACGTGACCCGGCGCACGCCCTTCGAGTAGTATGCGAACCAGTCGGCATTCGAAAACAACGAGATGACACATGAAAGAGTTTGAAGGCAAGGTCGCATTAGTAACCGGCGGAGGTTCAGGAATCGGCCGCGCCGCGGCGCTGGCGTTTGCTCGCGATGGTGCGCGAGTCGTGATCGGTAATCGCAACGTCCAGCGAGGAGAGGAAACTGTTTCGATGATCCGCGCAGCGGGTGGGACGGCCAGCTTTCGGCGAACCGACGTGCTGGTTGCGGCCGATATCGAGGCGCTGGTGAAGCATGCGGTTAGCGAATACGGAGGACTCGATTTGGCTTTTAACAACGCCGGCATAGAGGGCGAAGTGCGACCGCTTGTTGAGCAGACCGAAGCCAACTACGACGCGGTGATGGACATTAATGTCAAAGGCGTCTGGCTCTCTATGAAGTACGAGATTCCGCGGATGCTGGACCGCTGCGGCGGCGCCATCGTCAACTGCGCGTCGGTGGCCGGATTAATTGGGTTTCCAAACATCGGGATTTACATCGCGTCGAAGCACGCGGTGATCGGTCTTACCAAGACCGCCGCGTTGGAGTACTCCGCGCAAGGGATCCGGGTAAATGCGGTCAACCCGGCAGTGATAGATACGGAGATGGTCGACCGAATTGCCGCGGGGTTGAGTATGGAAAAGAACGACCTCTCCACCTTGCATCCCATCGGCCGCCTGGGGCGAGTCGACGAAGTAGCAGAGGCGGTATTATGGCTTTGTTCCGACAGAGCGTCGTTTGTTACGGGGCACAGTCTGCTTGTCGACGGGGGATTCACGGCGCGTTGATACACATCGGATGAGGACGCCCGATGACGTCAGTGCGATACTTTTCTGAATGAGCAGGGCGTTCGTTAAAGAGGATGTCGATCTTCCGGAGCGCAGCGGACGGAAGCGATCGGGGTCAGGGCTGCCGCCGGGGGCGACTAATTACATCACTGCGCGCGGCGCGAAGCGTCTGCGCAACGAACTGCAGAAGCTTCGCGCGACAAACGCCGCCAGCGAGCGCGTCATCGAACTCGAACAAATTCTGGCATCGGTCCATGTTGTTGATCCTCCGGATGCTCCGTCGAACAGCGTCACGTTTGGCGCAACGGTAACGGTGAAGGATAAGAAAGGCGCGACCGAAACGTTTACCATCGTCGGCGTCGACGAACTCGATTTCGAACGAGACGGCGTCAGTTGGATTTCTCCGCTCGGCAAGGCGCTGCTGAACGCGGACGTGGGCAACTGGATTAAACTCGATGATGGACGAAGTGCGAAAATTATGAAGATCAAGGCATAGGTGAAAGGTGATGGTTTCTCCTTCGTTGAAACTACGGCGTGACAAGTGAGGGTTGAGAGACAGGAAGCCACAAGTCAGAGGTCGGAGGTCGGAAGTCAGAATTCAGGAGCTTAAACGCGCGAGCGGATACTCCTCATTACTTGGTCGCTCGCTTGAAATAATCTTGTAGTCGGAGGACGCGACAATCAGGAGTGTTCGTCGTGGTGTGCGTTTTCGACGGGAGTTTGCTCTACTATCGGCTGCGCTGGCAGGTCGAGATGCGCGGTTTCTGTATCCGTGGCCGCGGCTTTGACCGTGCTGCCGGTCGAGCGAATGGCCTCCTCGATTTTCTTCTGACTCGTGGCCAGCGGATCGTAAGAGACGTGAAGCGCTCCCTTTTCTATTTTGAGTTCGATCACACCGTCTAAAGCTTCGACCGCATCGGTTATTTCCTTTTGATGGCTGGGATCTCCCAGCTGCTGAATTTCAATGCGAGCGACCATGGTTTCGCTCAATGTCGAATCGGCGTGATCAGATTGTTCCTTCACTTCTTCTAAATGTGTTCGTGCGATGGACGGTGACTTCGTGTATTCCTAAAGATTGACACAGCAGAATTCTGCCATGGCCTCTCTAAGCGCTTTGCTTTCTAAATGGCCGCTCCTGCGCCAAATTCGAGAAGGCAAAGACGGAACCGGGTTCGAATCGATGTCCGAAAAAACGCGCATGCTGCGTGCGCGCATTGATGACGCACAGATTGCGCGATCGGTCTGTCCGTACTGCGGTGTTGGTTGTGGTCAGCTGATTTATCACAAAGACGGAAAACTGATTTCGATCGAAGGCGATCCGGAATCACCGATCAGCCAGGGAAATCTTTGCCCAAAAGGCGCGGCATCGTATCAACTGCTGACGCATTCGCGACGCGAAACTAAAATGAAATATCGCGCGCCACATGCGAAGGAATGGCAGGAGATGTCGCTCGACCGCGCCATGGACATGGTGGCGGACCGGGTTTGGGAATCGCGCAGACGCACATTCGTGCACAAGACCGACAATCAGACCATCAATCACACGACTGCGATCTGCCATCTCGGCGGCGCTACGCTCGACAACGAAGAAAATTATCTGATCAAAAAGCTTTTTACCGGAGGCCTAGGCATGGTGTGCATATCCAACCAGGCCCGGATATGACATAGCAGCACGGTGCCCGGTCTGGGCACCTCTTTTGGCCGGGGCGGAGCTACGACCGCGCAACAAGATCTCGCGAACGCCGATTGCATTTTGATCGAAGGCTCATCGATGGCCGAGGCGCATCCAGTCGGTTTTCGCTGGGTGATGAGAGCAAAGCAACGCGGCGCCACAATCATCCATGTGGATCCAAGATTTTCGCGCACCAGCGCGCTGGCCGATATCTGGGTGCCGATCCGTGCCGGCACAGACATTGTTTTTCTCGGCGGACTCATCAACCACTTGATCGAATATGAGCTCTTCTTTCGCGATTACGTCGTTCATTACACGAATGCCTCGTGCATTTTGTCCGACGAATACCGCGACCCTGAAGATAACGGAGACGGCTATTTCTCCGGCTGGAACGCAGAGAAGCGTGCTTACGAAGGCGACAGTTGGCTTTACAAAGGCGGCGATCTGAGCCGCCCGCAACGCGATCTCACATTGCAAGATCCGCAATCCGTCTTTCAGAAATTGAAACGGCACTTCTCTCGCTACACACCGGAGATGGTCGAGAAAATCTGCGGCATTCCGCCGGACCTTTTTCACAAGGTGGCGCATGCGCTCGCTGCTGCATCCGGTCCGGAGAGGACCGCTGCGGTCTGCTACGCCGTCGGTTGGACTCAGCATTCGAAAGGCGTGCAGATCATTCGCGCGGCCGCGATTTTGCAATTGCTGCTTGGAAATATTGGCCGGCCCGGCGGCGGGATTCTTGCGTTGCGCGGTCACGCTTCGATCCAAGGTTCGACCGATATTCCGACGCTGTACGACATTTTGCCCGGCTATCTCACGATGCCGCGCAAAGGCGATGACACGCTTCAGCAATATCTCGATAACTACACGAAAAAAACTGGCCTCTGGTCGAACTACCCGAAATACATCGTGAGTACACTCAAGGCGTACTACGGTAAGCGCGCGACCGCAGAAAATGATTTCGGCTACGGCTGGCTCCCCAAACTCACGGGCAACCATTCCTTTTTCGAGTACCTCTACGACATGCTCGATGGAAAAATGGAGGGCATGTTTTTGATGGGGCAAAATCCTGCTGTCGGCGCGCCCAACTCGCGGCTGCAGCGAACAGCGCTCTCGAAACTGAAATGGTTAGTCGTGCGTGAGATGGTCGAAATTGAGTCTGCAAATTTCTGGCGCGAATCACCTGAAATCGAGCGTGGCGAGCTGAAGTCGGAGGAGATCGAAACTGAAGTTTTCTTTTTCCCCGCGGCCGGTCACGCCGAAAAGGAAGGCGCATTCACAAACACGCAGAGACTCTTGCAGTGGCGCGAGAAGGCTGTGGACCCGCCAGATGACGCGCGCTCGGATGCGTGGTTCATGCACCGATTGGCTTTGCGTCTAATCGCCAAAGCGAAAACATCAAACAATCCGCTCGATGAACCGTTGCGCGCGCTCGATTGGTGGTATCCGGAGGACAAACTGGGCGAGCCGCAAATGGAAGCTGTGCTCGCCGAGATCAACGGCTGGTACACGCAACCTGTAGCCGCGGGCGCTGAGCGCGGTGGGAGCGAGGGCGTCGTTTTCGGTGTAGATCGCGATGGCAATACGCATCACGGCCCGCAGGTGGACGGTTTCGCGGAATTGAAAGCTGACGGATCCACTGCATGCGGCGCTTGGATTTACTCCGGCGTGTTCGGTCGCGATGGCGTAAACAAGGCAAACGCACGGAAATCGAGAGATTACCTCGGTCACGGCTGGGGCTTCGCGTGGCCGAGCGATCGTAGAATCATTTACAATCGCGCCAGTGCGCGGCCGGACGGCCGTCCATGGAGCGAACGGAAAAAACTTGTGTGGTGGGACTCGGAAAAATGGACCGGTATCGACGTTGCCGGCTTTGTACAAGGAAAAGCTCCGGACTATGAGCCAGAGGTAGGCGCTGAAGGTCTCGATGCAATTCCAGGTGATGCGCCGTTTATCCTGCACGAGGACGGCTTGGGCTGGATCTACGTGCCAAAAGGCTTGAAGGACGGCCCGTTCCCGACGCATTACGAACCGCTTGAGTCGCCCGTATCGAATGAACTTTATTCGCGCGACACCAATCCGCCGGAGCATTGGTTCCCGCGTCCAGACAATCGGTTTGCGCCGCCGGGTGATTCGAGATTTCCATTTGTGCTGACCACCTATCGGCTGACCGAACATCATACTGCCGGCGGCATGTCGCGCTTTTTGAGTCACCTCTCGGAATTGCAGCCGGAAATGTTCGCCGAAATCTCGCTGGAGCTTGCACGTGAGCTCAAGATTCGCAACGGCGATCATGTTTGCATTGTTACTTTACGTGCAGCGATTGAAGCGCGCGCGCTCGTTAGTCGCCGGATTCGACCATTGCAGCTCAATGGAAGAACAGTACACCAGGTTGCATTGCCCTATCACTATGGAACAGCCGGTCTCGTACGCGGCGGCGCCGCCAATGATCTTCTCTCGATCTCCGGCGAACCGAATGTGACGATCATGGAAGCGAAAGCGTGCACCTGCAACATTGTGCCGGGCCGATTGCCCGGTGGCCGCGCGTTCGCCGACTTCCTAAACAAATACGCGCCCCAAACAGGCCCGCCCGTTCTACATCCCGAGGAACCGCGGCGCAGCGTGACTACGCGCGGCGGCGGTCTCGCGATGGAAGGAAAAGAATGAGGGCGCCAGGAGTGGTCGAGCGCGTCCGTCGGGTGCACCAAAATTGTGGAACGCAAGTCGCAGACGGACCAGCGTCCCGTCCACACCAGGTCTTATGATCGGCGAGGGCACACAGAGCACGAACCAGCGCCGGCACACGTTTGTGCGGGATCACGTCGAAGTCGGTTTCTTCACTGACCCGACAGTCTGCATCGGTTGTAAAGCGTGCGAGGTCGCATGCAAAGAATGGAATGAAGTTCCGGACGACGGCTTCACGTGGACGGGAAATTCCTACGACAACACTGGCCATCTCGGCGCTTCCACGTGGCGGCACGTTTTGTTTCTCGAACAGGATCGACAAAAAGGAGGCCAGATCGTCGGCTCTCACTCGTTAGGCAACGGCCCTGAAGCCGATCCGTTTCGCTGGGTTTTTCTCTCGGACGTCTGTAAACATTGCGAAGAAGCCGGCTGCCTTGAAGCCTGTCCGACGGGGTCGATTGTTCGCACGGAAACCGGCACCGTTTTCACGCAGGACGATGTGTGTAATGGATGCGGATACTGTGTCGTCTCGTGTCCTTTCGGCGTGATCGATCGCCGCCCTGCGCCGTTACCCGATGCCGGCGGCGCATTCAAATGCACGTTTTGTTACGATCGACAAAAGAGCGGACTCGTTCCGGCGTGCGCGAAGGTTTGTCCGACCGAATCGATCGTGTTCGGTCGCCTTGACGATTTGCGTGCACGAGCAACGCAGCGCGTCAATGAACTGCACCAGCACGGTTACGATGACGCACAACTTTATGACCCGACCGAAACTTCCGTGCGTGGCATTCACGCTTTCTTCCTGATCCTGGGCGAACCCGAAGCTTACGGGCTTCCGCCAAAACCGCAGGTGCCGACAATTTATTTGAAATCTGCGTGGACTGCGGCCTTCGCGACTGCAATCGCCTCGCTCATTGTGACGCTGCTGGCATTCGCATTTTCCTCTTGATGAACACCCCTGCATCAGAACAGCGGCTTGAACAACTGCGCGAGAAAGCCTGGCAGGAGGGAGTCGTCCCCGGTCGCGGCGTCGACGTTGTCGGTGGGCCGATACCGCGAAAACCCGGCTATTACGGCCAGCCGGTGGTTAAACCGCCGGTCTGGACGTGGGAAGTTCCGCTCTACTTTTTCTTTGGCGGAATCGGCGGTATGTCGGCAGTGATCGCTTTCGGCGCGGTCTTGTTTCATCAGGTCGATCTTGCACGCGCAGCGATGTGGAGTGCGGCCGTGGCCGGCGCGGTTCTTTCGCCAATTCTTCTGATTATGGATCTCGGCCGGCCGCATCTCTTCCTCAACATGCTGCGCGTTTTCAAACATCGCTCCGCCATGTCGATGGGCGCGTGGATTTTGACGGCATTTGGCACGTGCGTGGTTTCAGGTTCGATCGCGCTCGAATTGCACGCGCATGAGATTATTCCAGGCGCGCTGGGTCAACTTCTGCGCGTGGCTGCTGGGATTTTCATTTCTGGTGCGGCAATTCTTGGAACTTTGCTCGCGACTTATACTGGTGTGCTCATCGGAGCAACGGCGATTCCCGCGTGGTTTTTACATCGCACATTGCTCCCAATTCATTTTGGAACTGCCGGCCTGGGGTCCGCCGCCGCCGTGCTGGAATTGCTGGGACACCGAATCGCGGCGCTCAACTCTCTCGGATTTTACGCTGCCACGGTTGAGCTCGCGCTCCTCGTTTGGCTCAGTATCGATAAACACGGCGCAGCCGATCGCGCGATTCACGAACATGGTACTGGCTGGCAGATTCGCATTAGTGTTGAACGGTCCGCTCGCGCTCGTTCTCCGTTTCTTTGGTTTCATTCCTTTGGCAGCGCTCTCGTTTTTGATCGGCGCCCTGGTCAGCCGAATTGGGTGGATCGGAGTCGGCAAAGTTTCCGGCTCAGATCCCGAATCGGTCTTCGCGGCTGAGCGGTACTGACGCGGCGGCGGAATTCTTCTGAAATGTTGGGCTTAGAGCTCGGGAGATAGCAATGTCAACGAATTACCGACAATGAAGCACATTGCGTTACTACTAGTACACACAAAACCATGAGTACAACCGTTGATTTACCCGACGCGCCGATTGCACACGAAGGATTCTTCGCCACGCACTTCTTCACGGTAAAGGACCAGGGAAAATCGAAGGATTTCTATGTCCGCATTCTTGGCGGGAAAGTGATCAAGGCGGAAAACCCCTGCTACATCAAGCTGGCTAATACCTGGATCATCCTCAATTCCGGCGGTGGCCCGACTCCCGACAAGCCTGAGGTCCTTCTCGAAACACCGTCGGATCCCAACAAAGTGAATAGCTTCCTCAACTTGCGTGTCGCCGACATCTGGGCCTGCTACAAACAATGGGGCGACAAAGGCGCCTTCTTTCTTACCGAGCCGCTAGACAATCACGGCTCGGAATGGCGTTGCTACATGCGTGATCCCGACGGGTACCTCATCGAAGTCGGCCAATATACCGAAATGGCGCTCGACCGTTTTAAAAACGATGCCAGTTAAGTCAGGCCGCCCCCGATGGGTCTCCAAATTAATATGAAACCTGTGATTCCTACCTTAGAAAAGTATGCGGATGGGCGGAAATAGAAAATGAGAACGACAAATATTGCAGATAAGGTTGTAGTAATTACTGGAGCCAGCAGCGGCATTGGAGAAAGCACCGCGAAGTTCCTTGCGCGACACGGAGCGAGAGTCGTCCTGGGTGCACGGCGTAAGGACCGGATCGACGCAGTAGTGAAAGAGATTTCGGCCGCAGAGAGAAAGCTATCGGGTTTGCGGTCGACGTCACGAAGCGCCCTGAAGTGGAAGCGCTTGTCAAAGGAGCTGTCGACAACTTCGGACCCGTCGATGTCATTGTGAACGACGCCGGTATCATGCCTATCGCGCCTATGGCGGCGCTCAAGGTCGATGAATGGGAGCGGATGATCGATGTGAACATCAAGGGCCTCTTGTATGGCGTAGCCGCGGTGCTGCCGATCATGCTAAGGCAAAAGCAGGGTCACATCATCAACATGGCTTCCGTTTTCGGCATCAAAGTGTTCGCGCCTGGCGGAACGGTTTACTGCGCTGCGAAAGCCGCAGTCCGCACGTTGACTGAAGGACTCAGAATGGAACTACATTCCGAAAACATTCGTTGCACGATAATCTCTCCTGGTGCTGTTGCCACGGAGCTTCCGGAAAGCAGCTCGGACGAAGCGACCAGGAACAACTTGCGCGAGTTCTACAAGACGACGAAGGCTATTCCGGCTGATTCGATCGCGCGCGCGATTGCTTACGCCATCGAGCAACCGGCGGATGTGGAAATCGATGAAATCGTCATTCGGCCCACCGCCCAGGATTTCTGAGCTAGCCATGAACGTGCGAATAATAGCGAGGAAATCGGCGTTGCTCGTCTTAATCGGTCCGAATGTGATCGCCCAAGGGTAAGAATGGCGATGTCTGATTTCAGGGTAGAGGTAAACCGGTATCTAAAGGAGAAGAAGTTATGACAACTGCAACGAAGCCAACCCGCCCCCCTTTGCCTCCGTTCACGCGCGAAAGTGCGATTCAAAAGGTGCGCTTGGCTGAAGACGCCTGGAATACTCGTGATCCGGAAAAAGTGGCGCTAGCTTACACGATTGACTCGCGCTGGAGAAATCGGGCTGAGTTCCCGAATGGACGACAGGAGATTATCCAGTTTCTAAAGCGGAAGTGGGCGAAGGAATTGAACTATCGGCTCATCAAAGAGCTTTGGGCTTACACGGAAAATCGTATTGCTGTGCGCTTCGCTTACGAGTGGCACGACGACTCGGGCCACTGGTATCGTTCCTATGGCAACGAGAACTGGGAGTTCAATGACGACGGGCTCATGGCCCGGCGGTTTGCGTCGATCAACGATCTCCCGATTCAGGAGTCAGATCGTAAATACCACTGGCCGCTCGGACGCCGGCCTGATGGACATCCTGGATTGAGCGACTTGGGCTTCTAGACAGAACAGCCCAATCAAAACAGAAGCCGGAACCAAAATGAAACTCTTGTCCGTGAACGTAGGCCTTCCGCGCGAATTGGAATGGAAAGGACGGACCATTCGCACGTCGATCTTCAAAGCGCCTGTGCCCGGCCGAGTGCATCTTACGAAGCTGAACTTAGATGGCGATGAGCAATCTGACCTGACGGTACATGGAGGAGTCGACAAGGCGGTTTACGTTTACCCGTCGGAACACTACGCGTTCTGGCGCGACGAACTTCCGGCCGCGGAGCTGGGCTGGGGAGCTTTCGGCGAAAACTTCACCACGGAAGGCGGGCTCGACGACAGAGCCGTTCATATCGGCGACCGGTTTCGCGTCGGCTCGGCAGAGTTCGTTGTAACTCAACCCAGGATGCCGTGTTTCAAGCTAGGTATTCGCTTCGGCCGCGCGGATATAATTAAACGCTTTCTGCATAGCGGTCGCAATGGCTTTTACTTTGCCGTTGCCAAGGAGGGAGAGGTGGCCGCTGGCGATTCTATCGAACTAATAGCGCGCGATAAGAACGGCGTCACCGTCGCTGACATTGTCGAGCTCTACACCGCCGACGCGGCGAAGCAGGACCTTCTGCAGCGCGTGAGCGAGCTACCCGCGCTCCCTGAGAGCTGGCGAGCTTACTTTCGCAAGCGTCTCTGGAAACCGGACGCTTAGTACATGATAAGAAGGAAGTTCTTCCATGCGATCTGACATAGTATCTGGATCTCGGTTTCCCGACTACGAACTTTCCGATCACACCGGGAGACACCGGAAGCTTTCGGAACTATAACGACAAGATCCAATATCCGATGATTCCGCACACGATCGTGCTCGAGCCGGGTCTGGTGATCTCATGTGTTTCGCTTCGATTCTTGGCGGACTCTTCACGGGACTAGGCTGCTGCGTTGACTTTTTTACCCGTCCCAAGAGATTCCTCTATTAGGTCAGCGGCGACTGAAAGTCCGTTGGCCTCAATGATCGCTTTCTGCAATTTACGTGCATTCTCTCGATAGGCTGGGTTGGTCAGCACCTCCTCTAAAATGAATGCGAGGTGGTCGGCGGTTAACCCAGCTAATGAGGTGACTGCACCGGTCTTTTGGTGCGCGATCCTCGCTGCGACCCCCGGTTGATCATAGGTTATGGGGATGGCTAATTGCGGAACGCCTTGAGCCAAAGATTCGAGCACGGTGTTCAACCCGGCATGGGTAATGCAAACTGTGGTTTGTTTCAGCAACTCCAATTGTGGCACTCGCTTTGCGATGATGGCATTGTTTGGAACGGGTCCGATCTGCTTCGGATCGACTTGATCGCCGATAGAAAGCACGAGTTGTAAATTTTTAGTCTTCGCCACCGCAGCTACGATAGTGCGGAAGACATCCACCTGGCCGTTCAAAATCGTCCCCATCGAAGCGTAGATAAGTGGTTCTCCCGTTAATCGCTCCCAAGGAAAATCCACCTTCTCCCGGCCTTTGCCGTTGTGGAATGGGCCGGTGTGGTCGAACTGCGAAGGCCAATGAGAACCTTCAAAGTCGAAGGTTCGTGGGACCTGCGTAATCGACGCAAACGGCGAAAGAGTGGAAGAGAGATCGTTCCAGTCGATTTTAAGTCCAAGGCTTTCGGCATGTGCCTTGATGCCTCCATTTATGCTTTCTAACAAGTTAGCCCACTTTGCGACACCTTCTCGGTTTCTGGCCAGAGCGGCAGGAGTTGTCTCATGGGGCCAGCCATACAGGCAAAGTGGAGTGTAACCAGAGTAGTCATGGTGCACTCCGGTTGATACATGCACATACGGCATGCCTAACTGCAGCGCACCCAATTCTGCATAGAACTGAACTATATCGATTATCAGCGCATCGATCCCGTTTTCCTGCACAATTGCGGGCAATGATTTCAATATCGCCTCCGTTTGAGTCAGCACTGCGCGAATAGAAAATTGCAAGGCAATCCTGTCCCTCCTTTTTGCTCATCTCTGGTAGCTTTTCGTTGATGTGATCCTTCTCGGGACCACGAACAAACGGTAGCCCGGCAGCGCCTGACGAATAAAGGAAGACAACCTCGTGATTGCGCGCCTGAAGTTGACGCGCCAGGGTAGTCATTGGGTTGAGGTGGCCTGGCAGACCAAGACAAATAAAACCCAGTTTCATAGATGTACTTTCTTTGTTGATTGAATCAGTTCGGTTTGTTTTTTGATTTTCGGATTTCGGTTCCGTTATATGCGAACGCTTCCAGTTTCATTGGTTTGGTCGGCGTTAATTTTGCCTGTGAGCTGCTGTTCTTCCGTCAGCCCCCTTATTCATACGAGCAGTCTATAATTGCTTGCCGGCTTGCAGATAATGCCGATTGGCGATTGCCGTGATGCTTTTTGCATCACCCCGGTGGGCCGTGCTGGAAGAGCTCCGTTTGTTTTAGCAGTGGTTGCGGAAAAAACGCTTTCAGTGCGGAAATGTGCCGTTCATTTTCAGCAGCTCTTTGTCTCGTTAGGAAGCGACGGGCCGGTATCACTTCGCCTTTCCGGGGCTACCGAACCGGAAGTCAGCACCACGCTCGGTGCTCGCTTCCGTCGTCTCGCGTGGCGGTCTAAAGAGGAGGATGTGCAATCTCATCATCGGATTCCCAGCGATTGAAGCGTAGCCGCGTTAACGGTCCCCGTAACGCTTATGTCCTGGTCTTGCTGGTAACGTGCAAGAGCGGCTCCTGTCTCGTCACCGAGTACTCCGTCGATCGTGCCGTTATAGTAACCAAGCTTCGTAAGCTCCGACTGGACAGCGCTTACTGTTGCATTGACCACAGATTGCTGTGAACCGCCATAGGCCCGCTGGTCGTTATAGTCAGATGGGTAGGAAGGATCGTAGTAACTGTATGGGTAACCGTTGTAATAGTCAGACGGGTAACCGTCGTAGTAGTCGTACGGGTAGCCGTAGTCGTAGTAAGGATAGTAATCCCACGGGTAAAGTCCCCACCAGAAACCGTCAATAAAGACAAACACCCGGTTGTGATCAAAGTGCGCGCGACGCCTGTCCCAATCGCGATGCCAGTTGTTCGCGTCATGCCGCTCGGACGCATGGTTCTTGGCGAACGACTGACGGTTTACTGCTGAAGTCCGCGGATCCGAAACCCGGTTCCGCCCTGTCATTGAGCCGGTACGATTTAGCTGCCGATTTGTCGCTGCGACTTGCGAGTTTGCGAGTCGCATGTTTTGCCTTGGGAGCGACCCGGGGCGATTTTGTCCAATCGCCGAGATCCTGCCACGGGTCGAAGCTATTGATCTGGTGCCCGAAGCAGTGAACCCACGCGACCTCACAGCTGGCATTCCAGAACCGCCATAATAGAATCGAGGTGCCGCACTTGGTCTGCTGAAACTTCGGCCGGTAAAGTATGCACCTCGGAAAGCCGGCGCTGTTCGAAGGCCGCCACCGGAGAAGACTGGCGCAGCGCGAGAGCCGCCGCCAGCAAAGCCGCCGACGCGGCCGCCACCGCCAAAGTGGCCACCGCCACTAAAACCGCCTCCGCCGCCATGAGGACCTGCCAATGTTGGTTGAGCAAGACTGAGAAAAGCCGCCCCTCCTAAGCCCAATAATGTAATTGTTTTCATGGCCGAGCCTCGTCCTCGGACCGCTCTACTGCCATTGCGAGTCGGTAGGATTTTGCGGTCCGACGTAAGGGGAGATGGCGGCTCTCTCTTTCGAGAGGCACCAGGCGGAAACTAAGAATCGAATCTTCTAAAAACGAAATCCGAATGACCCGCCTTCGCAGACCAGGGCTTGACACAAGGGTTGATTTCACTTGCAAGTTTGAGCCCCGGGCCGACCGGGCCGCAGCATCGCGACCCAATACGCGAAAGCAGCGCTTGCATCGGATGCGCCGGAACCGGCTCCGTATCCGGTGCAGTGTGGCCTAACGAATCCGATGCGATTGCATGAGCAGAAGACCGGAGACCTGCAGCGTATGCAGGGGTGGGCCGGTCAATCCGCGAGACTCGCCCGCGCCGAATCTGCGTTGGTCGTAGCTGAGGGAATTTGGAACAAGGCGACAGTGCTCTTGTCGTGACGATGAAAACAGCGTTCGGAAAACCCACCCATTAGAATTAACCCAGGTGCAGTGTGCGATGTCGATCGTCGCTGAACCTGGCGAAGCCTAGCTTATACGGCTACTCTTACTCAACTCGTTGATGAAAGCGATTCAAGGTTATTATCTCATCAATCCGGAAGACCTTCACTGGCGACCTTCCAACTTGATGAAAATTCCGACCGCCGATTATCTGGAGCGCACCGGCAGTGAGAACATCGGCGCGCGACTATGGCGATTGCCGCCGAAAAGCGCGAGCACACTGCACAAACACATCCGTGCGGAAGAATTTTATTTTGTGCTCGAAGGCACTGGCCGGATGCGGGTCGGCAATGACGCGTTAACTGTGCAGAAGTACGGCGGGGTGCTGGTCGGACCTAGCCAATTGCGTCAGGTGTTCAACGATACCGATGCCGAGGTCCTCTGGCTGATCGTCGGTGCGCCGGAGGAACTGGAATTCTTGCAAGGCTCCAAATCCAAGATGGATCTGTCGCTCGTTTATCCCGTTGATCCCAAGCAATTGCCTGACGAACTCGCCAATGTGAAGTGGCCACGGAACAGCTGAGTCGCCCGCCTAATACTTGGAAGCGGCGAATGCAGCGAAAAAGGACGGGTGGGGACGGCGCTTTCAACCGGCCCTTTCCGAAGCTAGTGTTTTAAGACGACCGGCGAACTCAAACACTGGAGCGCCGGCGCGGGAGGCACGATGCTCGGCCTCCCATACGCCGGAAAACTAGTCTGCAGGAAGGATTCCAGATTTGTCCTGGCCTAAACTCGTGTTTAAGAGGCGGGTGCTCCCAGGCGTACTGGGTAGGCCGGTTTGACCGGCTTCACCGGCGACTTTCTCTGCTCAGGTTGAGCTGTGCCGCTGCTTATTATGCCTAGGAACCCGTGGGCAATTCCCGCCGAATCAAGATAACGACCAGAGACGTATCCATTTTGATTGACACCGTTGAGCGACGTGAAGCCCGCCGCACCAGGGTAGTCAAAGGTCAGGATGGTGTCCGGGGTCTCGAAAAAGAGCCCATGAGTTATGCCGGAACTATCAGTATATCTGCCTACGACCCAATTCGCATCGTTATTTGCAAACAGGATCGATCCAGTCGAACCGGCAGGATCGATTGGAAAGCTAAGGGTGCCGTCGCTAGCACGGAGAAAGCCGTGGGTGACTCCGGCGGCGTCTATGTAGTAACCGGCGACCTGATTTGACGAATTAAGTGAATAAGCAAGGCTCGCGGTTGCGCCAGGGATGGAGAACCTGGTGACGTTCCCAGAGAGATTGAGAAACGCCACTTGGCTGCCATCACTGAGGACGAGAGAACCGCAGAAGTCGCCCACATTGTTTATCCCGAGCGGTATCGTTTGCGTCGCATTGGGGGCATCGTAGTTCGTAAAGGTCCCGTGGAATAGACGGTAACCGTGCAAGGTGGCAGTGGCTCCGTCGAGGTAATCGCCGTTGACGACTTTCGAATTATTAATCCCCCGACCCTCCGTGAAATTGCCGGTGTCGTTAGGGTCACTGAACGCCGCACTGAAGTTGCCCGAACGCGCCCGAAGCCAGCCCTTGCTCACTCCAGCTGAGTCAACGACAATTCCAACGATCAGCCCGCCGTCATTAATCTTTTGCGGGAGTGTATTATTCCCGGTCCCGGGGAAATCGAACGTCCCAAGCACTGTAATCGTTGCCGCCGGGGCAACGGTTCCGGCGAGGAGTAGCGCAATGAATATCCCCAGAATGTTCATAAACAGATTTCGTGTTTTCATAGTGGTGATCTCTTTCTGGTTGAATTTTTCCCTTACTTTTGGCTCCATCCCTTTGGGCAACCCGCCCTAGGGTAATTATGCTATAGCGACTCAGATTATTGGCGGATGCTTTTTCTTACGGAATATTGCGTATCCGTTACACTGCTATTTGATCCAGCATTTATGGCGCTTTCGTCCGTACAGGACGTGGTCGAATCGCCGGCAAATTCAATTTGAAAATGCAACCGTGGCCAACGAGCACGACTACCGATATGATGTTGATGTAGTGGCGTTTGTGTCAAACGCCGAACCCAAACCGACGGCGCTTGACACAAGCGCCTCGACACCGGTGTAAATCGTGAGGTCTGACACCCAGAACCACAAGACTCTCCCGAAAGGATTACGAAGCCATCGCCGAACTGCGCGTGCTGCAGGAAGGAAATCGAAAAGAGAAACGTCTAGTCGCGCGCTGGTTTTCTGAATGAGACGAGTTTGTTCACGAGCGCGTTGGTTCCTTTTTCCAAAACCATTCCCCACGCGCTGAGAACAGCCAGAGTCGGAATACAGATCAACAGGAATATCCAGATTGGGACCTCACGAATGCGCAGCCCCAACCAAATGACGTACGGTTGATGAGTGAGATAAAGCCCGTACGAATAAAGTCCCACCAGACCAAACAGTTTCGCCGGCCCCTGAAATAGCGAAATAAATCCAGCGATTCCGACAATTTCCAACATGCAACACGCGCCTGTGGCGAAATCGACAAAGATGTAGGGGTAAAGTCCATGGTAAAGTTGCAGTGCCGCAGGGTAAAGGACCAGGCCGGCTACGAATCCTGCGCCGCGAAGAAGAAACCATTCCAGGCGCGCGGGCGATTGCGTATGCCACATTGCTAGCGACATTCCGAGCGCAAATTCCGGCAAACGACAAATTGCGAAACCGCCGAGTACCCACAATCCGTTTTGCGGCCAGAGGACGAGCAACACGTAGCGCGCAAGAAATCCCGCGGCACATCCGATTAGCAAGAATAGCCATGGCCCACTGCGACGCGCCGTCCAGAAGAGCAGGGGAAAGATCACATAGAACTGGATCAGCATGGAGAAATACCACCACGCCGCGTTGAGATACATGAAGTTCATCTGGATATCGATGAACCGCAGGCCGAGCAAGCTTAGGATGATGCGATCATCCACCGGCTCGAGGCGGGCAACAAAAGGCGACACCAGATACACCAAATGCGCGACCCAATACATCGGGTAAAGCCGCAGGGACCGCGCCCGATACCACGCGCCCCAGTCAATTTTTCCGGTCTCTGCACGACGGAGCGTTGATTGCATCAGCGTCCACCCGCTCAGAATGATGAACACGCCGACTGCATGGAAACCTAGGCCTGATATTTTGAACCAGGCGAGTCTGAGGATCGTCAATGTGCTCGCCGCGATGTTGTTCCAATCAGGCGGCGGAAGCACGCCATGTTGGAAGTAGGTCGCGAAAAAGTGAAAATAAGCGACGAACAGAATGGCGAGGCCCTTTGAAATATCGATCCAAAGGAGCCGTTTCACGGCATGGGCTTAACAGCCCCAAACTATGTTAGTCAAGAACGCGTGTCAGGTTGAGCGGAGCGCTGCAACGAAATGCGAAGCATGAGGCCAGGATTTCAAACATCTCCGGCTCCCATTTTCGTTGTGCGCCGATCCGAAATTTGATCTGAGATTCTTCGCTTCGCTCAGAATGACATAATGAGACTTCACGCACGCTTTGTTCAGCGCTCCATTACAGACGCCCTACAGAGCCGCAACGGGCAACGTGATTGACTCTCATCGCCTCACTCGCTAGAGCGGAAATATGTCGCTCATGAACGTGCATGACTCCGGGCTCGAACGCGAGCGCCTGCTTGTTGTTATCGCGAATATTGTCATCAACGTCGTCATGGTTTCGCTGCTGACGTTTGCGCCGTGGTCGGATTGGCTACGGGCGCCGCTCTTAATTTTGTCGATAATTGTTTGCTCGTTGGGTTTACAGTCGTTAGGCGTGACGCATTGCTCGCGCGATTTCTTCTCTTCGGCGTTGTAGTCGGACTCACGGAGCTTGCCGCTGACGCGTGGCTGGTCGATTACACGCGCACACTCGATTACTCCATCGGCGGCGGCCCGATGGTCTGGCGCTCACCGCTGTGGATGCCGCTGGCGTGGGAAGTTGTGGCGGTCCAGTTCGGCTACATCGGGCTGCGATTGTGGGAGCGGTTCGGCAACATCGGCCTCGTCATGATCGGCATGCTGGGTGCCATCAACATTCCGTTCTACGAAGAAATGGCGCGCCGGATTCATTGGTGGCAATACAGCGGTTGCCGAATGATTTCGTTCACGCCTTGGTACATCATTGTCGGTGAGTTCGGGATCGCGGTTGCGCTCGCATTACTTGCGCAAACACTGCGGCGCGGCTCGTGGCCGGTGGCCGTGGTCGCTGGCCTAACCGGCGGGCTATCGATTTTTGCTTGTTACGCTGTTGCCTTTTTACTTACAGATTGATTGATCAGTTAGCCTAAATGAAACTCTCAAGTGTCTTTGCACTGTTTATTGTGATCTTAACCTCGGTGACAGTCGTGCGCGGAAGCGTACCGATCATTGTTAACCCCCCGGCGAGGCTGCGGGCGGCGATGAAATTGGTTACAGATGCGCAAGATCAGCTCAAGAATGGCAATCTTGCTGGTGCAAAGCGTAATGTGGATGCAGCTCTTCAGGTCGATCCCACAATGTGGCCGGCGCTTTACGTTCGCGCGCAAATTTTCGCGAGTCAGGGCAAATACGAGCTAGCAATTCAGGATTGCAATGAAGCGCTCCGGCAGTATCGGGGCTGCGTCGAGGCTGCTCTGCTGCGTGCAAAAATCAATTCCCGCCTGAGGAAATACGCGGAAGCGTCGAAGGAGTTTAACTATCTGGTTTCACTCCATCCACGCAATGTCACCCTTGCTCGGGCACTGAGCGATCGAGCCTGGTTTCTGGCGACTTGCCCCGACCACTCCTTTCGGAATGGGCAGCAGGCGGTCAAAGACGCGAAGGCCGCGTGCAGCATCATGGTTTGGAAAGACGAGCACATGATCGACACTCTTGCGGCAGCGTACGCGGAGACAGGTGATTTTGACTCCGCGATGCGATATGCACAGCAAGCGTTGGCTGTAAAGGACATCTCAGAGGCGGATTCCAAAAAGATCCAGCGGCATCTGGAATTATTTAAGCAAAACAAGCCAATTCGGCTATGAGGTTTGCTTCTGCTAGCGCGCAGCGGTGCATTGTCAGTCATCGCTGCATTACTCTGAATGCGACAGGTGTGTATCGTTACGAGTAATGCGCATCGTTTCACTGCTGCCCGCCGCGACCGAAATCGCCGCCGCGCTTGGTTTAATGGACAATATCGTCGGCGTTTCCCATGAGTGCGATTTTCCGAACGCAGCAAACGACCGGCCACGCGTCACTGGTTGTCCGGTTCACAATACTCCCCTAACGAGTCGTGAAGTGAATGAATGGGTGCGGCAGGCGCTGCGCGACAACGGCACGATCTACACGATTGACGAGTGGCTCCTGCGCAAGCTGCGGCCGGACGTTATCTTCACGCAGAAATTATGTGATGTTTGCGCAGTCGGTTATGGGACTGTGGCGGAGCTCGCGCAAACTTTGCCGGGCCCGCCTGAAGTGGTGAACCTCGAGCCAACAAGTCTGGCCGATATTTTTGACGACATCCAACGCGTGGCGGAGACGTGTGAGGTACCCGAACGCGCGGAAGAATTGATCAAAAATTTATCGGAACGCGTTGAGAATGTACGCGAACACGCAGCGAGGATTCTGGATCGACGACGCTGTTTTCTGATGGAATGGGTAGATCCGCCGTTTTGTTCAGGTCATTGGGGACCGGAACTCGTCGACATTGCGGGCGGGCACGATTCGTTAGGGCGAAAGCATCAGCCGTCGGCACAGATCGAGTGGCAGCAAGTGTTGAATGCGCGTCCAGAGATTATCGTGCTTGCACTTTGCGGATACGACATTGATCGAGCGCGGCGCGATTACGAATTGCTCAGGCGATTTCCTGGTTTTGGTTCGATTCCCGCTGCGGATGGCGGCCAAGTGTACGTCGTAAATGCCAGCGCATACTTCGCGCGTCCCGGCCCTCGCATTGTGGACAGTCTGGAAATTCTCGCAGGAATTTTGCACCCGAGAGAATTTCCCGAGTTCGTTTCGCGCGGACCTGATGATCGGCGCGTGGTACGGATTCGCTGAGCTAGCCGACCAGAGCAATGGCAAAGCAGCGCAGCCGCGCTGCACTCCACAACCCAAGCGCCAAATTGCGCAACATTCGCGGCCACCTTTTGGGTGCGGCGGTGCGCCGCCGCTTTCCCGCTTAATAGCCGATCCAGGAAAAGAGAATCGGCAACAAAACTGCGTGAATCTGCGGACTCTGTGGATCAACTTTGGTGCATGCGAATCAGCGAAATGAATTGGATGATGGTGGAGGAGTACCTTGGGCGCGATGACCGGGCGGTGCTGCCACTGGGCTGCACGGAACAACATGCTTATTTGAGTTTGAGCACGGACAGCATTTTGGCGGAACGACTGGCTGTCGAAGCGGCCGAACCACTGGGCGTGGCTGTGTTTCCCGTCCTGGCCTACGGAATCACGCCGTATTTTCGCGGGTTTCCGGGAACGATGAGCTTGCGGATGGAAACGTACTTGTCTGTTATCCGCGACATCCTCGATGCGATGGCGGAGCAGGGGTTCAAGCGCATCCTGATCGTTAACGGCCATGGCGGCAACACGCCTGCGCAAGGTTTGGTTGGCGAATGGATGGCAGATCACTCGGGTGTGCGCGTCAAGTTTCACAACTGGTGGAATGCGCCAAGAGTCTGGGCACAAGTGCAGGCCATTGATCCCGTCGCTTCGCACGCGTCGTGGATGGAAAATTTTCCATGGACGCGCCTGGCAAAGGTCAGCGTGCCGGCGGAACAGAAGCCGATGAGCGATCCGGAGAAACTGCGGCGCCTCGATCCGAAATCAGTGCGGCAACATCTCAAGGACGGCAACTATGGCGGGCGGTATCAGCGCGACGACGAACAGATGTTGAAGATCTGGCGCATAGGTGTGGAAGAAACGCGCGAGCTGCTTACGAACGGGTGGGATTAACAACAACAAACGTGGCAAGGCGCTCAGGTCGGTTGCGTGCGATTCTTTGTTAGAGGGAGGAGATATTTCTATGGCTGAAGCATCGAGCGAGCTGGAAGGACCTGACTTCGAAAGAGGTTGTGGGACTGAAAAGGTGTCCGACGGAGAAATGCTTTTAGGACATGCATTCGGCGAACCGGTTCTTGTCGCGAGGCGCGGTGAAGACCTCTTCGCCATTGGCGCAACGTGCACGCATTACGGCGGACCGCTGGCGAAAGGGCTGATGGTCGATTGCACGGTGCGGTGCCCATGGCATCATGCACGCTTCGATTTGCGCACGGGCGAAGCGATTTCAGCGCCCGCCTTAACTGACGTCGCCTGCTATAAAATCGAGAAACGCGGCGAACGATTTTTCGTGACCGGCAAGATTGACAAAAAAGCGGATCGGAGACCGAAATCATCTCCGGCGAGCGTTGTGATCGTCGGAGCGGGCGCAGCGGGCGGCGCAGCGGCTGAAATGTTGCGTCGCGAAGGCTACGACGGGCCGGTTACGATGATCGGCGCGGATCAATTTCTGCCCTACGATCGACCGAATCTCTCGAAGGATTATCTCGCCGGCAGCGCGCCCGAGGAATGGATTCCGTTGCGGCCGCCGGAATTCTATCGCGAACAAAAGATTGATTCGCTTACGAACACCACCGTCACGGCGATTAATCCACAAGCGAAACAGGTGACGCTATCGGACGGGGATTCGTTAGGCTACGGCGCACTTTTGTTGGCGACTGGTGCCGAGCCTGTGCGGTTTCGGATTCCCGGCGACGATTCGCACCACGTTTGCTACCTGCGAACCCTCGACGATAGCCGGCGCATTATTGAGAAGGCGAAGAATGCAAGCCGCGCTGTCGTCATCGGCTCAAGCTTTATCGGGCTGGAAGTGGCGTGGTCGTTGCGGGAGCGGAAATTGGAAGTCACGGTGGTCGGAAGAGAATCTCCGCCGCTCGGGAAAGTGCTGGGACAGGAGATGGGCAACCTGGTTCGTGAAACGCATGAAGCGCATGGCGTGAAATTTCATTTCGGTCGAACGCCCGCAGCAATTCACGAGCGAGATGTGCAGCTTGACGACGGATCGAAATTGGACTGCGATTTGGTTGTTGTCGGAATCGGCGTTCGCCCAAACACACATCTTGCAGAGCAAGCCGGCATCACGACTGACAATGGTGTATTGGTGGACCAGTTTTTGGAAACGAACGTGCCGGGAATTTTTGCCGCGGGTGACATCGCACGCTGGCCCGATCCGCGCGCGGGACGGATTCGCGTGGAACACTGGGTTGTAGCTCAGCGCCAGGGTCAAACTGCTGCGCGCAACATTCTGGGTGCACGCGAGCCGTTTGTCGTGCCGCCATTCTGTTGGAGCAATCATTTCGACCTGCAGATCCGTTATGTGGGTCACGGCAGCAGCGATGATTGCTCGAGTGTGTCCGGCGATTTGAAAGCAAGAGATGCTTCGGTGATTTTCCGCTCTGGCGACAAAGTCAGCGCCCTGGCGAGCATCGGTCGCGACCGGGAAAATCTGAAAGCCGAACTAGCACTTGAGAGCGGCGAAGAATTTCGCCCAGCATGATTTGCCACAGTGCGCGGCCGGGCGGACGCGATACGCTGCTCAACCGGTCGGGTGCCTCGGCCCCCAAGGGTCAACTTTATTGCAACTCTGTGCGCGCAGGCAGATGTTGTTGAATCGCGCCGATCAACTCGGGAATGTTGATTGGTTTCGCGACGAATGAATTTCCCTGGATGTGAAGCCCGCTCTTTGCCTCATTTGTCGTGACCAACGCCGTTAGAAAAATTATCGGCGTGTTATGCAATTCATGATCGGCTTGGATTTGTGCCGCTACTTCGCCTCCATCTTTCTTCGGCATTGCGACGTCCAGCAAAACCAAATCCGGTTTGAAACTGCGGGCAGTTTGGTGCGCCTGTGTGGCATCGTTTTCCTCAAGCACCAGATATGGGCCGGATCTTTCGAGAAGGATTTTTACAAGATGTGTGCTGTTCGCATCGTCATCGACAATCAGGATCCGTCGTTCTCCCTTGGCCGCTGAGCCGCTGACTGATTCCAGCGGAGGCAACTCAGCGCCAGAGACCGCCGGGAGGAAATCTGCTGCCATCAATTTTTGCATGATCCATGAATGCACATTGGTTACGGGATGTCACGCGTTAAGCCATGTAACGAACCACGCGCCAAGCAAGCCCATGATCACGCCGATTAGCGGGCTGGAAACGGCGAACCAGAACGGAATCATTTCTCTTAACGGAATGGCCTCACGCGCTACGGCTGCGGTTTGAACAATCGTTTTCATACGCTTTACCGTATTCTTCGATTCGCCTGCTGCGATTGCGCGTGTGTCGGATTTTGGTTTGCCACTTCCGAGACAATCACTGCTCCCCCTGCAGGATGAGAACCAAGTGGTAACCGCGAAAACGTTACTCGCCATGACTGAACTATTGCCGGATCGTTGGTTCACAAGGTTTGCATTTTTGCGCCGCTTGGAACGTGGGACGGTTCGTTTGGAACGATAACCTCTGGTCCATGAAGCGCCCGCGCAGCTTGCTCAAGCAGGCGAGTTCTGCTGTCAAATTTGATCTGATCAAAGACAAGGATCTCAGTCGCAATTAGCCAGATTGTGAAACAGACTATTAGCGTGCGTAGCGGGAATGCCCTTGGAAGCTCGATCGTTTTCATGCGTGAGAGTAACTGCGTTCTAAACAGCAGCGCTATTTCGCGTTCGCGAGATTTTCGTGTCCCTCTCGCGGGGTATGCGGAATGCCTCGTTCGAGATACGTCATAGCCGCGACTAGTTTCGAGCCGACCGCAGCCGACTGAGAGGCAGCGTGCATTCTTTCTCGCGTGGCAGAGTAAAATCCATCACAGCGCCGTCGCGACACCACACGGTAGTCGGTACGGTTGAGCATGAAAACAAATGAACCAGCAATCATCGCCCTCGTGCTCTGGCTGCTGTTCGTTGGGTCCAACGCGTTCGCGATATTCAAGTCACCGTACCCGCCGAAGCCTTATCCGCCAGATCAGACCACTGTAGTTGGGGTGGGGCAGGATGATTACGGCATCGACACTGCGGCGAAGCCGAAATAGCAATGGAGCGCACGGGTGGGGGGTGTTGTTACAAAACAGCCGTTGGGTTGGCGAACGCCTCGACACGTCACAACGGCTGACAAGTCGGTAGCACCGCGTTTCAAATAATAGCCACATCCCAGTTGCGGTTCTCCCAACGTTGATTGCGTTTCCAAAAAATTGTAAACGCAAACACTGAACCGACCGGGCATTCGGCGGTTGGAAAATCTGCGAACCAAAGATTCAGTTTGTCCTGACGCGTCATCTGCGACTCGTTAGTCCGCTGCCAATTATCCGTTGACGAGGCGATAGTCGCCTCTTCGGCGAGGATGATCCGCAAAATTTTGCCGCGCGAAATCCGCCGCAGGGCATGACGAAGCGTCCAAATCTCAAAACGGTTCGGTACTGGATTCACGACGTAGCGCTGGTACGCTGGGTCCACACGATGGAAGCAAACGCCGTCGTGGCGGCTGCGCACGAGCGAAACGTATTCGGCGTGCGACCAGCAAAGCGGCATCGCAGCGCCTGTCGGGCACCCGCGTTTCATTCTCAGATGTGGCAAGTCAGGTCCGTCCCAAACCTGCTCGGTAAGCATCCCGCCTGCGTTGGAAAAATCTTCCATCGTTCTGATGAATGGTTTTGGATCTCGACCGGCCGCGAGTTCATAATGGCCGCGTTCTCCTGTTAAGATCGGCCAGCATCTGCCGACCCCGGTTCCGTCGTAAGCGCTGCCGTCATCTTTTTGGCCGTAACCATCGTGATTGTAACGACGCCAGCCCGGACCTTGAGGCAGGTCGTGTTTGAGAACGCGATCGATCACCTCGATTGAGTCGCGTACGAGCGGATCGTTTGGGTGGCGAATGCCGTATCGCACCAGATGAAGAAAATCGCCGCCGACAACATTCCGCGCCGGATGCAGTCCGCCACCATTTGCGATCTGAATCATTGTGGTGTTGGGATCAGCATGCGGATCGGGCGCATTTGGATCGGCTGGATTAATTCGGATGTAATGGCGAGCAATGTCTTTCACCAGCTCGCCCTGTGTGGTGACCGTCCATTCTTCGACGTGCGCAGCCAACCAGTCGGCGTATGCGAAAATGAAATCCGCAGCGTCCGTATTGCCAAATTCTTTGGCCCACTCCGCGGCGGAAGCAAGACTGGCAATCACTACTGCGATCGTCGATGGCGAATAGCCGGCGTTTTCTTCCCAGCGCTCTTGGGCGGTGACGGGCCCCTGCAAAATGAGACGCGCAGCGGCGCGCACAATCATCACGCGTGGGTTGAACAGGCCGAGCCCATCGTGTTTATGCAAGCGCCACGCTAGCAATATCGGGAACGCGACCTGATCAAGCTGTAGCCCAGACCAGTAGGCGGTCCCATCGATCCAGCTGTTTTGCGGAAATGAGCCGTCCGGTCGCTGGATCGCCGCCAGCCAAACCAGCGCGCGCAGCGGCGTTCCGGTCTGACCCGTGGCGAGCAGCGCGCTTGCACTCTGCACCAAGTCGCGCGTCCAAACGAGATGATAACCGCCAAGATCCAGATCGCCCTTGGTTTCGCCCCAGGGAATGCTCATCGAAGCGACGATTGCGCCTTGGAAGACTTTGTCCTCATGCGCCAGTAACACGCACCGGCTAAGCCGATATTCCCCGCCGCCGTCAGACGTATCGGCGCTGAAGTCGAATTCGGGATTCACGACCGCGCGTTGCCACTGCCGAGCGTATGCCTGGCGATGCCGCATAAACGATTCGGCCATCGATTGGAATAATTTCGTGGCTGCGCTCTGATAACTTCGACCAAACGCAACCGCGATTGTGAATTCGGCCTTCTCGCGCAGATCGATTTCGCCAGTTAACGCGATGTTGCCGTGCTCGGCCGTCTGAAATTCCCAGTCCATTTTGAAATTGTGCATCAGGTCCTGCCAGCCATCGCTGAAGCCGACATAGCCAACCGATCGGCATAAGAAGTCGGTGCTGCATGCCATCACTAGGTGAGTGGTTTCGCGCTGCGCGTGAAATAATTTTTGCCCGCCGATTTCCGAGCACCACGCGGAATTACCCGTGCCGCAGCCTGCGATGTGCGGTGCCAGCAACGCATACACGTGCAACTTGCCGTCCAGCGATTGATCGAACACTTCGAGTTTTGTATGCACAAGTAGTACCGAACCGTGGGGATCGGTGAGCACATGTTTCATCAGGCGATAACGACCGCCGGGTTCCGAATTTGTCAGGCGATAAAAAAGACAATCGCGTTCCGGATATTCGATCACCTGATCAAGGTCGCGTTTTTCCTCGTGGCAAAACGTTTCGCCGTCACTGATGAGATACTGAAAATCGCGCGTGTTCGGTTGATCGACGTGCGGATAATAAATTTCGTTTACGATGCCGTGGCTCAGCGTGAACCAGACGCGGCAACTGGTGTGATACGCGGTGCCCACGCCCTCTTTCGCGCTCGAGGTCCAGCGCGGCTCAATACCCGGCGCGCCAAACGCTACCGAACTGTCAGGCGAACTCATCCCTAAGCGTTAGACTAATCGAATTCGCACAGCAAGACCCTAACAGTGGAAGCGAGTGTTTGCCCAAGTTTGAGCGACTTCGTAGCCATTGTGCTTATCGTCTGACATCGACTGGCAGAGAATCTGTAGAATGAACAAAATCCTATTCTGAAAATTCTGCTCATTCTGTCAGCTTGATTCGGTCCCTCACGCAGATTAAGCGTGGCTCTGGATATGTCTCGATCGAGCACGAGTGAAGTGTTGCGCGCGCATTGCGCGGCGATTGCACAAGAGGAGGCTGTGCTCCGTGAAGGCGGCGGCAAGGCCGGACACGAGCGTCAGCGCAAGATGGGACGTTTGCCGGTGCGCGAGCGGCTGCGGCATTTGCTCGACAAGGACTCGCCATTTTTCGAGATCGGCCTCTGGGCCGCGTACAAAATGTATGAGCAATGGGGGAAAATTCCCGCGGCGGGAGTCGTGACAGGGATCGGCAATGTCGAGGGCGTTCCGTGCATGATCGTCGCTAACGACGCGACGGTGAAAGCAGGCGCATTTTTCCCGGCGACAACAAAGAAGGTGATTCGCGCGCAGCGCATCGCATTTGAGTGTGCGCTGCCGCTTATATACCTCGTGGATTCGGCGGGCGTGTTTCTGCCGATGCAGGATGAAATTTTTCCGGATGAAGATGATTTCGGCCGGATCTTTCGCAATAATTCCGTGATTTCAGCGGCGGGCGTGCCGCAGTTTGCCGCGATCATGGGCTATTGCGTGGCTGGCGGCGCGTATCTGCCGGTGTTGTGTGACAAGATTTTGATGACCCAGGGCAGCGGCCTATATCTTGCCGGGCCGTCCCTGGTGAAAGCGGCCATTGGTCAGATTGTTGATGCGGAAGAACTGGGCGGCGCGCAAATGCATTCGCAGATCAGCGGGACAGTGGACTTTTTTGAAAAAGATGATTCGTCGTGTCTCAAGCGTCTTCGTTCGTTAGTCGAGCTCTTGCCCGAGGCAACTGGTAGGGGGCGACGGCCGGTCCCGCCGAGATCACAAACATCGAAGCCGGCGAAAAATCCAGACACCGTTTATGATCTGATCAGTTTCGATGGCCGCAAAAATTACGATGCTCGCGAACTGCTTGCCACGGTGGTTGATGAAAACTCGATGGACGAATATAAAGCCGATTACGGCAAAACGCTCGTAACTGCATATGCCCGGATCACCGACCGGCCTGTGGGAATTGTTGCCAACCAACGCGTGCAGGTCAGGACAAAAAAGCAAGGAATCCAGATGGGCGGCGTGATCTATTCCGACAGTGCCGATAAAGCGGCGCGCTTCGTGATGGATTGTAATCAGACAAATTTGCCGATTATCTTCTTTCAGGACGTCAGCGGGTTTATGGTCGGCCGCGATGCGGAAGAGAGCGGAATCATTCGCAGCGGCGCGAAGCTCGTGAACGCGGTGAGCAATTCCGTCGTGCCAAAGATCACAGTGATCGTAGGCGGATCATTTGGCGCCGGCAATTACGCAATGTGCGGCAAGGCGTACGATCCGCGATTCATCGTTGCCTGGCCGAATGCGCGTTACGCAGTGATGGGCGCCGCGCAAGCGTCGGACACAGTGTTTTCCATTCTCGCCAAGGCGCGCGAGCGCGGCGACAAGAAAGCGTCACCCGACGAACTGGAGGAACTTCGCGCGAATGTGAAACAGAGTTATGAAGAGCAAACCGACATTCGCTATGGCGCCGCTCGCGGCTGGGTGGACGCCATCATTCAACCGCACGAAACGCGCGACGTGCTGATTCGCCTTTTGGAATACGTCTCGCGTCCAATGCCGAAAGCGCATTTCCACACCGGAGTCATCCAAACGTAGCCATTTACAGATGTAACGATCCCGATGCCCGTTATTTTAATCGAAAAAGAATCGCCGCAAATAAGTGTGGTAACTCTGAACCGGCCGGAGCGCCGGAACGCGCTTACTCTCGAGTTGCTGACTGAATTATGCGCGGCCATCAACA
Source organism: Verrucomicrobiota bacterium (assembly GCA_003219465.1). Classification (GTDB taxonomy): domain Bacteria; phylum Verrucomicrobiota; class Verrucomicrobiia; order Chthoniobacterales; family UBA10450; genus Udaeobacter. The sequence goes on along the minus strand of QHOX01000118.1, from coordinate 2,392 downwards.
TAGCTTCCGAGCAACCGGAGCAGCGGGTTCTAATATTGCGCGGCGCAGGAGCGGCGTTTTGCACGGGTCTGGATTTGAAGGAAGCCGCCGATTCCACGAAAGCGCATTCGACCGCCGAAATGGTGGCCAACACTTTGATCGTCATCAGCCAAACGCGGCTGATCACGGTCGCAGCAGTGCATGGCGCAGCAGTTGCAGGCGGCGCGGGAATCATGTCGGCGTGCGATTTTGTTGTCGCCGCTGAAAGAACAAAAATCGGATATCCGGAGGTGCGCCGCGGGCTGGTTGCTGGATTGGTTATGACATTTCTGCGACGCCAGGTGGGCGAACGAAACATGCGCGAATTGTTGTTCAGCGCAGAGTTGATCGATGCCGCACGCGCGAAGGAAATTGGCTTGGTGAATCGGGTTGTTGCGCCGGACGATGTGATGAGTGAAGCGCAAAAATTTGCCGCGTCGGCTTTACAAGGCGCACCCGGCGCACTGGCGCAAACGAAACGATTAGTAGAGGAGCTGTGGTGGCATTCGGTAAAGGAAGACGTGGATCTCGCGCTAAAATATCACATGCAGGCGCGTGAGTCGGATGAAGCGCGGGAAGGCATCGCGGCGTTTAACGAGAAGCGCAAGCCGAAGTGGGCGGAATAGCACCGGATGTCGCCTGGGTCGCCTCGCCCTTCGTAAGGGAGAGGGGAGGGTGAGGGATCGTTTCGAAAGCGCAACGAGCAACCCCTCAGCTTCATCGTCTCCCCTTCACCAGCGGAGAGGCGAAGCAGGCGACATCTTGCTTCCGCGTTAGATCCGGAAGAACGAGCGACTATCTCGCTGCTAGTCGCAAACTCAGTATGAAAGCCTACGCAGCTTGCGGCGCCGTTTGCGGCGTCACAGGCCAGCGGCGGATCCTTGATATTGCGCGCTGCCGAAGCCGAGAATCGGGAAGAAAATAACTCCTAGCAGAATCAAACCAATCCCGAACCCCACTCCTTTCCCGAAACTCTTTGCCAGGTCGATGCAAAGAATTATCCCGACGATGAAGTTTACGAACGGAATCAACAACAGGATAACCCACCAACCAGGCCGGCCAACGATTTTGCACAAGATGTACCAGTTATAAATCGGGATAATTGAGGCCCATCCGGGCTGGCCTGCCTTGGTAAAGATTTTCCAGCAGGCTGCGATCATTAAGATCATGAACGCTAGCCAGAAGATCCAGAACAGTGGCCCCGGCGCCTGTCCCTGAGACGAGGCAGAGTAAGAATACTCGACCTGCCCGAGCAAGCGTGCGGGGATGAACAGAACGGTTTGCATGAGTTCGATGAGTGAGTTCATAGCGGTGAAGAGTTACGCGACGGTTTAAAAGACTGCTGCTGACGCGGCAAGCAAAATCTTTTGCTAGATCTCACACTGCGCGGCACTTAGCAATGTTGGCAACTTGGCAGATGCGCGTTCCTACATTGCACGCATCCAAATCCGCAGCCGCAAACGGCGGCGACACAGTCCGGGAAAACCGGACGTTACTTATGCATTTTTTTGTGTTTCTCTTTGTTTTTTTTCTTTACAGGCGTGCTTGTTGGCGTCGGTGACGGCGTACCAGAAGGCTCTGCTGTCGGCGACGGTCGCACCCGAGGCTGATCCAACATGCTCTGTTGAGCAGTTTTCAGCGCTTGTAACGCCAATTTGAGTTCCGGAGTTGTGGCCAGCGCGCTCATCCGCTGATAATATATGTCGTAGTAGTTGCGAAGCCGATTCCGTTTTTCCAAATCCGTCCGCGCGGCTTGCGCATATTTCTTTGCGGCCTGCACCTCGGCATCGTTGACCGTACGATTTTTCAATTCCCGCCATAGGACGTGTACCCGCAGGGTATCTGCGTCCTTGCCCAGCGACTTCGGCTTGAAACGGTCGTCGAGCTGCTTCAGCTCCGGCAGTTCAGGACCGTTCGGAGGGGGCGTGGGACTGGCTTCATCTTCCTCTTGTTCTGGAAACAGATCCACAGACGGCGGCGCGGCTTCCTGGCCGTGCATCATCAGCGCGGCAATTAGCAGCGCTGTGGAAACGATTAGCCCGTATATCTTCATCCCGGTTTCTTCGCTCAATGTAGCCGAATTTCCCGGTGCGGGAAGGCGCTACCCGTGGTAAAGAATCCCTGCGAGTTCGGGGCGTAGCTTAGCTTGGTAGAGCGCGTGGTTTGGGACGTTGCCCAAGCAGATTTACTCACGCCCACTCACGCGTCATCACGCGCGTTTTCATGGGTAAACCAATAAATCAGCGCGAACCCACGTTGACTTTCGCGCCGCCAAATATACCCGCGTAGTATCACATTTCAGTATCGCATGGCCTAACGAGCGGGGAACGGTTGGTTCACGGACCTGAGCGAAGCCATCCAGTCGAGAGACCGG
>QHOX01000101.1 GCA_003219465.1 Verrucomicrobiota bacterium | reverse complement strand
CGACAATGCAAACATCGGCGCGGCGAATGCTGCGTTCGGCGCGCATCACGCTGAAAACCTCAGCCGAGCTGGAAACTTTCCCCCGCCGGCGGATTCCAGCAGTGTCGATGAAAACGAACTGCCGGCCATCCCGCTGATAAACTATGTCGATGGCGTCGCGTGTTGTACCGGGGAGCTCGCTCACAATCGCGCGTTCGCCGCGCACGATAGAGTTGATAAGCGAAGATTTACCAACATTCGGCCGACCGACGATGGCCACTGCAAGTGAATCGTGAATCGTGAATCGTGAATCGTGAGGAGGCGACGGCAGGCGCCGTTCGATTTCGCTTAACAAATCCGAAATGCCGCGACCGTGTTCTGCACTGACAGAAACTGCGTGTTCAAAGCCTAACGAATCAAACTCCGCTGCCAACGGGTCGTGCTTTTGGCTGTCTATTTTATTAATCACCAGCACGACTGGTTTTTGCGATTTGCGCAACATCCGCGCCAGTTCGACATCGACTGGCGACAGGCCTTCCTTTGCGTCGACTACGAAAAGGAGAAGATCGCTCTCGCGTAGCGCGTTTTCAGTGGCGCGCCGTACCTGCTGTGTCAGTTCGGACTCACCTGCGCTGAAAATCCCGCCGGTGTCCCACAGTGTGAACGGGCGCTCGCCACGAGTGCGGGTTGCCGAAAGCCGGTCGCGCGTGATTCCCGGTTGATCATGAACAATCGCAATTTTCCTGCCGACCAGACGGTTGAACAGGGCGGACTTGCCTACATTCGGCCGTCCGACAATCGCCACGTTCGGAAGCGTGTGAGCCTCATTCACCAAAGCAGGCTGCATCTAGGATTTCGCCGGATGCGCGTGGCCTTCGTCCTGCAACTGACGCACGCCGTCTGCAACGTAAACGATTCCTGAAATCAGTGTGAACGCTCCGGCTGCAAGTACAACATAGAGCAGAGGAATGATACGCAGTTGCAACATCACCCATCCGATGGCAATCATCTGTAAAACCGTCGCGATCTTTCCCGTCCAGTGTGGCTTAATCTGAACTTTTCCATTGAGCAGATACAGGATAACCGTACCGACAAGAAGAATGGCGTCGCGCGAAATTACGAGGACCGGGAACCACACCGAAAATTTGCCGCTCGCCGGTTCGACCTCGCTCCAACTCGTTAGGCTTAACGTGATAATGCCGCTCAACAACAATCCCTTGTCAGCAATGGGATCGAGAATGATTCCCAGTGTGCTGCGTTGGTTGTATCGTCGCGCGACGTAACCGTCGAGTCCGTCGCTTACCGCAGCGAGGATGAAAATTGCGATCGCTGCGAACCGCTGCCATTCGAGCGGCTGGCCGCGTTGAATGCTTTCGCCATAGTAAATCGCCATTGTGACGAAAGCCGGGATCATCACGATCCGAACAATGGTGATCTTGTTGGCGGTGGTCATGGGGCGCGCAAAGAAAATTGTAGGGCGGTTGATTCGTTCGCGCCAGCGAACTCGCCCTTCGGGTATGTGTGGCTCGGCGCCCGCAGGCTCCGTTCTGCGAAACGCCAGTTCCTTGCTAGCATCCGCCACACAAACCGACTGCCAATCTGCGATCGAGCTGTTCACAACCAGAGTCTTGATAAGGCTCTCGCGCGAACTACTGTTTCTGTATGGTCATCAAGTCCATTCGGGAATTCAATCGTGCCGTGCCCTTTGTGCCTTACGAAATTCACACCGCGAGTGGCGAGAGTTATGAAGTCCCGCATCCAGATTTTATTTCCATCTCTCCGAGGGGCTCGTATGTAATCATAATCGACCAGGAAGAGCGGCCCCATCACCTCAATTCTCTTTTGATCGACCGAGCTTCTCCACTAAACCACCAAAAGCGAACCAAAGGGCGGAAACGGTCTTAGGGATAGCTCAGCGCGACACAACCCTTGGTTCCTGCTTCGGGATTTTGAATCCTTCGATTTGTTTCTTGATCTCGTTAGCGAACGCGGCCGCGCCGGCGCCGTTTACGACCCGGTGATCGAATGTCAGCGAGAGCGTGATAACTTCGGCGCTCTCGTTCTTGTTTTTGTTCGAAATTAATTCGCGGTGCGCGGTCCCAACGAATAGCGTACCCACTGATGGTGGCACAACAATCGGCGCGCCGGCTTTCACTTCAAACGCGCCGAGACTCGTGATCACGACCGGCGCGTTCATGGCGTCAACGCGACCGCCACGTGTCGCGGCGACTGTCTCGTTGTAGGTACTGACGAACTCCGGCCAGTTCTTTTGATTTGCAGTTGTAATCACGGCTGTTGCGAGGCGATCGCCTTCCAGGGCGACGGCAATACCCAGATCGAAATTGTCATTCTGCACGATCTGATCGTCCTCGAGGATCAATCGGCGGAATGGCGCATGTTTTTCCATCGCGCGCACGACCGCCCAGGCAATCATGACGGAAGGGGAGGGGGCCTGCTCGCGGTCTGTCTTTTTCGCCGCCTGGCGCGCTTCCTGAATCGCGTCCCAGCGCGCATCGATTTGGAGGTTCGCGGGAATCACGCGATTTAGTTTGCGCGTTATAGTCGGCGAAAGCGCAGGCTCGATTGCTGTAGCCGGGATCGCTGATCCCGGTTCTTCTAACGTAGCTTTATGTCCTATCCGGCCGCGATCACCGATCGCGGCTACAGCCGCCGATTCTTTTGCCGTTGTTTCAAACTGTTCCGCAAACGCTGGTTCGCTTGTAACAATCGTGCCCAATTCCTGGCCGATCTCGACCGTATCGCCAACCTTCGTTTTCCATTCACCCATCACTCCGGCGAATGACGATTGAATCGGATAAACGGCTTTGTCGGTTTCGACCTCGCACAATTCGTCATCCACCTGAATCTGCTCTCCAGGCTTTTTAAGAAGCGAAACTATTTTCGCATTTCGAATTCCTTCGCCCATGACCGGGACGGTGATGCTTTGGACGTGTTGTTTGCCGAGATCCGCTGTAGCCGGGATCGGTGATCCCGGCAGATCGGATTCGGTTTGCGATGCGGCACGGCCGGAATCACCGATTCCGGCTACAGCAACTGCGCGCTCATGTTTTGTGGAGACGGAACGCCTGATCGCCGCGACGAGCCTTTCCACGTCGGGCAATGCCGCGTATTCGTAGATTGGATTGTAACCGATTACTACATTGGGTTTGCTGACGAGAATAGGAGGGCTGCGCAATTCGTTCCAAAGCCCGGCGTTGCCAGTGACGTAAGAGATTATCATCTGACCGACGCTGCAATTTTCTGTGTCCTCCTGAACCACAACCAGTCGACGCGTCTTGCGCACCGATTCTTCGATCGCGGCCGTATCCCAAGGCACGATTGAGCGAAGATCGATCAGTTCGACGCTGATCTCATTGCCGATCTTGTCGAGGGCTTCGAGTGATTTCTCAATTGTATTGGCCCACGCCACGAGGGTGACGTCGGAGCCTTCACGCACGTTGCGCGCTTTGCCCAGCGGAACCGCGCGGATTGGTTCGTTGTATTCGTGCTCCGCCCAAAGCAGGTGTTTTGGAACGAGAAAAATCACCGGGTCCTCTGTATTCATCGCCGTCCAGAGCAATCCGGCGGCGTCGGCAGGCGTGCTTGGAATCACGATGTTCAGACCGGGATAATGGGCGAGCGCCGATTCGTTTGCCTGGCTGTGCCACAAACTGCCGCCGGGCAGATACGCACCATACGGGGCATAAATTACTGCCGGACATTTCCAATTGCCAAAGGATCGCCAGCGAAGAGTCGAGATGTTAGTCACAAGCTGATTGAAGCCGGGATAAATGAAATCGATGAATTGCAGCTCAAACACCGGCCGCTTTCCGTACGCGGCGAGCCCACATGCGACACCGAGAATCGTGGATTCGGCGAGCGGTGAATTGAAAACTTGCTTCGGGAATTCAGATGAAAGCTTCTGCGTCAGACGAAACACGCCGCCTTTTGGATCTTCGATGTCCTCGCCGAAGAGAACTCGTCGCGGATCTTCTTCGAGACCAACACGCAAAGCTTTGTTCACTGTATCGCCTATGCGGTATTTGCCGGGAGGGAGGATTTCCTTTTCGATCTTTGGTGGCGGTTTTGTGACGTTGGCGAGAAGCTCGTTAGGCGAAGGATCTTCAGCTTTCTCCGCCGCGGCGTATTCGCGGCGAACGCGCTCCTTAATCTGGTTATCCAGCTCCGCGTAATCTTTTTGTGTGATTACGCCTTCTTTAATGAGTCGATCCCTCCAGCACGTTAAGGGATCGAACTTTTCCAAGTCCCGCAGTTCCTCTGCACAGCGGTAAAGTTTCTGATCGTCGGAACTGGTGTGACTCGACAGGCGTTCCATCTTAATCCAGAAAAAGAATGGTCCGCTGCCGCCGCGCATTTTCTCGACCGCTTCGGCCGTCGCATCGTAAACCTGCTGGACGTCTTGTCCTTCGATATGGCGCCAGTTGTCCTGCTCGAGAATGTCCAAAGCGAGCGGGTTCGTTTTCCGCGTCGGCATGCTGATGCCATAGGCGTTGTCCTCGACAAGAAAGAGCACGGGAAGTTTTTTTTCTTTCGCGAAACAGATTGCCTCGAAAAAATCTCCCTGGCGCGTCGCGGCGTCACCAACTGTCGTGACCACAACATTTTTCTTTCCATCAAGCTTAATGCCCCAGGCGATGCCGCACGCAGGAAGAAGCTGTGAACCGGTTGGCGTCGGCACGCTCCAAATGTGCAGGTCTGCGTCGCTGTAGTGTGAGGGCATTTGCCGCCCGCCGCTGCCGGTGTTGCGTTTTGCAAAATACTCCAGGCCGAGTTGGCCGGTGGTCATGCCGCGCCCGAGCACCAGGCCACGGTCGCGATAATACGAAACGATGTAATCGTCCGGCTCCATCTGGATCGAGACCGCAGCAAGCGCTTCGTGGCCCATCCCGGAGACGTGAAAATGTCCCTTGCCCTGACGAATCAAATTCTGTTCGCGCAAATCCGCGTGTCGGCTCTCGAGAATAATTCTTAAGAGCCGCAGCTTATGGTCTTTGCTAAGGACAGGCATACGGTTGATTTTACATGTCGCTTCTTAATCGACAATCGTGCGGACTTGCCTCGCATAAAAAAAGTTGATGCATTGGACAACAACAAAATCACAGCGGAGCGGGGGAGTGATCGAACGTTACCGCGAATTTCTCCCAATCTCGCCCGCGACCCCGATCATTTCGCTGGGCGAGGGGAGCACACCGCTGATTTATTCTCGCCGATTAAGCGAACGCATCGGTCGCGGCTGCGATGTTTTCGTCAAGAACGAAGGAGTTAATCCCACGGGCTCGTTCAAGGATCGCGGGATGACGGTAGCCGTCTCGAAAGCGATGGAGCGCGGTACAAGAGCACTCATCTGCGCTTCCACGGGAAACACTTCAGCTTCAGCAGCTGCGTACGCCGCGCGCGCAGGGATTTCATGCGTCGTGATTTTGCCTGCGGGAAAAATCGCAACCGGAAAATTGCTTCAGGCTTTCGCCTATGGAGCGAAAATCGTCGCGGTTAACGGCAATTTCGATGACGCGCTGCGAATCGTGCGCGAACTAGGCGAGACCGGCGATTTTACGATCGTGAATTCCATTAATCCGGACCGGATCGCAGGACAGAAGACGGCCGCATTTGAAATTGTCGATGAACTCGGCGATGCCCCCGATTTTCATTTGCTGCCAGTCGGCAATGCCGGGAACATCACGGCGTACTGGGCAGGCTATAGGGAATATTTCGCGCGCGAAAGATCAACAAAATTGCCGTCAATGCTTGGCTTCCAAGCGGCCGGCGCAGCACCGATTTTTCACGACTACATAATCGACAAGCCAGAAACGATCGCCTCAGCGATTCGAATCGGAAATCCGGCGAGCTGGAAACAGGCGCGAGCCGCCATCGTCGAATCGCGAGGCGCGATCGATGTAGTCAGCGATGAGAAGATTCTGGCTGCGCAGAGTTGGTTGGCACAGCATGAAGGAATTTTTGTCGAGCCAGCCAGCGCGGCGTCGATCGCCGGTGTTTTCAAGTGGTGCGATTCGGACGACGCGGCATACTCGTTTCAAAAAATTCCAGAAGGCAGCCGGATCGTTTGCACCGTCACTGGGCACGGCTTGAAAGACCCCGATGTGATTATCCGGCGAATGAAAGAATTGAAGCCGGTCGCCGCCACTATGACCGACGTGCGACGCGCAATTGGAATGTAGCGAAGTTCGAAAAGGATCGCGGTTGGTGTTTCGTTTGGTTTAATCTCCATCTGGATATGCGCCTGGTGGTTCAAAAATATGGCGGCACTTCCGTGGGAACACCGGAACGGATTTGTCACGTGGCGCAGCGAATTCTCGAGACGCAGCGCCAGGGCCGCCGTGTAGTAGCGGTGGTATCGGCAATGGCAGGAGCCACTGATGAGTTGTTCCGGCTTGCAAACGCAGTCTCGCCGCAGCCAACCAAGCGCGAGCTCGACCTTCTCCTTTCAACCGGCGAGCGGTCCGCCGCTGCTTTAACCGCGATGGCGGTAAACGCGCTTGGCGGAGCGGCAATCTCGCTCACGGGCGCGCAAGCGGGAATCTTGACCGACCGCAACCGCACGCGTGCGCGCATCGCGAACATCAGTCCCAAGCAAATTCATGAGCTGCTCGCGGACGATTACATCGTCATCGTTGCCGGTTTCCAAGGCCAGACCCCGGAAGGTGAAACCACCACGCTCGGCCGTGGCGGGTCGGACCTGACGGCGATTGCGCTGGCGGGCGCGTTGAATGCCGACATTTGCCAGATTTTCACCGACGTGGATGGCGTTTTCACCTGCGATCCGCGAATTGTTAAAGAAGCGGAAAAACTCGGCGAAATTGCTTATGACGAGCTGCTTGAGATGGCTGGAAGCGGCGCAAAAGTCATGCAGTCGCGCGCGGTGGAGTTTGCCAAGAAATTCGGCGTGGAATTCGAGGTGCGCTCAAGCTTTAAGCAGGTCGCCGGGACCGTCACCAAGGAGGAAACGCCGAGCATGGAAGACATACTGATTCGCGGGATCAGTCTCGACCGGCACCAGGCCAAGCTCAGCATTGCCGGGGTAAGCCGGGAATTGCCGCCCGGATCTTCTCCGACATCGGCGCAGCGCACATCATTGTTGATATGATTGTGCAAAATGCGTCGATTGACGGGACGACCGACATTTCGTTTACGATTCACGAAGACGAGCTGGAAAACGCTCGCACAATCCTCATGCCAGTGCTGGGCGAGCTGGGCGCCAAGCGGTTAAACACCGCGCGCAGCCTGGCCAAGCTGAGCGTCGTCGGCATCGGAATGCGGTCGCATTCGGGCGTCGCCGCGCGAATGTTCGAATGCCTGGGCCGCGCCGGTATCAACATTCAAATGGTTTCGACCTCAGAGATAAAGATCGGCGTCATCATCGATGAAACACAAGCAGAGCGCGCTGCGCGATTGATCCACGCCGAGTTCGGCCTGGGACGATTGCTGCCCGCGACCGCCGCGACGCAACCGTTGGCCTGATCAGTTACGGATTGCGCACCGGATCGACGTAAAACGCCTGCGCACCTTCAAGCTGCATTTTGTAGCCGAAAACTCCGTGAATGACCACGGCTGCCGGGTGATCGGTCACTTTCGATCGGTACCGGTCGTCGGCGTTTGCCTGTTTCCATACGGTGCCATCCTCCAGGCGGATGATTGTCCCGCCGGTCAGTCCGGTGAAAGTGCCGTCCACGCGACTGACGAGCACATCCAACTTGGTGCGTGAAGCACGCGCTGTAGCTTTCTTTTCGGCAGCTTGTTCGGTAACCTGGCGGTAACCTTGCAGCCAGGCATTGAGCCTTGCCAGTTCGTCAGGCGAAAGCTTGTTTAGACCGGCGGCCTTGAACTCCTCCGGGGTCATTATTTGCTGAATGTCCTCGGACATCTTTTCTCGCGCCGCACGCGCGGATTGCAGGCAGCCCAGACTCACACAAAGGCTTAGAACTAACCAGTGGATCAGAAAATTCCGCGGAGTATTCATCGTACCGCTAATCGGAAAACTCAGCGACGCTATCCATCGAACGAGACAGCGTCAAGGGCAGGGAATCGCGCCCCGAAAGGGTCCGATGTCAGGTTTGCGGGCAAACGCCCGCCGTAATCAACAACATCAGACAATATATGTCATATAAAATCGCTAGGTGTTGGGTCCGATTGGTGTTGACAACACATATTATAAACCGCACAGTTGAAATGCTTCGGGCGGCGTGATGGACTTGGGCGCAATCAATAAATCACGTCGCCCGGTCCATTTTTAGCAGCGTTTCCTGCGCCAGTAGGCTTCGGTCATATCCACGACATTTTCTAAACTCCACGCCTTTTCTTCTAGTTCCGCTGCGACCGCTGGAGTAGTCCCCAGCGTGTGATGCTTGCGAACGAAATTATAGACGCCGAAATGTAGAGCCACAGCCAGCTTGTGCATTTCGAGGCTCTTGCTGTAGCCAAGACCCTTGCGCTCAAATCGCTTTAGTTCCTGCCGCACGGTCAGGAATGCGCGCTCTACGTGGCTCGTAGTAAGGCTTTCTAAGTCCGGCGAGCCTATCACTGCCGCGCGTTCCGCTGTCTGCATCTTGCGAACGCCTTCATTGCGTCCGAGACGCGCCAGCGTACCGTCTGGCAGCTTTGGCTCGCCGAATACCTTTGTTTCGGTTCCGTAACTGTAGCCTTCATACCCGAAATGTTGCCGGATGTGGAAAGCGTATGGCCTGTGATTGTCGGTCGCGATCTGGACCGGCAGTCTCACTCGATTGCGAACATCCTCGACAAATTGGTTTCCGGTTCACCAATCACGCTTTCCGACCTTGTGCGAGAAAACGAGCTTGGTGTCAGCGTCGATGCAACACCAAAGCCAATAGTCCCCGCGCTCTGTCTTGTCGTCTTTCGGAAGCCTACCCGCATGACAGCCGACATACTGCCACTGCTCATCCATTTCAATACGACTGCATGGAAGGTCGCGGAAATTCGCGTCTATGTAATCTGCAAACGCTTCGCCCGTCTCACAGATTAGGCGATGAATCGCGTTTTTGCCGACTTTGAACATGCGGGCAGCGGCCCGAATTGGTATCCCTTCACAGAGTGCCATTAGGACTAAAGTCTGTTTTTCTTTCGAGAGTCTCTTGTTTGCCATAAATGATGTTTGACTGTTTGAAATGATATATATACTATCAGATATAGTCAATCGAAAAGATATATATTTTTTCAGAATGAAAACACCAACTAGAGGCGGGAAAAGGAAGGGCGCTGGGCGCAAACCGATGGGCAAGGCCGCGTATCTGGTCACGCTCACGGAAAAGAACGTGAAGCGAGCGAAGAAAAGGGAAACGAACTTCTCTGGCCTACTAGATCGGTTACTCGCCGATTGGCTCGCGTAACCGCTCTTTGGCCTCGCGGAACTGGCGCTTGAGGTCCTCGGATTCAACAAGATCCTCGCCGTTGACCGGCTCCGAATCCGTCGCTTTTTCGACGTGCTCCAAAGCCTCTTTGTTGGCGTCGCGCTCTGCCATGATCGGCTTAACAATGCCAGCGTGTTCGCATTCATGCAAGCTTGTCCCAGCATCTTACGGCGCTACCTCCCGCGAAATGCCCTCGTACATTGTCCAAAGTCTCAATTGCGTGTGGACCTCGGGGAACGAACGCGCTGAGCAGTCCTTCCATGCCTGGTTTCTCTTCGAGATAGCAACGGATTATCCAAGCGCAGGCATCGGCCAGTTGTAGAAGGAAAGCGCCTGACTTTCCTACGAAGTGGACGCCGTCCACAATTTTTCGGAGCGGTAGAAAGTCAGCAGTGCCTTCGACATCTTGGGGATACTGCTTCGCCCACTTCAAAAGCCCCGGATGTCCCACGCCCCTGAAGGCATCGTGCATCACCTTAACGGTGGCTTTTGTTTCGGTGTTATCTTCGACTGTTAGGGTCGCAAGCTCAAATGGCGCAGCCCATCCCCTCATGAACCTTTCTGCTCCTATCACGCACAGAGAGAGGGCATGCGCGTGTTCAAAAGCGACCTCTGCCCGGCGCTGCTTCTTGCTCTCGCCGAAAGTGCGATCTTTTCGAGTCCATCCGAACACCACAGGCAGGCGAATCTGCGAAGGAATAGAAAGAATGTCCCTCAATGCCTGTAGGCGGCGTTCTAGGGGGTATTTCTGACGATCCTTGAAAGCCCTGGTTCCATGGAACAGATCACTCGCACGAAACACAAAGTCGCGCGGTCGATCTACCTCAGGCACGTATTTGTCGATGAGGGCGCGAATACGCTGCTCTGTAGGAATCCATTTTGAGTCCGCATGGATTATTACGCCTGCCACCACGAGAATCGTCTCGTTTGCGGATATTCCGCTTTCATCAGCATAGACAAACCGCACGGGGGATTGTCCGTCAATCTCGACGCCCGACAAGCTAAGAGGCAGGTTCATGGACGCGCGCCTCCGAGCGCTAGGCAATCGGACCCAACACCAATCGCTATGCTACAATGTCCGCAATGGACATGTTCACCCGCCTCTGTGATGTATACATTACAGCCTACTTCTTACGCTATTTACGGTGTTCATGCTATTTTTATTACCCTCTTGACACCAGCACTTACGATCTGATAAAGTCGCGATTAGGTTCGGGTATAGAGTCCCTGCCGGTTCATCCATCCCTGGCGACATCCGCGGATGAACACTGCGTGATGCCGCTTAGAAAGCCATCCGCAGAATGAACCAACCGGACAAACGACCGCCCGAAAAACTGCCCGATCCGTGGCTGTTCGACAGCGAATCACTCTTGCGCGAACTGGACAGATGCCGCGAGCTGGTCCTCGCAATTCCCGCCACAACGCATGCTGTGCCATTTCGCCAGCAACATCGCGATCGATGCAATTTGGAACTTGCGCGAAACTCTGCGCGAGCTTCTCCGGATCCACCGCGACGGACAATCCAATTGGACGCAAAAACATCAGGCACTCCAACGCGACCTCACACAAAGACCAATTGAAGGCGCCGCAGGCATGGCGAAGAAACGTGAACTGCGAGAACTCAAACAGCATATCTTTAACCTCCAAGACCAGCTCACAACGATGGAACACCAATTCGCCCAAGACAGCACCGCGCAACCGAAATCGGCAGAAGCTAAAATCGTTCAGATCAGGGCATGAGTTACCATCAAGCAACCCCTTCCCACACGTCGAGCTGGCCCTCGCTCCGCTCGGGCCTAGCTCGGACGTGTTTGGTTGGGGGCTTGTGCGCGCCCCAGTGCCGCAGCAGAACCGCCTTTACGTATCTGCGGCAGTCATTAGCGCAGGGGCAATCACGCCCACCGCTCGCCAGCTTGTGCAGCCGTTTTGTGCGAGCCCACTTTTGCGCCGACCATCGGCACCCTTGAGTTTTCAGCCGGGGCTTTCAATCCGGCCTACCACCAAAACCAAAAAATTGACTGAACACACCTCGTCTTAATTTCTAACCACGAGGCGCCGTCATGCCCCCCAGACCCCCAGATCGCTCGCCGCTAGGCGTTCGGGGGAACAGTCGCACTGCAGGGTCTGGGGCTGCGTAATCGACCTGTTACGCCGCGACTTTGTGACCACAAATCTTTTCCCACTTTCATAATCATATTATAACACATAAGTAGCTCTGTGTCAAGTATTTAGTTATACTTTGTACACATATCGCGAACGTCATTCAAAAGGCGAAAAACTGATCGTTTTTCGGTGCCAAACGGTTAGCCGCAACCCCCGACAGGATTTTTTCGGCCAAGCCCGAATAGCGCGTTAGCCTTTGGATTCTCTCTGAGCCACCTCGAGACAGCCTGTGCGAAGATTCCGCACAGCGTTTATATTAATGGGTTCTGCTGATCGTCGAAGTGATCCCTAAAAAGCACATCGCGCAGAACGGCCTGATATTGTTGCTGCAGTTCCTCCGGCAGGAGCGCTCCATAAGCAAGGTTGTCGCTTCGAATACGGTTCCAGTCGTTGCCTGCTGCTTGGCCAAGGTGCTGTCCTTGCGCAGCCATCAAAAAATCACACAACTGAACGACTCCCTGCACAGCGGAGAACCGCTTCTCCGTAAACTTGCTCTTCCGCTCTCGCTTTACGCCCAACCACGTACCCAGAATAGTTAGCAAAGATCCTAACCCAATTTTCACTCCGTCACTGATCACGTCCAAAACGGTAACCATTTTGGCTCTGTATTGCAGTAACGACGCTAAGAAAGCGAGCAAAAATCCGCGCCCAAAAATTTCCACCAAAAACTATATGTCAGAGAAAATCGGGGCAGCCGACTCCCGGCATCATAACCATTGATCAGCCGGCAGGTTTGGCGAGGGAGAATGTCATCTGATAGGGATTCTCAGGGTCTTTTCTCTCCTCATCATGAACGAATCCATGTTTCAGTAGAAGTTTCGTCGAAGCAAGGTTATCGTTATGTGTATATGCTTCAAGGCTGGTAAAGCCGCTCCGGAATGCAAAACCGATCACTTCTTTGATCGCTTCATCCATATAACCTTTCCCCTGGTAGTCAGGATGCAGTTCATAGCCAAGCTCAGCGCTTTTCCTGTCTGCCGATAAATTCCAGAAACAGATAGTCCCGATCATCTTACCGTTTTCTTTCAAAGTAATGCCCCAGTAATACGATTTATTTTCTGTGATCTTTTGTATAAAGGCTTTTGCTTCTTCCGGATCCTTTGCAGTAGGGCGGTCGATGAATTGATTCACCTGCTCGTTGGAGCGTAATGAATAGATAGCACTGACATCTGTTTCTTTCAGTTGGCGGAGGAGAAGCCTCGTTGTATCGAGGACGGCAAGGGTCATGTTTGGCCGGGAATTTATTTCTATTATTTTGAGAAACCTATCTTCAATCTAGCCTGCACTGCGAGACGTCAATCGCAATTCCGGGCGAAACCCCTACCCTAAAATTTCCGTCAAAAACTATATGTCAGACAAAATCGTGTTTACGCGGTCACGCTCATTTAGGACCGAGCCCATTGAGTTCGCTGATATCA
>QHOX01000406.1 GCA_003219465.1 Verrucomicrobiota bacterium | reverse complement strand
CAACCAGCATGCGAGACGCATGCGCTCCCCGCGGTCACCCGCGCAAAAGTCCCATTAGAATCGATTTCTGTTTTATGAAAGGCCTGATGGACAGGAAACTTATGCTGATAGAAATCCATGAAAGCGATTCGTTGGTGAGCTCGATTCCAGTGCCGGCGTGTCCCGGCTGCAGAATGGTCAAGAATGAGTGGCCTGGCGAAGGGTATACGCACGACGGCGAGACCTATTGCTGCCAGAGTTGTGCCGAAGGCACCGGCTGCATGTGCATCACTGTCGACACCGTGGGCTTCTCACGTGGCGGACAAAGGCTTACGCGGGCAGAGCCGCGTCCGGGCGAGCAGCGCGCCGGCGCACCGGCACCGCAGGGTGAACTGAGCGGAGAACGCGATAGCCTGGGAACTGAAGAAGCCCTGGATCAGGGTGGCTAAGAGCGGCACGCAATTAATGTAACCACGAATTGACACGAAGGGTTTCAACAGAAGATAACAAAATAGCGGAAGAAGGTTTTAAAATAGACACTTTGTTTTCTTTGTTTCCTTTTGTGAAAGTTTCCAAATTCGTGCTCATTAGTGTGCATTCGTGGTTGAGACTTCGGACTCTACGGCGGGCACGGCCGCCACTACAGGAGTTCCTGGATTAAGCGCTTAGCTTGTTGCTCGGAGATGCCGAGCGGGCGGAATGCGAGCGGGCCTTCACCTGTATGCAACACCGGCTCCAGATCTTCCAGGCTTTCCAAGTCGGTCCGACGCCAGAACAATCCAATCGGAATTTCTTCGCCCCACTGATAACCGCGCTCGATCGCCTTGTGGAAATCGGTCGGGTCGTGGCCCTGTTCCTCGAGAATTTTCACGCGTGGATTAAACCATTGGTAGGTGTTGTCCTTGTTGTAAGTGACGCAAGGACTGAAAACGTCCACGAGAGCGAAGCCCTTGTGTTGAATGGCACCCTTGAACATTTCGACCATGTGTTTCTGTTTGCCGCTGAACGCGCGCGCCACGTAGGTGGCACCGCCAACGATTGCCATTGGGATCGGATTAATCGGGTTCTCAACGCTTCCGTGCGGCGTGCTCTTGGTTTTCATTCCCTTGACGCTCGTGGGCGAGCACTGGCCGGTGGTTAAACCGTAAATCTGGTTGTCCATCACGATGTAAGTGAGGTCAACGTTGCGCCGCATGGTGTGAACGAAATGGTTGCCGCCAATTCCGTAACCGTCGCCGTCGCCGCCGGCGCAAATTACTTTTAGCTCGTGGTTGCCAAGGCGGACGCCGGTGGCAACCGCCAGTGCGCGGCCATGCAGCGTGTGCATCCCGTACGTGTTGACGTAACCCGGCAGATTCGATGAACAGCCGATGCCGCTGATGACGCAGACCTGATGCGGCTGCAACCCGAGCTCGAACAGCGCCGTTTGAAGCGAGGCGAGCACGGAAAAATCGCCGCAGCCGGGACACCAATCAGGATGGATGCGGCCGCGGTAATTTTCTTTTGTGAGCTTTCCGCGCTCGGTAGTGGCGGGCGGTGCAGCGGGTGCGGTCATAAGTTCGTTAGGCGTTAACTTCATGGACAGGAACAGAAAGGCGTGTTTGGCCG
>QHOX01000405.1 GCA_003219465.1 Verrucomicrobiota bacterium | reverse complement strand
CAATCTTCGGTTTCTTGAACAGGAAGTCGCCTTCAAACGGGTGACCGCGCCCTTCGCCGGTATTATCACGATCCGCAACGTGAATGTAGGCGACCTGATCACTGCCAATAACACGAGCTTCGAGATGTTTCATATCCTACAGACAGATCCCCTCCGTGTTTATTTCCGGATCCCACAGACGGAGTCGCAAAACATCGCGGTGGGACAAATCTTCGATGTTCAGCTCAGCGCGCAAAGCGCAGAAACGTATCCGGGAAAGGTGATCGCGACTTCGGAGGCCGTCTCACCGGGTCTCCCCCGATTCCCGAACGATGCTTGTCGAGTTACAGGTCGAAAATTCGAAGAACGAGATTCTGCCTGGCAGCTACGCCACCGTCCGTGTGCCAGAGGTTGCTTTAGGAAAGCTGGTTACTTTACCTGATAACACACTCATATTTCGCGGCAAAAGTGTGCAGGTTGGCGTGGTGGACGCCAAGGGCGTTGTGCAACTCCGCGACGTCAAGGTCGGACGAGACTTTGGTATTCAATCCGAAATCCTGAGCGGCGTGACTGAATCGGATAAAGTAATCGTCAACCCATCCGATTCTCTCACCACCGGAACAATCGTCCGCGTCGCCGCTACGTCCTCTCCTTCACCCAGTCCTACGGCGAAGAAATAATGTTCGGGCTCGATCGGGCTGAGTTCGGCGGGCGGCTTTCCAGGGTTGGCTTCCTTCTGCCTCGAATGAGGGACTAGGACCCACCTCGCGAGTGGGAGCAAAAAATCCTACGCAAGCGCAATTGCGATGAGTTAAGGAGCACCCATAGCGTGGAGCATGAAAAACCCGCGGTTTAATAACGACCGCAGCCCAGGCTCGCCCTCGCGGCTCAGGCCTCAGAGCTATCCGCGTCCGAGGTGGATTCAATTGGCTAAGATCGACAATCAGGTTCTTGGCGAATCAACGTACTCAGGGACGAACAGAATTTTCGCTATCGTCACACCACCGCTGCCAGCCAGTTCTGGCGGCAAAACGATACGGCGCATCCTGATTTTCGATAATCATCCGGAAACTCTTCGGTTGCTTTACCGACAGCGTCCAAGCCCAGATGTCGATCTTGTCGCGGCGCGCCGTGCGGGTCCCGCACACCTGATGTTTGGATTGCTTCTGATGTTGGCACTTTCGATCGGCATGTTTTGGCCGCTCTTCGTGCGCTGAGCATTCACCCCAAAGAGGCATCACAAAATCCTGCGGACGCGCAATGGCAACGACATGCGGCTGGCGCGAGCGTAAGAGTATGAAAACAAAAACAATAGTTAGCATAATTGGCTTCACTCTGCTTGCACTCAGTCCGACCACGTGGGCGGCTGGTCACGGTGGAGGTGGAGGAGGATTCGGTGGCGGCGGCGGTGGTGGACGCGGCGGAGGCGGAGGTTTCGGCGGGGGCCACTTCGGCGGTGGAGGCCGCGGTGGCAGCATCGGCTTCGGCCGTCCGGCAGGACGCTTTGGCGGTGGGGTTCCACACTTTTCCGGCAGAGGCCCGCGCTTCTCAGGCCGGATTGGTATGTCGCGAATGAGACCGCATGTCTTTTCGGGACAAAACCGGGGAATCAATCGCCTTGCTGCTTCGAGCGGCGCCCGCAATCGTGGGGCGATGCGTTCAGCCGCGCGTCCGTCGCGAACATTTCCCCAACGCGGATTGAACGGGCGGACGGACCATATTGCGGAACGTCATGACGCAAATTGGCACCGCGACTGGGACCGGCGGCACGCCCACTTCTTCCATAATCGGTTCTTCGTCTTTGACGACGGATTCTGGTTTGGACTAGATGACGGGTTCTACCCGTGGGATTACCTTCCGTATTACGCCGACGACTACTACCCATACGATTACTATGCGGATAGTCAGCCGTACGATAACACGGGTAATAACAGTGTCCCGGCGGCTGATCCCACGGTCGAAGCTACCCAGGAGGAGCTTGCCCAGCAGGGCTATTACAACGGTCCAGTCGATGGCATTTTTGGGCCGACGACGCGTGACGCGGTGGCGAAATATCAAACCGCCAATCAGCTCAACGTAACCGGAAGTCTATCGCCCGACACAATGCAGTCGCTTGGATTGCCCCAGCCAGCGGCTAGTTGAACGACAACATCCGATCACGATGGTGCCGGCTCGTTCTTTGAGCGGCACCATCACAATTTCGATCGAGGCTCTGGGTTTCGCAGCGGTCTGGCCGTTATCATAGACGGGGACGCTGATCCGGGGGCCGCGCTTCAGCGACCGCGGCTAGAGGCTAAAAGCATTCACTCTGAAGAGGGAGCGAGCAATACGTCTTCAGTGGCATCACAAAATCTCGCGAACGCGTCGTGGTTATGAAGCGCCGCGGGGGCGACTGTGCAGCATGAAAACAAAACATTTAATCAGTTTACTAGCTGGCATCACGTTCGTGGCGCTCGGTCCCGCAACATGGGCCGCCGGGCACGGCGGCGGCGGTGGTGGTGGTGGAGGAGGCTTCCACGGTGGTGGTGGTTTTGGCGGTGCCGGGTTCCACGGCGGTGGCTTTGGAGGCGGAGTCGGCAGCCGCGGAGGTGGAGTCGGCTTTGGTGGAGCACACTTCTCAGGTGGTGCTGGGAATTTTGCCGGCGGAGGACCGCGCTTCTCTTCATTTGGTCATCCTTCATCTCGCCAGCCTGTCTATGAGGGACGAGTCGGTCAATCGGCAACACGCAATGCTGTTGCGCAACGACCGGCGGTAGCGTCTAATCGTGCGGCCATCGCTTCAGCGGCGCGTTCATCTGGAACAGCTGCACAACGCGGATTGAACGGGCGGACGGACCATATCGCTGAACGTCATGGCGCAAATTGGCACCGCGATTGGGATCGGCGGCATGCCCATTTCGATCACGGTCACTTCTTTGTCTTTGACAACGGATTCTGGTTTGGACTAGATCCCGGATTCTACCCGTGGGATTACCTGCCGTATTACGCCGACGACTACAATCCTTACGATTACTACGCAGACGATCAGCCGTACGATAACACGGGGGCCGTTGATAACAGTGCCCCGGCGCCTGATGCCACGGTCGAAGCGATCCAGGAGCGGCTTGCACAGCTTGGGTATTACAAGGGTCCAGTGGACGGCGTTTTCGGACCGACGACGCGTGACGCGGTGGCGAATTATCAAGTCGCCAACCAGCTAACCGTAACCGGAAGTCTATCGCCTGACACACTACAGTCGCTTGGATTGCCACAGCCAGCGGCTGGTTGAACAGCCAATACCGGATCACGATGAAACGACGGATTTAGAACGAAAGGAACCTGATTACATGAAAACGAAAGAAAAAATACCTATGAAAACAAGCCAACCAAATAACAAGGTCGAAGAATCGATCTACGCGTTGCTCGTGCGCTCGGAAGACAAGAAGCGCGCACTCTTGGAGACGATCGTTTACGGTCTGATCATTTTGAGCGCGCTGGCTGCAATTCTGCAGTTCACGGACCAGCCCGTTTCGTTCGGTGCTTAGACCGTATACCTCTTCCGTGGCACCACAAAATCCCGCGGACGCGCAGTGGCCGCGAAACGGAAGAGTCACGATCTTGGAGTATGAGAAAGTTAAA
>QHOX01000112.1 GCA_003219465.1 Verrucomicrobiota bacterium | reverse complement strand
TTTGAGATCGCGATGCAGGATGCCTTTGACATGCGCGTATTGCACCGCGCGCGCGATCTTCGCCATCAGCGCCACGGCACGGCGTGGCTCGTTGCGCAGAGCTGGCGCGGCCTCGAGCAAACTGCCGCCGCCAGCGAATTTCATGCTGAAAAACGGCAGCCCCTCCTCGTCCTCGCTCACCTCATAAATGGGCAGAATGTTTGGATGATCGAGGCTCGCCGCCGCTTCGGCTTCCCGCCAGAAACGCGCCAGCGTCTCCTGCGAATCGGCGTGATAGGATAAAATCCGTTTCAGCGCCACGATCCGGCGCGAACGCCGTTGCCGCACTTGATAAACGACGCCCATTCCGCCCCGCCCGATTTCTTCCAAAATTTGATAATTGCCGAGTCGCCAATCGGCGTCGCGAACATCAATTTCGCCGAGCACATCCTCGAGCGATTCACCATCATAGCTGTCGGTGCCCAGACCCTGAGAGAGCAGACAACTCAGGCAAAGTCCCTCTCTGACACGCCATCCCGATCCACACTGCGGGCAGGCGACCGCTTCCTTTTGCAGACGGAACGAAACAGGAATGCCGTTCATGGGAATCTTAAAAGGGTTTAAAGTGGTACAAAATTGAAATGCGAAGCGGGCCAAGATTGGCCAGAGTCGAGTTATCCGCAGTCGGCCCAGACCACTCCTCGTATGTTTCTACGGGAATTGGAGGGCGAAGTTCTCGAAAATGTGAGCCAAAGTTTGCTACAATCCGTCCTCTAAGTGCGCGACGCTGGATACTGGATGTCGCTTTGCTGTGGCCGCGTCTCTGAGAGACGCGCTGCTCGCGAACTTATTCCGCGGCAGTCAACGCCGCAGCCAGATAGCGCAGCTCGTCGTCGATCTCGTCGGGTCTCTCGACGGTTTGGGCGACTTCATCGCGAAGCAGCGCGCGGTAGCGTCTCCGCAATTGGTGCACGAGGCGTTTTACCGATACCTCCGGCACGCCGAGCGTTTTTGACAACTTTGCGTAGGAAACATCTTCCCGCTCTGCCTGCAGACAACTACTCAGCACATCGAAAACGCGTCGCCGCCCGCGCTTCTCGCACTCCTCGCCCAGGCGGCTCAAGGCGCGCTCGACCACAGTGGCAGCCCAGCGCACATCGAAAATCCGCTCCGGCGACCATCTCTCTGATTCGTGAGCCGGGATCGAGAAATGCGATGGCGCCTCAGCCATCCACTCATCCCAGGAAACGATTTGCACGTCGCCACCGCGCTTGCGCGCGCGACGCTTGTCCGCGGCATCGCGCAAGAAATCTTGCAGCGCCTTGAGCACGAGTGAACGGAAGCGCCCGCGAGTCTGGTCGGCGCGCTCGAGGAGAACACCTTTAAGCATCATGACAAAAAAATCCTGTGTGAGATCCTGGGCGTCGGGAACGGAGTGGCCTTGGCGGCAGATGAAAGCGAAAACCGGTCGCCAGTAAATTTTGCAAAGTTCCGCGAGGGCAGCGCGCGCCTTTTGCTCGTCGCCTCCCGAACCTGCACAGGACAAGACGATGCTCCACCGCGTCGTTTTGAAGCGGTCGGGCCGGCCTTCGCCGGAAGCAAGCGCGTTGGGGTTCACAGCCGCTCATCATCTCATTTGCGCAATTGTTGGCAAGCCGGTAATTGCCGCTCGATACTACTGGATACTCGACGCTGGATCGCGGTGTGCCGCGTCCCCTGTGAGGCGGGCGTGCAGCGGACCTTAACCCTCAGAGACTGCTGAAAAGTCCTGGGCACCCCTTCATGCTCTTGTTCTCGAGAATTGGGGTGACTCTGTTTGCAAATGCGAGTTGTAGTCTCGTTCGACTCGGCTCAGGCCAAGTCTTAGAAGGCGAAATTGAGCCCGCTGCGCACCATACCAAAATTGTTGTCCGGCCCACCTACTACATTCCAGCTGAAATCATTGATCCAGCCGATATGCGGAGTGATGCGGACTTCGATCCCGCCGCCGAACTGGCCGATTGCCCTCGTCTCAGAATCGGTTTGTTCGGTCCGAATGATTCCGTCGTTCACCACAACGTTCGTCCTTTCGCCACCGCCAAAGATCCCGCCACCGCCAGCGAAGACGTACGGTGCAAAACGCGTGCAAGGGATTGGATAACGCAGTGTGAACGTGCCCAGCACGGAACCCACCGCGCGGCTCTCGTGCCTGGTATTAATGTTAAAAATCTCCCTGTTAAAATCGATAAGGACATCCTCAAACGCGTGCCTGGCATCCACCACCCAGCCTTCGATGCCGACACCGAAGTAACGGTGGAAAAAGTATTTGAGATCAACGCCACCGCCCCAGGCGTGATCCGCCTCCAGGTAGCGATCATCTTGCCACTCGTTTCCTGTGAACACGTAAGTGCCCCACAGACCGACGTTAAACTCGTTGTCCGCGTACCATTGCGGGCACGGCGGCGGTACCACCTGCTTCATCTCCTTACCGGAATAGATTTCCGTGCCAGCAAAAGTAGGTGAGGCGATCATGGCGAGGCTCAACAGGCCGAACACCAGTTTTTTCATTTTATTTCTCCTTTTGGTTAAGTCTTTCCTAACAACTTTGAACTCCAAACCATTTGGAGCGCACAGTCAATAACGAAATTCGCCGCGGTGGAACATGGAGTTCCAGGGCGTTCGGGACTGCTGCCCGGCGGGGTTTTAAAGCGCGCCAGGCGCACGGCCTGCAAGTTTACGTTCCGATGAGCCGGCATGTCGCATCGGCGGAACATACATGATGAAATCGGCACTTCACCTACAAGTGTGTGCGCCTGCCATTCGCATAGGCGTATAAATAAGAAAGGCGACTGATCCGGCAGCTGCCGGACAAATCGCCTTCTTATTACTATTTGTTTATATTTATCGTAGTACGGATTTGTTAGTTCTGGACGACCTAGTCGTTGCAGTGGCCGGGACCTTTGGTTCCCTCGTTATATTCCGTGAGGGTTTCTGTCAGGTCGCTGGTCTGACTTGTTGGCAAATAACCGCCGCCAATCGGCGGTATTACTAGGCCGCCGATCATGGCATCGGCATCGGCGATGGCCTGCGCCGCGTCTGTCGGATCTGCACCATTAGCTATGTTCAGCTTGGCAGCAATAAGCTGGTGCGCCAGTATAACAAGACCATTGCCTTGCGCAGGCTGATCAAGAATTTGTAGTAGCTCAGCTTCCGTGTAGTTGACAGTTCCAAGCGTAAGGTCGTTCACCGGCCATGCATCTGGATGATTTTTCCAATAACCTTGTGTGTAGGTGCAGTTTGCCGGCGAAACGCATGGAATTGTCGAACAGGTAATGGTATCGCTAAATTCGCTTCCTCCATTTGCGCGTACGTGAAACACGTAGGCTGTATTACAAAGCAGTGGCGTGCCGGCACACTGACTGGTAACGCAACCGTCATCAAATAAATGATCGTCTCCAATCACAACTGTAACACTTTGCCCTGCGCCGAGGATATACATACTGCAATCCGGTATTTGACCGCGGAAGTGTGCCGTGCAGAAACTTGAGTCGCCCGGATTCCATCCATGACTATTGTAGTCTGCCAGAGTTTCCCACTCAATCGTAAATCCTGTAGGCGCGCCGCCATCTCCGGCGGTCACAGTAACGCCGATATTCGATGCCGCTGATGTATCGCAGGCAACCGAAGGAGTGCCTGGCGTTGGAGTTGGAGTCGGAGTAGGCGATGGCGTTGGAGTTGGAGTTGGAGTTGGAGTCGGACTCGGGGTTGGAGTTGGCGTGGGCGTAGGATCTGGAGTTGGTGTAGCGGTCGGAGTGGGCGTTGGCGTCGGCCTGGGAGTAGGTGTCGGTGTGGCAGTTGGAGTTGCGGTGGGAGTAGGGGTAGGGCTCGGCGTCGGAGTGGGGGTAGATGTCGGCGTAGCCGTTGGCGTGGGGGTGGGACTCGGCGTTGGGCTTGGTGTCGGCGACGGCGTAGCTGTAGGCGTTGGAGTCGGAGTAGCCGAAGGCGTTACCGTTGCAGTCGGCGTCGGAGTTGGTGTACTCGTAGGAGTCGCCGTAGCGGTCGGTGCAGCTGTCGGAGTGGCCGTAGGTGTCGCCGTAGCCGTTGGCGTGGGGGTTGGAGTATGCCGAGGCGTAGCTGTAGCTGTAGGCGTCGGGGTCGGCGTCGCAGTGGGATGCGGCGTCGGGGTCGGAGTTGGCGTCGGATGCGGCGGCGTTGGGGTAGGTGTCGGATGTGGCGGTGTTGGGGTAGGGGTCGGATGCGGCGGCGTTGGGGTAGGTGTGGGGTGTGGTGGTGTAGCCGTAGGCGTCGGTGTTGGGGTAGGCGTGGGCGTAGGATGCTGACATACTTCGATCTGGAATAAGACAACATACCAAGGGTCATGCACGAAAATTACATCACGCTTGAAGCACAACACATATCCTTGCGCAGACAGTGTGCCTTCAAACACCGAACCAGCCGAATGTTGGCCATTCGGGCCGACATGGTGAGTAATATGAATGCCTCCTGTCACCTGCGGCAACTGATATATTGCGTTGTCCAACCCATAGGCAAGCGATTTGGCCTTATTCGTCCAGTTCTGCTGGCCTATTGATGCCGACAATTTGTTCTTGGCTTGTGTCAACGCTGCCTGATAGAAGCTACTGCCTTGCGAATTGAACTGATCTTCTGACATCAGCACGATGCCCGCGGCTGCGCCGGGCGGCACTTGACTGACATAGTGATCGTAAATCTGCTTTGCCACATGTTCATCCACGTCACTAATGTTGGAACTAGAGAAGCGCTTTCTCCGTTTGGACTTCTTTTGCTTCTTACCCTTCTTCTTGTGGTTGCCATGATGTTTGGCGTTCTGCGAAGCATTGGATTCGCCTGACTGAGATGCAGAAATCGAAATCGGCTGATTTGTTACAAGCGCAGCAACCGTCAGTATGGCTAGTATTATTTGGAGTTTAGTCTTCATTTTGTCGTTTTGGAGATCACTCAAGCTTCCCTGTCTCGAGATTTAGTCGGTGCTTGATTCGTTCGTGCGGTGGCTCGGTTTGCGCGCCAACCCAGCTCTTATGGAGTCCCGGGCGCCAGTCTCGTCGGCATTAGAGTTTCCATGTCTCACCTCCTTCTCCGGAAATGGAGGAGTGAAGTTCCAAAAAACACTTCGATACTTAACCAAATAAGAAAGGCGAGTAGTACTTCTACCAATCGCCTTTTACTATCTGTTACTATTTGTTTACTTTATCGTGATAGAAATTTGTGTTGTCTTCTCGACGGACAGTGACCCGGCACAGTTAGACGGTGTTGTAGTTGTTTAGCTCGTTTCTCAGCAAGTTTGTCTTGCCGGGATTTAGGGATTGGCCGCCTTCGCGTCCGACTGCATGCTCATGGTTTCTCTTCCGTCTGTTCACACAGGACTGCGCCGCCCGAAGACGATGCAGGTTGAGTGTGAACTTACTGGCAATGAGCAGGGCCGATCACACCTTCGTTGAACGAAGTTAGCGTAATGATTAAGGTACTCGTTGCACTTGGGTTGAGTGAACCTGAACCTATCGGTGGAACGACGAGGCTGCCAATCAAGGCGTCTGCATCGCTGATAGCAGAAGCAATGCTTGTAGCGTCAGCGCCGTTGGCGACATTCAACTTTGCTGCGATCAACTGATGCGCCAAGGAGATAAGGCCATTTCCTCCTGCCGGCGTATTGAAGATCGCGCAGAGTTGCGTGTCGTCATACGTCGTATTGCCGAGGCCAAGCGAAGTTACTGGCCACAGGTTGGTGTTGTTTCCGGTTACGCATCCCAGTGGGCCGTGCGTTTTCCAGAAGCCCTGGGTAAACGTACAACCACCGCTTGGGTTACACGGTAAGGTTTCGCACGTTAGCGTTGAACTGAAGTCGCTGCGATTAACTCCGCTGGTTGCGTGCGCAAAGGCACGAAACACGTATTGAGTGCCGCATGCTAATGATGTGCCAGCACAGGAACTCGAAGCTCCCACGTCGTCAAACAAATCGTCTCCAATTTGGACGGTAATGCAAGAGTACGGTGCAAGGTTATATCGGCTGTTTCCTGGGACCCCACTGAAACTTGCGGCACAATAGCTGGGAGTTAAGTCACTCCAACCATATATCGCAAAATCTGCTGCGGTTTCCCATTGAACGCTAAATCCGGCAGGGGCACCTGTGGTACCTGCGCACACTTGGACTTCAATGTAGCTCGCCGCTGAGGTTCCACACGACAATGTGGGCGTAGAGTATTTAGTAACTGGTCTTGCTGCTTGGCTGATACCGATGCTGAATGCAAGGGCAATCGCGAAACAGATATTACCTATTCTTATCATTTGTTTTTCTTTCTCGTTCTGGGTTTTGATTGCTGGGGGCTCATGCTTACGGCTACCCAGGAGAAATTTTCTTTGGATTGGGTTGTTTCTCACCTCCTTCTCCGGAGACGGCTGGGCGAAGTTCTCGAAAAGATTAAAAACAGACGTGCACCGAACGCTTCCGGGGCTGACTGGGGCCGGGAAGCATGAAAGAGCGCGCAAGGGTGGTGGGGCGCAATTGTCGTCAGCTGACGCTCTGTGAAGCCGAAGAACTTTTGGTATTCTTTTGGGTACTTGCCGGAAGAATCTTCGGTTACCGCGGAGCCGCCCAGCCTCGGAAAGAGTTCGCAACATCCGCTTCCGTGCCGGCTGAGTTCCGTTAGCTTCGAACTGTCTCCCGAGGCGGATTGGGACCCTTAAATTTTATGCTTGCTAATTAAGGCGCACAGAGTCAAACCAGCGGTTATGAAAACGCCATCTGGAACATTCGCATTTGTTGTATTAGCGGTAATCGTGATCGTTGCGGTCGTCAGCTGCCGCACTTACCAAATCGTCGCCAACCAAAAATACGCTGTGGAGATTGGAACCAAGACGACGTACGTTGAGTGGACGACCCAGGGTGACTTCGACAAAGCATTGAAAAAGGTTTGTCGGCATGGGGGTAATTACGACATCCGTGTTCTGATGAATGCCCGCGCTCAACCAATCCATCCGTACAATCCTTGCCCTCCCCCGGGAAGTATTAAGACTGATAGGGTAACAATGTCCAAAGTCGCCCAAAGCGCGGCGGCTGGAGGATCTGCCGGTAACGATCCTAATGTTACGAACCGCGTTGCCGCTGCTAATGGAGAGGACATAATTACGGTTCTGAACGCGCTCAAATAAGCAGCGCCACTCTCTGGGTCGCTTCTGAACGCCGAACGGGTCTTGCGCCAAAAGTACGTTTATGTGGCATGGCTCGGCCTACATGTTCTGCTGATCGTTTCA
>QHOX01000404.1 GCA_003219465.1 Verrucomicrobiota bacterium | reverse complement strand
TGGCGTCCGCCTGGCGCATTGTGCGTGCAAGCCGCGCGCAGACGGCATTTACCGGAGAAGGTCCGTGGCGCTACGGTGGCCGCTGGAGTTCGCGTGGTGTGCGCATCGTCTATGTCAGCGAACATCAATCCACGGCTGCGCTCGAAGTGTTCGCGAATCGTATGCCGTTCGTCCTTGAGGAACAATACAAAGCATTCCATTTGGAATGGCCGGATGATCTGACGGAAACTTTTCCACTGAAGCAGTTGCCTCAGAACTGGCGTATCCACCCGGCGTCTACGGAAACGCGGGAAATCGGCGATCGCTGGGTGAAAGAGCAGCGCTCGGCCGTGCTGGCCCTGCCGAGTGCCGTGAGTCCTGCCGATACAAATTTTCTCCTTAACCCCGAACATGCGAATTTTAAGCGGATCCGCATTGCACCACCAATCGACTTCGAGTTCGATCCCCGCCTGCTCAACCGCTGATAACAACTCAGCCAGTCGGCTGCCCTTGAAAATAGAACAAAACAAACCGACTCGCGTCGTAAAGCCCGTGGCCGATGATCACGAGCCAAAGATTGCGCCCTGATGCAAGAACGATCAGTCCCATCAAAACGCCCAGTGTGCTCGTGATCGCAATTCCCAGCGGATTCTGGTAAGCGTGCGCTATTCCGAAGAGCGCGCCTTGCAGGAGACATGCCACGATCCACGCGCCGCGACTGGCACCGAAAAGCATGGCCAGGCCCTGCATAAGGAATCCGCGAAACATGAATTCCTCATAAAAGCCCGCTCCGATAAATGCATAGAAAACGCCGAAAAGCGTGAGTTCCAGATTTCCCTGCACATCCTTGAACTTGCTGAGGTCGCGACGAAATCCCGCCTTTTCCGAAAGATACATGGCGATGAAAACAATCGCGGCAAAGCCAACGCCGATCATGAACGTGCGCGTCCAACTCGCCGGCCGCTTAAGCCCGATGTCGGCCAGCCTCTCTCCGCGCAACCGAATCAATCCCCACGCAACTCCGACCAGTAGCATTTTCCCCATCGCGTCGAACACAAATCCTGTCCGCCAATCGATCGGCGCAGGAATAAACGCACCGAGAACTGCATCGAGAAGAAACGTCACCGCAACAAGCACGATGATGTCGATCAAATAACGCCAACGACGAGGTCTGCGACTTCCTTCGGTAGCCTCAACTTGGCTTTCCGTCATCCACAAGAGTTAAACAATCTTGACCTAGTTTGGATAGCGAATTCATATCGCGGTCCGCGGCAAGCTTCGTCTGGGAATTTGCCAAACTGAAATCGTCAATCGAAAATCTAAAATCGAAAATGTCAGCGTCCCCGTAGTTCAACGGATAGAACGGAGGTTTCCTAAACCTTAGATGTGGGTTCGATTCCCGCCGGGGATAGATTGCGTGATCCGGTGCGCATGAGACTCTTCGGGAAATTCTTTCACGCTCGCTTCGATTGATTCGCTTTCTCCCGAAAGCTCACCCTTACGGGCTGACGTCTATGTCGCTTGACTCCCGTCGGCTCCATTCCCGCCGGGGATAGTTTGTTGCGAGCTTGCCTAGCGACGTCCTCAGGCGAATGTCACATGTTTAGACGCGACCCCAACCTTCGCCACCTGACTCTCATATGCCATGACTAACCGGGGGCTGCTGGCGAGCGCGATCCAATCTTCTTACTGCCTTCAGAATTGGTACATTCGGAAAAGAAATCTTGATGAGACCATCAGGCTGCAGGCCCATTTGCTCTTACATTGGAGGCGGCTGTGACGACGCGTAGCAGGTAATTACCGGCCTCTTTTAGATCGGGACGAGCTGGGGTGAATCTGACTTGCATCCCGGTTATGTTGCCTGTTATCGCATGGCTAAGCGGTCCGAACACAAAACCGCTGTCGTGATTGGCAATCTTGGCACGGGATAGTAACAGAAACCGGGCAACTAATCGGGATGACAATTCACCGTCTCCAGGCAATGTGCGTTGCGAGAAACCGACAGTTGCAATTTCGCCCGAATCTGTGACTCGATAAACGTCGGTGATCACCACTCGAACGCCGACGGCGGCGGTTCGGCCTGTGTTGCGAATAGCTAGCGCAGCTCGCCAATAAGCAGACGTGAACAAAGGAGCGCTGCGCGGACCGGCGAAAACGACGGTACCTCCCGTGCCTTCGAGCGGTTGTTCGGAAACTTCGGAAGCATTAGGCGGGATTTCCAGTACAAGTTTCGGCCTTGTCCACCAAGTTTTGATTGTGGGTAGAAGTGCGACGACAACTGCAGCGAGAGTACCCGCTGCGGCCATTGCACCGATAACACCAGCCTCATTCCACTCTTTCAAATAGTTCAGGATCGAGTGGTGTATCTGCCAATACCCAATCATTATCGAATCGTACGTTGTGTCACCCTTTGTGTCACCCGGGCAAGTAAAAATCGGGAGATCGCTGATTACCTGGGATGATCGTAACAATTATTCGATACGTTTGGAGGCAGTCATTTGCTCACTGCAGACAACATCAGCGAATTCCAGCAAAAGGCCGTTTTGGCATTAGGAAACCCTTGTTCTATCCGTTGAACTACGGGAACAACGATCTGGAAAGAATAAACGGATTGAATGGAGATGGGCAAGACACCGTTGCGGTGCGGGGCGATTTGTCGAGGGGCGAGCTTTGCGCTCGACTCTCGGCAGCCTGCTTGAGAGTATCCTTGGGAGGGTATTTCCATGTGAATCCATATGGCTGCCGAGATTAAAAAAGAAATTGAGCTGGAAATCGCGCATGTGTTGTTCACGGACATCGTCGGTTACTCCAAGCTGCCGATCAATCAGCAACGAGCGTTAGTGGAGCGCTTAAACGAGATCGTCCGAGGCACTGATGAATTCCACAACGCGGAAACGGCGGGGCGGTTGCTCACAATCCCGACGGGCGACGGCATCACGCTGGTTTTTTATCATAGCCCTGAAGCGCCGGTTGAATGCGCTCTGGAAATAAGCCGCGCGCTCAAGAAA
>QHOX01000111.1 GCA_003219465.1 Verrucomicrobiota bacterium | reverse complement strand
CGCAGACTATTTCTGCCGTTCTGCGCGCGTGAGAATCGACCATCATTTCGCAGGCACAACGCGCAATGTGGACAAACGCGGTTATGCTCTCGTGCAAGATCTGCTAGCCGGAAAACACGTGCTCCTGCGAGACGGCATTGTGTAGGGTAGCGCACGCGTCTCGCGTGCTGGCGATGGTGTCCCGCCATCGCGAACTTTTCTGAATCCGCGCCATCACTTCGCGGCACCTCGACAGTGCAAGGCGGCTACAGCTGTGCCCCTGGTTGACCGAGCCTTTCGCCACAGCTAACCTCACGGATGAGTATGCTGCCCGTGCTCACGGAGGCGGCTTCATCTCGAAGCCGCACGACAAAGAGCGAAAAACAACAACAAATAGCGCCATCGCAGGTTCTCGAAACAATCCAGCAACACGTCTTGCTCGATGGTTTCAAGGTCGTCGTCGACCTCGATAAAAGCCGCGGCTCGTATTTATACAATGCAGTCGATGATCGCCGATTGATCGATCTCTACGGGTTTTTCGGCTCGATGCCGGTGGGGGTTAACCATCCGCACTTCAATGATCCAGAGGTGCGAGGCGACCTTTTGCGTGCCGCGAAAGTTAAAATCGCGAACTCCGATGTTTATTCGGACGGCTACGCTGAATTTGTGGCGACGTTCGAGCGCGTAGTCGGGTTGCCGCCATTGGAGCGCTATTTATTTATCGAGGGCGGTGCGCTCGCGGTCGAGAATTGCTTGAAGGCGGCGATGGATTGGAAGGTGCGCAAAAATCTGACCGCTGGTTATGGCGAGCGCGGCACACAAGTTTTGCATTTTCGTCACGCGTTTCATGGACGCAGCGGCTACACTATGAGCTTGACGAACACCGATCCGCGGAAGACGGACTTGTTCGCAAAATTCGATTGGCCCCGCGTGTCGTGTCCACACATCGACTTCTCATTGCCTGAATCGAAGCGCAAAGCCGATGTGATTGCGCGGGAGCAGCAGGCCGAGCGCGAGATCCGGGACTTCATCGATCAGCGCAGGATTGATATTTGCGCGATTATCATCGAGCCAATCCAGGGCGAGGGAGGCGACAATCATTTCCGCGGCGAATGGCTCCGAAAGCTGAGAACGATTTGCGACGAGAACGACATCCTTCTCATTTTCGACGAGGTGCAATGCGGCATGGGCGCGACTGGTCGCAATTGGTGCTGCGAACATTTCGACGTTGTTCCCGATCTGCTGGCGTTTGGAAAGAAGGCGCAGGTCTGCGGCGTGATGGCCGGACCGCGTCTCGACGAAGTCAAAGACAACGCCTTTCGCGTACCCAGCCGCTTGAACTCCACTTGGGGCGGAAATTTTACCGACATGGTGCGCTCGACGCATTACCTGCGAATCATTGAGCAGGAACATCTCGTGGAGAACGCCGCGAAGGTAGGCGCATATTTCCTGGAGCAATTGCGCGAGTTGCAACGTGAGGAGCCTCTGATTTCCGCCGCGCGTGGCCGTGGATTGTTTCTCGCCTTCGATCTGCCCGACGCGAAAACGCGAGAAGAATTTTGGCACGGCTTCTTCGATCTCGGCGTGTTGACTCTTCGTTCGGGTGAGAACTCGATCCGTTTCCGCCCCGCGCTTGATATTACGGCGGAAGTTATTGATGAAGCGGTCGGAGTGATGCGCAAATTCTGTCGGCAGAGGCGGCGGTAGCGCTGTAGCCGGGATCGCCGATCCCGGCCACAGTCATTATGGAAACAGTTTTGGAAAAGCTCGGCATTAGCGATGTAAACGACGGCGTCTTCGATGGCGAGTGGCGTGGTAGCGGCGCGAAGATCGACAAAATTTCGCCGATCGACGGGCGACGACTCGCCAGCGTGCGCACCGCGTCAGACGACGATTACAACAAGGCGATCGCCCGCGCGCATGAAGCGTTTTCAAAATGGCGGGTCACGCCGGCGCCGGTGCGAGGCGAGACCGTTCGTCGGCTTGGCAACGCTCTGCGTGAAATGAAACACGAGCTTGGTCAGATCGTGACGCTCGAGACTGGAAAAATTATTGCTGAAGGCGAAGGCGAGGTGCAGGAAATGATCGACATCTGCGACCTTGCCGTTGGCCAGGCCCGTATGCTCTACGGCCTAACGATTCAATCGGAGCGCCCGAGTCATCGGCTGATGGAACAATGGCACCCGCTCGGCGTCGTTGCAGTAATTACCGCATTTAACTTTCCGGTCGCGGTCTGGTCATGGAATGCTGCGCTCGCTGCTGTTTGCGGTGATGCAACGGTTTGGAAACCTTCGGAGAAAACGCCGCTCACCGCAATTGCTGTGACAAAAATTTGCGAGCGCGTTTGCCGGGAAACCGGAGCCGATCCCGCGATCTTCACGCTGCTCATGGGTGACCGTAAGACAGTTGGCCAAAAACTAGCGGATGATGCGCGGATTCCGTTGGTCTCAGCCACCGGCTCGGTGAACATGGGCCTGAATGTTGCGAAAACTGTTCATGGCCGCCTCGGTAGAACAATCATGGAGCTCGGCGGCAACAACGCGCTCATCGTCGCGCCCAGCGCGGATCTCGATATGGCCACGCAATCGATCTTCTTCGGCGCGGTCGGGACAGCCGGGCAGCGTTGCACCTCCACGCGACGCGTGATCGTGCACGAATCGGTCGCACCCAAGGTTCGACGCAAACTTTTGGCTGCATACAAATCTTTGGCGATTGGGAATCCGCTCGATCGGAAAACAGTGATGGGCCCACTGATCGACAAGAATGCCGTCGACATGGTGCAGCATTCGATCCAGCGATTGAAAGATGAAGGCGGTGAAGTTCTTTACGGCGGGGAACGCCTCACTGTTCCCGGCGACTGTTATATGAAGCCATGCCTGGCGACCGGAAAACCAGATTTCGACATCGTGAAGCATGAAACATTTGGTCCGCTGCTTTACCTCATGACCTATCGTGATTTCGACGAAGCGGTCGCGATCCACAACAACGTCCCGCAAGGACTAACCTCGTCGATTTTCACCAACGACGTGCGCGAAGCGGAAAAATTTGTGAGCGCGGTCGGGAGCGATTGCGGAATTGCAAACGTGAACACCGGCACAAGCGGGGCGGAGATCGGCGGCGCGTTCGGCGGCGAGAAAAATACCGGCGGCGGCCGCGAGAGCGGAAGCGATTGCTGGAAGAGCTACATGCGCCGTCAGACGAACACGATTAATTTCTCGAGCGAGCTTCCGCTCGCGCAGGGAATTCAGTTCGGCGCAGGCGAGGGTAGCGGGACGGCTTAATTCGTTGCGCGAATTTGCACTGAGCGTTGTAGCCACGGCCCTGTGGGCCGTCTTTGGATCGCCGCGTTCATCTGTCCCAACCGGCCACAGGCCGATGGCTACAGCTGCATGTAGACGGGTTAACGCGCTGTGGTCAGCGCAAAGAGTTCGTCCGGCGACATCACGATCTACAAATCACAAGCTGTCGACAAAATTCAATGGATCGAAGCTTGGTGCGAGTGAGCCGGTAGAAAAACCTTTCGCTGAGCCCTAGCCCTTCTAATCTTTTTTCGATGGCGAGTTGGCGCCGGATTGGCGCAGGAATTGCGACGGCTATCGCTTTGTCGCTGTGCCTCGTTGCGCAACGGGCGCAGTAAGTGCGAGTTTTAGTAATACAGGGCGCCCACCAACAGTTGGAGCAACATCTTGAAGGCGCCGCTTTTAGGATCCGGATCCGACGTATTCCGCTGAATATCTGTCGAACTTTGCGGTCTGACCGACTGGGGGTGATTTTTGGACGTCGTAAACGTTGTCACTAGCGACCTCCTGTTTGTCGGTATCCCACACCATCACGCTTTTCTTCGCGCGCGGAGAGGTCTTGGCGTTCTTCTCAGTATCCACGGCAATGTAGCGCACCTTCTTCGCTTTCAGCTGCGCTTTACGTTTGGCCGACATATTAGAGTAAGCGCGGCGCGCGCGCTCTTGGGCGATCTGTTTTTGCCGCTCGCTAGCCTCGTGCTTCTCGATGATGTACACAACGATCCCCGCCACTGCCGCTGCTGCCGCGGCATTAGCAGCTCCGGAGCCCCAACCAGGAACCGGAAGCTGCGGTAAGCCTGGAAATTGCGCAAAACAGCTGCTTGACCAGACTGCTGCAGCAAGAATGACCGAAACGATGTGGGGTGATCGTGCTTTCATTGGGGGTAGTCGCACACTACCAAGACCGTGGTTCGGCTGGCAAGATTATTTTTTGCGTCGTCGGTAAAATGTTTGCGGTTCCATTAACCTTGAAAATCATGTCTTTCAGCTTGCGCGAGTCTTCGGATTTGCTACCAAGGCTACGGGGTGAGTCCGAAGCCTCTCATCTTCATTTCAGCTGTTAGTCGAGAGCTAAGAAGCGCGCGCCAGTTAGTTGCAAATGCGTTAACTTTCCTCGGCTACGATCCGATCTGGCAGGACATTTTTGAGACAAGCGAAGGCGATCTCCCCGGCGTTTTGCGCAGGCAGATCAGCCGCTGCAACGGCGTGGTGCAATTGGTGGGCTGCTGCTACGGAGCGGAGCCGTTGCAGCCCACCGAGGAATTTGGTCGAGTGAGCTACACCCAGTACGAGGCACTCTACGCGCGCAAGATCGGGAAGAAGGTCTGGTACTTATTCCTCGATGAGCATTTCCCAAGCGACGCGTGCGTTGATGAACCTGAGGAACTACGCGCCCTACAAACCGCGTATCGTAATCGGTTGAAAGCAGACGCGCATTTGTATCATCCACTCACTAGCCTCGAGGGATTAGAAGCGAGCGTCCTAAAATTACGCGGCGATCTTATTCAGCTCCGTAAAGGCGCGAAGCGCTGGGCGGCCGGCGTCGCAATTCTGCTACTGACCGGACTCGCGGTGAACTTCTGGCTCCTGCACTGGCAGCGCCACACGTCGCAACAAATGACGGAGACGCGACAAGCCGTTACAAGCGTCAGTGAACAAATGACGAGATTACGTCAGGGCATCGTTCAATACATCCAGGTGGAAGGAAAAATTCGTGAAGGGCAAACCGAGACTGGGCTGGTCCGGGACCAAGTGTATGAGCAATTGGGCAAGCAGATGAATATGGACGTTGCTGTGCTACGCGAGAAGCTGCCGCAGGCGGCAGAGCAGTTAAGAGACGCGCCCACCGCGAGCCCGTTCGAGCGAGCGAGCGCTGCTTACGTCGCCAACGATTATCAGGAGGCGGAGCGTCTGGCGTTACAGGCTGCAGTCCAAGCCAGGACCACGCCGCCGACCAACAATGCCGACGTGATTCGCGCGCTCAAGCTGGCGGGGTTCGCGGCGCAGAAGCGAATCGAGTATGCGACAGCCATGGCGCATCTTCGCGAAGCAGCCGAGCTGACTAACCGGGAACGCGACCCTGGTCAATGGGCGGAAATTCAACACGCCATCGCTGATGTGTTGATCGATCAGGGGCAATATCGTGAGGCCGCGACCGTTCTGCAGGGTGCGCTCGATGCCCGCGCGAGCGCTTTTGGTCCTGAGAATCCTGATACTTTGCGCAGCCGCAGTCGCCTGGCCTATGTGCTTTGGAGACAAGGGCGGTACCGAGACGCTGAAGCAGAGTTTCGCAAACTGATCGCCATTGAAGAACGATTACTCGGTGCACAGGACCCGGAGACGCTGGCAAGTGAGAATGGCCTCGCTAACGCGCTCGATGACGAGGGAAAACATGCCGACGCAGAATCTGAGCACCGGCGTGTCTTGGAGCTTCGAAGCAAAGTTTTAGGCCCGGAAAATCCGGAAACGTTGAAGAGCCGCAACAATCTGGCCCTTGCCCTGAACCGACAAAAGAAGTATGTCGAGGCGGAAAAGCAATTCCGCGAATTGATCACGGTTGAAGAGCGGGTGCTCGGCCCGAAACATCCTGAGACCCTTCGCACCCGGAGGAATCTGCTAGTTACGGTGGGAAATCAGGCCAGGCATGCGGAGGCGGAGAAAGGTTTTCGAGATCTGTTGGCGATCGAACAACGGGTGCTCGGTCCGGAGCATCCCGACACATTAGGTGTGCGCAACAACATCGGCTTTGCCCTTGCCCAACAAATGCGCTTCGCCGACGCGGAAGCGCAGCTTCGAGACGTAATCAGAATTGAAGCGAAGGTGCTCGGCCCTGAACATCCGGCTACACTAACCAGTCGGATGGCACTCGCCGGCGTGCTAAGCGAGCAGCAAAAATTTGGTGAAGCCGATGCTCAATGCCGGGAAGTCATTGCGCTCGAGGAGAAAGTTCTCGGCGCGGATCATCCCAGCACAATTTCATCGTGGTACGCATTTGCTTATCAACTGGCTCGCCAGAACAAAACGGAGGAAGCGATCCAATTCGCCCGCAAAGCGGCGAGCGCTGCTGAGCAAGTTTTCGGGCAAGATCATCCCGACACGCGCAAGTACGCGCGGCTCGTGCAACAGCTCGAATCAGAAAGGACCGGCGCGGATCAAGCGAGCGTTCAACCAGTAAAAGCTGGCGTGCACGAGTACACCGCCGCCGAGGCAAGAAAGCATATCGGCGAGAGGGCTACGATCGTTGGGAAGGTAGATTGCATCGGCCACGGGAGAAGGCATGTCGATCTACAGATTGGCGGGTGTGACCTGCAAAAGGCGCTCGTGTGGATCGTCGTGCCTAATGAGGTGTCGGGTCCGGAGCTCGACCCCGAACAAATACGAAACGTAACTGTTGCCGTGACTGGCAAGATCGAATCATCCGCGGGCACGCCGCAGATCACGATTCAATCGACCACCCAAATCCAGC
This sequence comes from Verrucomicrobiota bacterium, assembly GCA_003219465.1. Lineage (GTDB taxonomy): Bacteria > Verrucomicrobiota > Verrucomicrobiia > Chthoniobacterales > UBA10450 > Udaeobacter. The sequence goes on along the minus strand of QHOX01000111.1, from coordinate 1,006 downwards.
CGCGCTCGGCTTTACAAACGAACTACATCGGTCGCGCCTACGACAAAGAACAACGTGGCGATGTCGCTGGAGCGATCGAAGACCTGGAGCAGGCCATTGAACACCAGCCGGCCCGGCGGGATGAGGCGTGCGAGCATCTGGCCAGGGTGAAGGAAAAACGAGGCGATTGGGCCGGCGGGCTCGCAGCCTACGACAGACTAGTCGCGCTGGATCCTAACAAGTCTGGCTCGTACTATGTTCGCGCGACGGCGAAGAAACAGCACGGCGATTTCGAGGGCGCGATGGCGGATTTTACTCGGGCGGCCGAGCTGAGATCGGATCCAGCTGGCTTTACCAGTATCGGCGATATGCGAAAGGAACGCGGCGATATTGCCGGAGCGAACGCGGAATACGACAAAGCTATTGCGCTTTGCGACAGACAAATTGCCGGCATAGCGAAAACCGATTCGGCGTCGCCCCTAGGCTCGGAGCCTTATTTCAGTCGCGGATACGCCAAGGAGTTGAAAGGCGATATCGACGGCGCCATCGCTGACTACAGCCAATTGATTTCGACCAATCCGGCTCACGCCGCGGGCGCCTACGGTAGACGCGGCGACATCCGTAAAGCACGCGGTGATCTTAACGGAGCTATCGCCGATTATCAGCACAAGTACCAGGTCACTCATTATCCCGACGACGAGGAGAAGCTGAAGCAGGCGAGAGCGGAGGCCAAGGCCGGTGCGAAGAAGGTTGTTGTCACACAACCGAGCATCCAGGCCGCGCACAACGAACAACCTTCTAACAAAGACGAAGATGAGGTTTCTCCCGAATCTATCGCGGCGTCATTTGTCCAGGCATACTCAGGAGCGGATGTTGATACGGTCGCCGGCCTTTACGCTGACCGTGTCGATTACACGAATAGCGGTGTGATTAGCAAGGCTGCCGTGCGCGCGGAGGCGCAAAAATATTTCGCGCGCTGGCCGGTGCGGCGGTGGAGTTTGGTTGGACCGCTTACTACAGTCTCATT
>QHOX01000110.1 GCA_003219465.1 Verrucomicrobiota bacterium | reverse complement strand
AACGGCACCGAGCGGGCGAGCGCGTCGTCCAGAAGGAATGCGGTCTTATCCGCAATAAACTCGTGCGGTAAAACGCCGCGCGATTGCAGATAAGGGACCTGGCTAGAGGTAAGCGAAATCAATTCGCCTACGCCTTCATGGAATCCAGGTGCCGCTCCAAGTCGCAACAAGTATGGAACCTCCGGTCGCGTGTATGCTTTGAAGTAGTAGCCATGCCCGAGCTCATGATGTGCAGTGAAAAACCACCGCGAATTCGGTTCGATGCTTTGCAAGGAGCGAATGTCGTTCGCAAGATCGATATGCCAGCAGGAGGCGTGCGTGTTCTTCTTGCGCTTCGAATCAGCCGGAACGGGATACAGATCTGATTTTTCCCAAAAACTTTGCGGCAACGGTGAGAAGCCGAGCCCCGTGTAAAATTGTTCGGCCGTCTTGATGATCCATTCCGGTTTTCGCCCCTCGAAATACTTGTCGATGTTCGCTGCTTCAACGAGGCCCGGCCATTCCTGTGCCCAGCGATTGCCGATCCAGTGCGCGGGAATCTTTTTCGGCACGGGCTGATGAAATTTCTCCGCGAGTTTGTATTTCGCCCAGGTGTGTAGTTGCAAATACAGCGGACGCACGGTCGCCATCCAATCATCAAGCATCTTGAGCATCTCGTCTGTGGTCATCCCGTAGGCGGCGACCTCAAGCGAAAAGTAATCGGGATACTGCATCTCTTTGGCGACGCCGTTTCGCAGGTCGCGCAGTGTCACGAGATTTGGTTTTAACACAGGCCCGATTTCCTTTGACGCTTCCCAAACTCCTTTGCGCTCAGCGAGGTCGGTGCTCTTTTCCAGTTTATCGTCGATCTGGATCTGGTTAGCGGTGATTTTCTGACCGTTAAGTTTGAATTCGAACCCGTTCATGAGCGATGCCTGTTTCGTCTCGGCGCCGACGCGCTTCGCCACGAGCTCCGGATTAGTCATCGGCCCTTCCGCTGCGTTTAAGAGCAGCTGTTTCAACTGCCGCACCGTGATCTCGGTAAGTTCCTTCTGGTGCGTCAGCAGTTCGCGCGCCTCGTTGATGATCGCAGGGTTTCCGTTGAACGCGGCGTAAGCTTTGCCGGTCGCTTCGGCTGCCGCATCATGCTCGGGTGTTACGTCAGTAACCGCAGTCCACTGCGCTTCGCTGTTCACTCGAAAGACAGCCTGATATCCGGCGTTCGCCAGCGCCAGAAAACGATCGGCGCGTTCCTGGATGGGCGATTTTGTTGCAGTGGAAGCCGAGGATCGGAACACAATCAAGAGGCCGAGCAGAAGTAAGCGCAAGAACATGTGGCGGTGCATGAGGGGCATATTAGTGGTGGTGGATGATGTGGCGCAACCGCGCGCTTGGTCGCAATCGCATCGGGATGCTTATACGGCAGCCACGGCATCCTAACTTCCCGCAGCCTCTGCCGGTCCGCTCTTTTCACCCGAAATTAGATCAACACGAATCATTGGATCCGTCGGCAGCACGATTGGGCCTTCCCAGCGTAGAAAACCAGCCGGCGCGGGATTGGTCAGCCAGATTCTTGTGTCTGGCACATCAACGAAGAATTTCGCGATGAACGGAATTTCCGGATGAATAATGAACTGATCGCCTTTGGGCGAGCGCCCTCCCATTCTCATGCGTTGAACCCCGCCGTGAGAAATTGTCACTGTTACAACTTGCGGGCCAAGCGTTGGGAACGGCGAAAAACCGACTGCCTTGAGCTGAACTTGTTCGCCACTCAGGAGGCGTTTGCGCAGATTACTCACGGCAAGGCTGAACCCAAACCCGGCAAAGGTCCGGCCCGGTTCAATATTAATCTTTTTGGACACATCCTTATTATCTTGCCGGATGTGTGCGCTGGCGATTCCAGTCAGAAAGTCCACAGCGAATTCACGCTGCGACCTTCCGTGTTTCGATTCTTTCCAGGACCATTTTTCCTGGATCAGCTCTGGCTCTTGTCGAAATTGTGAGTGTTCCTCATAGACCTCGCCGGCGGAAAATTTGTAAGTGATAACGATATGCAGCCGATTGGTTTCTACCCATTGCCGGAATTCGCCGTCAGCGAGTTTTTTCCCGTTGATGTCGCACAAGCCGGGATACCCGTGCGACGCAGCAGCCGGCTCAGTTACTTTGATTGCGAAGGCGGACAGAGTGACGCACATGGTAACAAGTATCGAGCAAAGAACTGTCAGTTTTCTTTGTACAAACATACCCATCTATCTTTCGAGGTCGGGCGCAGCGACGGCGGCACCGACTACCAACGGATTTTGCGCATTTCGGTAACATTGCTGTTACCAAGTGGACTTATATTTGTATCGACAATCATCGCATTGCCGCTATGCTTGTCGGCAATGAGCGCTGACATCCTTTGTTCGGCGGAGGCCGCAAACGGCTTGCGGTGTGCCTCTACGTCCGCGCTCGGAATCTGGCGATAGAAAGCGACCGTTTCTCAACGGACGCTGATTCATCTCTGGCAGGAGATCTGTCTCTGCGTCCGTCGAAATAAATCCAACCACTTATGATCAAATGTTAATCGTAATGAAACCCAGCGCCACGGGATCGGAGATCGATGCTGTGGTGAAAGTTGTTGAGGCAGTCGGCTTTCGCGCGCATCCCATGCCGGGAGCGACGCGGACGGCGATCGGCATCACCGGCAATGAAGGCCCAATCGATGGCCGGCGTTTCGAAAACCTGGCCGGTGTTGCGGAAGTCATCCGCGTCACCAAGCCATACAAATTGATCACGCTGGACCTGCGACCCGACAAGACTGTGGTTCGCGTCGGCGACGCCACTATTGGCGACAGCGAGCTGGCAATCATCGCCGGGCCGTGCGCGATCGAAAACCGCGAACAGGCGTTCGCGATCGCGAAGACAGTGCAGAAGAGCGGTGCGCGTTTCTTTCGTGGCTGCGTTTGGAAACCTCGAACATCGCCTTACACCTTCCAGGGTCTGGGCGAAAAAGGTTGGGAGATCATGTCGGCCGTTCGTGAGGAGTTCGGACTAAAAATCGTCACTGAAGCGGTTGAAGAATCGCATGTCGACCTCATCGAGAAGCACGGCGACGTCATTCAAATCGGCGCTCGCAACATGCAGAACTTCTCGCTTCTGAAGCGCGCGGGCAGGTCCAGATTGCCGGTGCTATTGAAGCGCGGAATGGCCGCGACGCTCGAGGAATGGTTGCTCGCAGCGGAGTACATCATGGCTGAAGGCAACTACAACGTGATCCTTTGCGAGCGCGGTGTTCGCACGTTCGCGCAGCACACGCGAAATACACTCGATCTCGCGTCGGTGCCGGCGATTCGGCGCATTTCGCATTTGCCGGTGATCGTTGATCCTTCGCACGGCACCGGCACGGCGTATATGGTCACGCCTTTGGCAAGAGCCGGGGTGGCAGCCGGCGCGGACGGCCTAATGATCGAAGTCCACAACCAGCCGGAGCTCGCGCTTTCCGACAGCGCACAGGCGTTAACGCCGTCGCAATACCTTCAACTCGTCGCCGAAGTTCGAGCGATTCACGAGCTTGTCTCATCAAACGGAATCGCCGTCAGCGAATCCCAACATGCTCCTGCTGATCGATAATTACGATTCATTTACCTACAACCTCGCGCAGTATTTCGGCGAGCTTGGATGCGAGCTTCTCGTTAGGCGGAATGACGCGATTTCGTTGAAGGAAATTGACGAACTAGCGCCGGAGCGTATTTGCATTTCGCCAGGCCCGTGCACACCGCGCGAGGCGGGGATCAGTAAAGACGTCATTCTGGCGTTTGGCGCACGAACTCCGATTCTCGGTGTTTGCCTGGGACATCAATGCATCGCCGAAGCGTATGGCGGAGAAATCGTTCGCGCTTCGGGGCTGATGCATGGGAAGGCATCGACCATTATGCATAATGGGAACAGGCTCTTTTCCGATTTGGCCACGTCGTTCGAAGCTGGCCGATATCATTCGCTTGTGGTGAGGCGAACTTCACTGCCTGCCTGTCTCGAAATCACCGCAGAAAGTGACGACGGAGAAATCATGGCGCTCTGCCATCGCGAATTCCCCGTGTGCGGGGTGCAGTTCCATCCCGAGTCCGTGCTTACCCACGATGGCAAGAAAATCCTAGCGCGATTTTTGACGCTTGTATGACCGCAACGGCGCAAGTCACTCCCACTCTGGATGAATTCATTGAGCTCGCGAAACGGGGCAACGTCATCCCTGTTTTCGCAGAGTTCATCGCCGATGGAGAAACGCCGGTTTCAGCTTTCAAGAAACTGGACTGCGGCGGTTATAGCTTCCTTTTTGAGTCCACCGAAAAGAACGATGTCTCGGGACGTTTTTCTTTCGTTGGCATGGACCCTCGCGTGGTTTTGCAAAGCTACGGGTGCGAAGTTCGAATCATCGAGGACGGGAACCAACGGCGACTCGAAACAAGCAGCGATCCGGTCGACGAGGTCCGAAATTTGATGGCGCGCTATCAGTTCGTGTCGCGCCCTGAACTGCCGCGCTTCGCAGGCGGCGCTGTTGGATTTATCGGCTACGAAGCGATCCATTCTTTCGAACCGAAGGTCCCGTTTGCGCAGCGAGATGAGCTCCATTTGCCCGAGGCGCTGTTTATGATTCCAAGCGCGCTTCTGGTTTTCGATCACCGGCTGCGCAGCTTGAAAATCATCATCAACGCGTTTCTCGGCGATAGTTCGCCGAAAAAGGTCCACGCGCGCGCCGTCGAATGCCTGGATTCGATCAAGCGACAACTGAGGCAACCAGTCGATCTTCGCCTTGTCCCAATCGTGGAAGATGCAGAACAGCCCCTGCCGCGCAGCAATTTCTCTCGCGAAGAGTTCGAGCGCGCGGTAAAGCGAGCGAAGGAATACATCGCCGCAGGTGACGTCTTCCAGGTTGTCTTATCGCAACGATTCGAGTCGCCGTTCGCCGGCGAATCACTCGATTTCTATCGCTGCCTTCGTTTCATCAATCCTTCGCCCTACATGTTTTGTCTCAACTTCGGCGCTGATTTTTCGCTCGTCGGTAGTTCGCCTGAGATGCATGTCCGGTTGGCTGACGGCAGCGTGGAGATTCGTCCAATCGCAGGGACACGCGCTCGCGGTCTGACTTCAGAACAAGACGACGCCAACGCCGCTCAACTGCTGGCGGATCCGAAGGAACGCGCCGAGCACGTCATGCTTGTGGACCTTGCGCGGAATGACGTCGGCCGCGTCGCAGAATTCAGTTCCGTTCGCGTAACAGAGTTCATGCAGATCGAGCGCTACAGTCATGTCATGCATATCGTTTCGAACGTAGTGGGCCATTTGCGCGCCGGTTGCAGCGCGTTCGACGCGGTGCGAGCGACGTTTCCCGCCGGCACTGTCTCGGGCGCGCCGAAGATCCGCGCGATGCAAATCATTAGCGAATTGGAGAAAACGCGGCGTGGCTGTTATGCGGGCGCTATCGGGTATTTCGGATTCAACGGCAACGTTGATTCCTGTATCGCGCTGCGATGTGCGGTATTGAAAAACGGGAGCGCGTACTTCCAGGCCGGCGCGGGCATCGTCTCCGATTCCGATCCGCGACGGGAATACGAAGAAACCGTGATCAAGGCACGGGCAATGATGAAAGCAGTCGCAATGGCGAGCCAGATAAGAACGCGATGAACCTGCAACCGATGGTGAGTGAAACCAGTAATCTCGATCTTCGCGAGACTACGATGCGTCTTGTGCGCGGAGAAAATCTTTCGCGGACTGAAGCGGCGAATTTTCTCGAAGCATTGCTTGATCCGGTTGCCACAGACGCGCAGATAGCAGCGGCGCTCATCGCTTTGACGGCCAAAGGCGAAACTGTGGAGGAGCTTGCGGGCATGGCTGAAGCGATGCGCGAACGCGCAACCCCCGTGCATTCGCGGCACGAGCGCTTCATTGATACGGCGGGAACGGGTTCGAGTGCGGCCAAACGCTTCAATGTTTCAACAGCCGCAGCATTCGTTATCGCGGGTGCCGGTTTGCCTGTGGCGAAGCACGGTGCGCGCGCCGCCTCCTCGACCTCGGGAAGCGCCGATGTTCTCGAAACTTTAGGTGTCAACACTGCAGCACCTCCGCAAACCGTGGAACGCTGTCTCAATGAGCACGGAATCTGTTTCATGTTTGCGCCGCTTTTCCATCGTGCGACCGCTCGTGTCGCGCAGGTGCGCCGGGAATTGGGCGTGCATACCACATTCAATTTGCTTGGTCCCCTAACGAATCCGGCGCGTGCGCCGTTTCAACTATTGGGCGTGTGGCATCCTTCGCTTGTCGAGAGAGTCGCCTCGGCGCTTGCGCTGCTCGGCGTGAAACAAGCGTGGGTGGTTCACGGCGCCGACGCCCTGGATGAAGTTACAATCACCGGCGAAACTTTTGTCGCAGCGTGCTCTGCGCACACCGGCGTGGAGACGTTCACCATTTCGCCGGAGGACTTCGGACTACAGCGCCGATCGGTTAATCAACGCCGCGAAGGCCCAACGGAGAATGCACGAGTGACCCGAGCAATTTTGGACGGCGTAAAAGATGGCGAGTTTGCTTTCGTCCGCGATCTGGTCGTCATAAACGCTGCTGCGGCGCTGTATCTCGCGGGCGTGACGAACGATTTTCAAAACGCAGCAGCACTGGCGCGTGAAAGTATCGATAACGGACACGCGGCATCGAAGCTGGAGGCGCTGATTGGCGAGACAAATCGGAGCTGATGATGACCACTATTCTTTCTGAAATCCTTGATCGAAAACGGGAAGTCGTGGCGCGACTTCGAGCCGATCGGGCTTCGCGGGATTTTCGCGACCGCGCATTAACGCTCCGAGCAAACACAACGCCGCATCGATTGTTGCGAGCACTCGAGTCGAACTCACGAGGAGTCAACATTATCGCGGAATTCAAACGCCGGTCACCATCGGCTGGAACGATCCGCAACGATCTAGCCGCGACCGACGTTGCCACTCGTTACGAACGCGGTGGCGCCTGTGCTATCTCGATCCTGACGGACGAACAATACTTTAGTGGTTCGATTCTCGATCTCGGCGCGATTCGCGCGACCACGTCGCTTCCACTGTTGCGCAAAGACTTTATCATCGACGAAATCCAGATCTACGAGGCGGCCGTTGTCGGTGCAGATGCTGTGTTGTTGATCGCAGCAGCTCTTGACGATGCTGCGTTAGTAAAACTACGCGCAACCGCGGAGGACAAACTCGGTCTCGACGCCCTGGTCGAAGTGCACACATCACAAGAGCTACGTCGCGCGGTGAGCACGGGCGCGAGGCTCATCGGAGTCAACAACCGCGATCTGCTGACGTTTCGAACTTCATTGGAGACAAGCGAGCGTTTGATCGCCGAAGCTCCCCGAGATCGAATCACGATCTCCGAGAGTGGATTGCAGAGCCCGAAGTCTCTGCGCCATCTGCGGTCGCTTGGCTTCCGCGGCTTTCTAATCGGCGAAGCGCTAATGCGCGCAACCGATCCGGAAACGGCGTTGCGCGATCTAATTGCCGCTGTTGAAGATCGCCAGGCGGTGATCACGAAATCCGAATGACGAAAGAATCCACAGACCCGAATGCCGAAATTGTACAGCGTCTGTGTCACACGCCGTGGCGTTTCAGTTTTGTGTTTAGCGCCAAAGGCGCGGCATTCATTGCCAGCCTGGGGCAAAGCCCCAGGATTGGTGGAAAGACAAATATCAGCGCTGAAGGCGCGATTCACTTCTCACCACTGGAATGAGAACGCGCGCTGAACTGATTCGCGCTTTCAGCGCTTTTCCCCTGTGCATTGGAATTCCTGGGACGATGCCTCAGGCTGACAGTGACGTAACGCCCTTGGGGCCAAACACGCACCGTTTCGCAGAAGCGTCGTACAATAATTGCGGCGTCGTCATTAATTCGTCATTCGTCGTTCGAGCTTCGTCATCTTGCCCATCATGACTCCGACACAAATCAAAATCTGCGGTGTTACAAACGCGACTGACGCACGCGCGTGCGTCGAACTTGGCGCGGACATGATTGGGTTCAATTTTTATCCAGCGAGCCCGCGCTACATCGAGCCGACTATCGTTCGCGGAATTGCGGACACGCTCCCAGCACGAACTTGCGCTGTCGGCGTTTTCGTCGATGCGGATCCAGCAGAAATTCGCAAGGTCGCCAAAACTGCCGGCGTTCGATGCGTTCAATTGCACGGACATACAACCCCTGAATCGTGTAACGAACTGGCTCGAGAATTTCGCGTGATTCGCGCGCTCTCAACCGATACGCGATTCGAGCCAGAACAGACAGGAGCGTTTCCAGAATGCGATGTACTT
>QHOX01000403.1:426-1238 GCA_003219465.1 Verrucomicrobiota bacterium | reverse complement strand
GAGCATGGCCACCACCGTGAAAGTGTAGGGACGCCTAAGAGCTAAACGAACGATCCACATAAGCTGACGCTTTTAGAGAAGGAGAAGCCTTCCTTAAGGAGATCGGGCATCGCCACCTCTTCGGCCTCACTCTCTGAGCGAGAAGGTTGTCATGATACGGTTTCCTCGTTCTCAACCAACCGTTTGAAATTGCTTAGATACTCTTCCAGTCTTCGCGCCAAGCTGGGAGGATCGAAAATCGAACGTATTTTCAGAGTTACTTGCGTGTCTTCATTGGAGCGCGGTTCGAAAGAAACGACGCCTGAAATGAAGCCGTCCGAAGTAGAGCGCCAGGCTATTCGGCGCTCGGGAATTCGAAGCACGATGTGGAAAACATCTCGTTGTTCGATCCCGCTGGGATGCCATGTATAAGAAAAGTGTGCGTCATCAAGTCTTCGTACATTCCGCAACGGCGTGATGAATTTCGGGAGTTCTTCAACTCGCGACCACTGCTCGTACACCTGGTCGATGGGCGCCTTGACCACGACGGATTGTCGCGCTGCATTCATTTCGATCGGTGCGGATCCGATTGTCCGCGTCGGGTTGTCAGGTGGAGAACCGTCCGTATTGCTCCCTGGAAAAAACCCGGCTCCATCCGTCGGTAAAGTTAAAGAACGACATGTTCAGCAGGAGCATTGGGTCGTGCCTGCGCGCACGTCTTCGAAACAACTGACGCGGTCTGCGTCGCGGTGTGCTTTGGTGCAGTTTTGTTTTCATTTGGAATTTTGTTTGCGTCAAACCGTAGGCATGGCTCTGCCGCGTCACCACCGAGC
>QHOX01000403.1:0-336 GCA_003219465.1 Verrucomicrobiota bacterium | reverse complement strand
CACAGATGCGCAAGATCGACGATGGGGCCCGGCGGGAGCGGAGCGATGTAGACGGACAACGCGAAGCGTTGACGAGCGGGCAGCGAATCAATCAATCGCATTTGCGGCGACCGTGAAATTGCACGCCGGCGAAACCTGCCTTGTACCCGTGCAGCTCGCGACCAAGCTCGCCCCGGCGCGTCAGCGGGAAATTGTTTTGAACAAAATAGTTGACTGACTAGTCTATAGGTGCATAATTGCCTTATGCCTAGAACGAGTGACATGAAAGAGCGCCTGACGGACGCGGCGTTGGATTTGATGTGGGAAAACAGCTACGGCACCACTTCGGTGGATGCG
>QHOX01000402.1 GCA_003219465.1 Verrucomicrobiota bacterium | reverse complement strand
AGCATCGGGAGCGAAGTGAGCACGCAGGACCAGACCGTGCGTGCTACCGTTGACCGCATCTGGGATCGGAAGATAAAGTATTTCGAGTCCGCTATTCGGGACGCGCATGCGCAAGGATTGATTGTGGCGCCGGATTCCGAAGCCAAAGCGAGGGCGCTCTTTGCCTGCTATCACGGGACGCTTGCCCAGGCCCGAATTCAAAACGACGTCGAATTGCTCCGCGATTTCAAGCAGGTCGCGATGGATGTTCTGGGCGTGAAACATACCCAAGCTGTTTCCTCATGAGCTTTTTTTTGCCAATTTTATAGACGACCAGTCAAATACAAGCGAAAGGAATCAACCCCATGCAAACTGAGCAGCAGCCAGAAACAGCAAGCCTCTTTTTCCTCCAGACGGTTTTGGCCGCGGTTACGCAGCTGAAGCAAAAGCTACAACAAGATTACGAACGGGTTTACCCAGACCTGCGCGACATCATCCACCTCGTCCTCGACGAAGAAGAAGCAAAGGCGTGGGAGCTATCGTTGTTTCCGCACCTGCTTCTTCCCGATCTGGTCGAAGCGCACATCGCCAACCTCGGGCTGCAACTGGCTGACAGGCAACATGACAACGTGCTAGCGCCGCACGGTTTTACCGAAACCCAAAATCATCAGCCGGCTATCGCTTATGTGGATTGTTAAGCCGTGAACAAGAAACAATTTTTGAAAACCAAAAAATGAAAGGCACACAATGAAAAATGGAAAATTGAATGGAAAAGTCGCCGTGGTGACGGGCGCGTCGAAGGGAATCGGCGCTGACATCGCTAAACAGTTCGCTGCCGAAGGCGCGGCCGTCGTTGTCAACTATGCCTCCAGTAAAGAAGGCGCCGACCGCGTGGTGGATCAAATCGCAAAACGCGGCGGAAAGGCCATTGCCGTGCAAGCCAACGTCGCCAAGAGGGCAGACATCACGCGTCTCTTTGCTGAGGCTACAAAAGCCTTCGGCAAGATCGACATCCTGGTCAACAACGCGGGAGTTTACGACTGGTCGCCACTTGAAGACATCACCGAGGAGCAATTCCACAAACATTTTGACGTGAATGTTCTCGGCCTGCTCCTCGCGACGCAGGAAGCGGTCAAGCAATTCGATTCCACTGGCGGCAACATTATAAACATTAGCTCGACCGTCACCT
>QHOX01000077.1:1199-8267 GCA_003219465.1 Verrucomicrobiota bacterium | reverse complement strand
GGGACTGCGCACCCGCATCGTAATCGTATTGCTGGCCCTCTACATTAAAAAACACAAACCCGCTGCTGCCATCGCGCACTGCGAGTTCAAAACGCGATCTCGGGCCGGATTTTTCAATGACCAGGTGCTTGAGCGAGGCCGTCAACGCAGAGGGGAGTGCTGCCTTGTTTTCCGGCACCAATTCGATCGAACCCGGCTCCAGTCCGCGCAACAAATTGTTAAACACTAGAATTGGAAAGAAAGAATTGGGCGCCGCAGCAAAGTGCAATGTGACCGGCCTTGCCACCAGAGAATTGCTTCCATTCAATCCGTTGAGATCGAGTTGCATCGTGACGCTTCCGTTATCCATAATCATCTTCTGAAGCGTCCCGCTTGGGACGTGGCTATTGGTTGTCGCGGGATTACGGGAGTCCGCGTCCGGCGAACCAAACAGCAGAACCAACGGGAGCATGAAACCCGTAAGCGTTCCTTTTAGCTTTGACACGAGTGATGAATTCCTGCGCGTACCCCGGTTTTACTCAAATCGGTGGTCCGATGTCAAACCTTTAGCTGTAGCGGCGGTTTCCGACCGCTAATCGAATGGCGTGTGCCACAGACGCTCTACAATGTTTCACTTCCTGCCTTCCACTAGAGCTGCGGCTTCGCGATCCAGCGCTGTACGATCCATTTTGCGCGGTTCCAAATAAAATTCGTCGATCACAATCTGGACCAGCGCTGCGGCAGGGACAGCGAGAAAAACTCCGAGCAGCCCAAACAATTCGGCGGTCGCCAGGGTGAAGAACAAAATGTTTACCGGGTGCAATCGCATTTCTTTGCCGAGGACGCCCGGCACAAGAACATTCAACTCAACCTGGTAAACCACCAGGATCACGATGAGCGCCAGCCAGAATTTTGTCGCACCCATGCTCAATGCGACCAGCAAAATGGGAATGGAAACGAGAAACGCACCGACGTTTGGAAGGAACTCACCAAGAAACGCGAACACGCCAAACATGAGCGCGGGCTGCACGCCAATCAGCCAAAGCGACACGCCTATGGACAGACCGGTGATGACGCCATTGATGGCGACGCCACGCGCCCATGCAGTCATTTGTCGCATGAGCCGGGCGAGGGTGCGGTGTGCTTGTTCGCGATAACGATCGGGAACAAGTGCCAGATACGCAGCAACGAGTGGTCTTGGATTCGCTAACACGAAAACGAGCAACAGAATGGCAAACACCACGCTGGCCACGCCACCGACGAATCCGATCGTTGAGCGCAGCAAAAAATTCCCGACCGTCCCCGCGGCCGCACCGGCTTTTCCTGCAATCTCATCCGTGCGCGGCAACGCCTCGCGAACGGCGGGATAATTTCGTGTGAGCGATTCGATCCTGATGCGAATGCCCTGCCACACCTCGGGCGCGTTGCGCACGAGCTCCTGCGTTTGTCGCGCTAATGGCGGTATCGCAAAAACGATAATCGTTGTGGCCACAGCTATGAGCGCGAGCATTAGCAGGATCACACCGAGAAAGCGCGGGACACGATGTTTCTGTAACCAGACCACAATCGGGTTCAGGACCATTGCAAGAAGCAAGACCAGCGCGAAGAGCAGAATCACCGGTTGCAACGCGCGCAGAATTAGCCAGACGATAAACAGGAAGAAAACCAACCACACGATTCTCCACGCGCCGTGATAACTCAGGGGTGTGTGCGGGTCCTCGCGATGCGTCTGGTTCATGATCCTTCTCTTTGTAACCACGAATGGACACGAATGGACACTAATTTTTTCTGTAGCCGGCATCGGTGATGCCGCCTCGCTGCTGATCAATTCGAACGATCAGCTATGGTCGCGGCCGCGGAGTGGGGCGGGGTCTCGGTGTAGGAGTAACCCTGGACGCAGCGGTTGGAGTAGGTGTGGCTGTGGGCGTGGCCGTTGCAGTTGGCGTCGCACTCGGCGTGGGTGTGGGGCTAGGCGCTGCGGGCACCATTGCATACGCGTGTGTCTCGCCGTCGTGAATACCCGTGCCGACGATGATGCCGGCCTCGCTAATACCGTCTGCCGACGACGAAGTATTCATCGACAAGTCCCAGCCCGAGTTCGGAGGGATGAGATCGGCAAGCCGATAGGTCGTCGTTCCGTCATAAAGAAATGGGATGGCGAACGCCGACGAGTCGGTGCCCACCACCCAACCGGCCGAATTCACCGCGCGCGCGGAGCCTTCGCTCGTGCCTGAGGCGAGTGGGATGGCAACGATCCCGCCTTGATCCGACCAGATGAACGGGAGCCCTGAGCCTTGGTTCAACATGCTCGATCCAACGACGTATCCGCTGTTACTCACGCCGAACGCCAGCGCGCCATTCAACCCCGGCAACGCGCCGACCTCGAACGCCATGCTCTGACCGATATCATAGACGATACCCACGTTACGCGCGGCATTCATCGGATCGATGCCCTGACCGACGACCCGACCTGAATCGTTGATGCCGAATGCGGTAAGAAAGTAACTCCCGTTTGCTGTCGTTTGCGTGATGATCGTCGCGCTGCCGCCGCTATAGATCACGCCGCGCTGCAAACTCCCGGCGTCGACCGAACCAACCGCGACCGTTGAAGCATTCACCGAATTCGCGTCACCAAGCGTTTCGCCGACCGGCAAGGGCAACTGCGAAACCGCGCCATTTTGCCAGATGACGGGTAACCGGTCTGAGCCAAAGAGTGTGGTGGCTGCTGTCCCAACGGCAATGCCACTATCATTTGCGCTGTTCGAAACGGCAAAGCTGCGCCCGGCAAGATTCGGCAGCCCAATGATGCCGTAGTCGAGCGTCCAGATAAAAGCCTGACTTCCGTCGGTACGAATTGACCGACCGACCGCGATTCCTGCGTGCGACACGCCAAAACCCTGTGAAGCGGTGTCATCAACTTCAACAACGCCGATGTCGTAAATCTGATATTGAGGGGTAGTGGCGAGGGCGGCAGGAACTGCGACAACGCATAGCACCGCCGCTACGACCGCGATGCCACGCGCCTCGGATGTGAATCTGATTTTCATCGAGTTTCTACTAACCACGAATACCGACCGGCTTCAACTTGCCTGCGGCCCCGGTCTCGGCGGCGGTGTAGGCCGAGGCCTTGGGCTCGGCTGCAGCCGCGGCACCGGAGTTGGTCGCGGTGTCGCTGACGGAGTAGACGTAACTGTGGGCGTGGAGGTGGCTGTAGCTGTAGCTGTAGCACTGGGAGTTGGCGTTGGTGTGCCGCCAGCCTGCACTTCAAACGAACCTTTATCGATTCGGCCACTCACTACCCGATCAAAACCTGGGCCGCGCTGATCAAATGAGGGCGGTGGCATGAAGTTGGGGTCACCGGTGTTAATACCGGGGCTGCCGGCTAACAATGCGTGAGTCAGCGTGGGCCCACCGTTGTTCTGCAATGGTCCAAGCAACGGATTAGTATTGATCTGGTCGCCGGGTCCCGTTAAGAAGCCGCCACCATTGTCACTGCTGAGATTGTAACCAAGCGATGTAACTGTGCCGGAGCTTGAAATCGCGCTCATGTTTAGGATCGTGTCCCCGATTTGAACCGTGCCAAGGTTATAGATGCCGCCACCGAATCCAGCCGAGTTACCGCTAAGCGTGCTGTTGGTGAGCACAAGAATGTTGATGTTAAAGATGCCTCCCCCAGACGGGGTAGCCGTGTTGCCGCTGAAAGTGCTGTTCGTGATCGTCTCTGTCCCGGCACCGTCGTTGTAGGTGCCGCCGCCGGTGCTAGCCGTGTTCCCGCTGACTGTGCTGTCGGCGATGGTCAACGTGCCACCGTTAAAAATACCTCCTCCGAGCCCGGCACTGTTGCCGCTGATTGTGCAGCTGTTTACGGTGACGCTCGCATTATTCTCGTTGTCAATCCCGCCGCCAGTAGTACCGGCGTGGCCGTTCCTGATCGTGAAGCCAGAGATAGTGACTGTCAAACCTGAAGAGACGATCCGGAACCCCCGGCCTACCATGTTGCCGTCGACCGCTAGCACGTTAGCGCCTGCGCCATTGATCGTCACACTCGTATTCACCAGCAATTCGCCGCTGGTGAGCGTAATGGCGCCTGAGACGCCCCTGGCATCAATCGTGTCACCGTTATTGGCGATGACGAGCGCCTGGCGCAGTGAGCCAGGACCGCTGTCATTGGTGTTGCTAACTACGATGGTCGTCGCGTGCGCGGGAATTGTGAGAGCGCAGACGAAAGGTAAGCAAATTGCCACGGCCTTAAGTTTACTCACACTTCTTATACCGTAGAATTGCACGAAAATTGCAACTATTTAAAAGTAACATCGCTGTTACCTTCACGAACGATCGGGGCGCGCGACCAATCTGGGAAGCTTTGAGACGCAGAGTCGGCTCAGCCCCGTCCACAACCGATCGCTGGTCAGTTGTCACCACAAGATTCCCGGGCTTATGGCCGAAGCGCCGCAGTAGGACGGGGGCGTGCCCGCCGCTCGACAGTTTCACACGGCAGTTTGGACTGGTAGTCGAACATATCGTCCGCCAGTGAGCTCATTCGGCTACTGCTCAACGCAGGCTCTCACTGCTACAGGTGACAGCCGAGATCATCCGCTTTGCCCGCTTACGGCGTGACAGGCCGATCCCGGCTACAACCCGGCTTCGCCAATGCTACGGTGGGCAAGCCCTGCAGCTATCAACTGCTCACCCTCATGGCCGTGGGTATGGAGTAGGCCGGGGCGAGGGTGGAGGCGGGACGGGTGTTATGTGACCAGGTGGAGTGGGTCGCGGCGCGGGCGTCGGCGAAATTGTCCGCGGAGTGGGAGTTGGTCGCGTCAACGGCGCAGGCGAACCGCAGTGTGGACTGCACAAGAAGCCTGTGTTGTATTGCGTCAGAGTGCTCACGAAGCCTGCTACGTCTCTGGGTAGCAGGAACCCGCTGCCCACTGGCGGAACAACCAGATCCCCAATGAAGGCGTCGAGGTCAGCCAATGTTTGTTGGATACAGCTTCCGTCCGCGCCGCTGGCAATGTTGAGTTTTGCGGCAATCTCGTGACGTGCAACGGATATCAGTCCATTGATCTGAAGAGCTGGGGTTTGCAGAATCGATTGTAACTCCTCGCGACTGTAGGTCACGTTGCCAAGCTGCAATTGGGTTACCGGCCACTCGGCATGGTTTCTCCAAAAGGCTTGTCCCTCAACACAGTTAAACGGCGTTGTACTGGGAGTAGCTGTCGCGGTTGGAGTTGGCGTTGGACTGGACCTCGGTGTCGGGGTGGGAGTTGGTGTCGCAGTAGCCGTGGCTGTTGCTGTAGCTGTTGCGGTGGCGGTGGGTGTCGCTGTCGGAGTCCCCGTCACGGTTGGCGTCGCCGTTGGTGAAGCCGTTGCCGTAGGAGTTGGTGTGGGAGTTGCCTGCACTACCACTCTGCAAGCCGAAAACTCGGAAGTGTTATTATTCGGATCAGTGGCAGTTGCGGTCACTACATGACCGGGGGGTACGGTCACAGGGAGATTGACATTGATCGTCGCAGTACAAATTACAACAGTCGATATGTCAGCCGAGCCAATGAAGGTTTGTCCCTCGCCATTGCCCAGTGAGTTACACTGCGGGTTGTCAAAAATTCTACTCGGTAAATTGTATTCGCTGCGCTATTCAAACTGCCCTGAATATTAGTGCTGCCACCACCACTGATGACCGAGGTGATTACTGGATAGTTTTGCAAATTATTCGGCCCGGTATCCACATCGCAATTGTCATTGGGCTCGATGCAGTTGGGGTCGCCGTCAAACTCCAGATCGATCCCGAGGCCGGCGTTAGAGAAAATGGAGTTGCCGAGCAAGGCGTTGTTGATGGCGGGGTCGTTATGCACCCAGATTCCGGCGCTAAAGGCACTACACACCGGAGTGCCGCCGCCGTTGAAGGCGATGATGTTGCCCGCGCCAGCGGCCGTGCCGCCGACGGTGTTATCGGGACCGTCAATTTGAATGCCGGTTAAGTTCCCCAACGGTTGCGTGCCTGTGATGTCGGCGCCAATGATGTTGCCTTGGATGACATTTGCCTGTGCCGAGCTGCTACCAAGCCACACACCAACAGTGGCATTTCCATTGCCGGAGATTAAATTGCCGGGGGGCATACCAGGAGTGGCGGTAAGCCCGCCGATGACGTTATTAGTGGTGCCATTGATATTCACGCCTACGTTCGGATTGGGCAAGGCAATTGTTCCCGTGACGTCCGTGCCGATGAAGTTGCCTTGAACCGTGTTGTTAGATCCGCCGAACAGGTCAACGCCGCGGGCGTTTGCGGATATGATGTTACGGGCATCGACGGTCGTGCCGCCGATGACGTTGTTCGAGCCGTTGACGAAAACGCCTCGGTCTGTGTTTCCGAGCGCTAGTGTACCAGTAACATCGGTGCCAATGAGGTCGCCTTGCACCACGTTCCCAGTGCCTCCCCCAAACGAGATCCCGGGACCGACGTTTCCCGAGATCAGGTTGCGCGCGTCCGGCGTTGTGCCGCCAACGGTGTTGTTAGATGACGCGCCAACGAAAATGACACCGCCGAGACCCGCGGAGCCGTTCGGCAATGCCGCTGTCCCAGCGGTGTTGGTACCGATGAAATTTCCCTCGATTGTGTTTCCATTCAAATCAATCTCTATGGCATCGTGCTGAAAGCTATTGATTACCAGTCCGCGCACGGTGCAGTTGGCCGCGTTGATAATAAGGCCGGGGAAGTTGCCACCCAGCGCGCCGCTGAGTTCGATTGTTAACACCGTGTTTAGACCCATCGTCGGTGGGTTGGTGTTTTGACTAGAACCCGGCTGCGTGTAGCCGTCGATGGTCACCGTTTGGGTGATCGTCGGCAGGACAGTCATCGGGCTGATGGTGTGAACGCCTCCGCCCGGAATATTGAAATTGATCGTGCAGCCTCCCATCGAGTTGGCGTCCGTAATCGCCTGACGCAATGAACCTGTGCCGCTGTCGTTGGTGTTTATGACCGTGAAAACAAAAGGGGTCGCGGGGTTGTGCACTGGCGGCAGTGATCCCTGCGCGGCTGTGGCATCTGGTTGCGTCGCGTTTCGCGTGCGGCTGGCGACGGTGGAACGCGTT
>QHOX01000077.1:564-1070 GCA_003219465.1 Verrucomicrobiota bacterium | reverse complement strand
TTGGGGTAGGATTTTGGGTAGTGCAGCGCGTATGACAACTTGTTCTACGGAGAAGCAAGCCTAAAGTTTCCGGAAAATGTGATCGCGGAGTTCTGGGAGACGCGCGGAGCTGACGTGTAAGGCTATAGCCTTACAGCACGTTTAAAACCGACAGGCTCGGAAGCCCGTCTGCTGGGACAGCCAAAATGGCTATCTTCCTTTTTAGCCTTGTAACTTTTGTAACTCCATTAACCTTTGTGTTGACGTGTCATTTAATCATTTCGGACTTTCGCCTGAGGTCGTGCGGGGGACGCAGGCGATGGGATTTGTCGAGCCGACGCCGATTCAGCTCCGCGCGTTCCCAATTGTTCTTGCCGGACAAGATTTAATCGGCACCGCGCAAACTGGTACCGGCAAGACCGCGGCGTTTGCCCTGCCTATTCTAACATTGCTTGCGAAGCACGGAGCCTTCCGTTGTCTCGTGCTCGAGCCCACGCGCGAACTGGCCGCGCAAGTGGAGACGGCAT
>QHOX01000077.1:0-490 GCA_003219465.1 Verrucomicrobiota bacterium | reverse complement strand
GAAGCACGGCCTGGATATTCTCGTCGCGACACCGGGACGCTTGCTCGATCTCCTGGAACAACGCGCACTGACTTTGCGATCGGTAAAAATCCTCGTACTCGATGAAGTAGACCGGATGCTGGACATGGGTTTTCTGCCGGACGTGCGCCGTATCGTTGAGAAGATCCCGAGAGAGCGGCAGACGCTACTTTTCTCCGCCACGTTACCGCCGGAGATAGAGCGCCTGGCCGCGTGGGTGTTGCACGATCCGACGCTGATTGAAATCGGTGCGCGCCGTTCGCCGGCGGAGACGGTCACGCATGCTGTCTATCCCGTGGCAGCGGAACAAAAATTCGATCTGCTCATGGCGTTGTTAGAGCGAACAAATTTCGACAGCGTATTGATTTTTTGCCGCACGAAACAGAACGCCGATCGCGTAGCGCACTCCCTCAAGCACGCGCAACATGCGGTGGCGGTGTTGCATTCCAATCGCACCCAGCGTGAACGGATC
>QHOX01000401.1:1551-3449 GCA_003219465.1 Verrucomicrobiota bacterium | reverse complement strand
GTCCGTCGCTGTTTTCAAAGTCGCCTTCGAGCTTGAAATCGAATTGCTCGGCAAAATCGCCGGTGAGATTGATTCGCGCGCGGCGGAGACGAAACCGATCTTTCAAGGCGGTCTGACCAAAACGGCCTTCGAACGCGGAGACATCACCGTCTTCGAAATTCATCTGGATGAATCCGCCCAGCACCAACTTCAATTCTGGTCCACGCTGCTGCACATAAACCGGTGGTTTCTCTTCGACGACAGCTTTCTCGACATACGTTTTTCCGTCGTAAGTGATTTTCGTTTTCATTTTGCCCTCTGGCACAGACGCAGTCTGTTTCTTCAAGCTGTTGACTTCCGCTTTCAGCTCGGCGTTTTGCTTTTCCAGCAACTCCACCGCGCGCTCGAGTTTCTGGAGCCGCTCGGACTCCGACGCTGTCTGCGCGCCCAGCGGTTGCACCGCCAGCGAAATAATCGCAGCCAGGCTCGCGCCCGCTGCCCGTAAAACGAATTTCTTAATAAACATGAGTTTCTCCTTCGTGTTGATGGTTAGATCGAGAGGTAGAACCGCTCGGGTTAAGAACTGGCTATCCGAACACGGGCGAGACTAGAAGCCGTTTGTTACAGGCGTATGGCGAACAAGTGACGATTCGGAAACTTTACTGCCGGCCGTTGGCGCCCTCGGCGGACAGCGGGAGCGAAGCGGTTACGGGAGATGAGACAGCTGTTGATCGATTTGTAATAAACCGCGCCCGGGGCGACTTTATTTAACCAGGATCGATATCTACTTGAATGGCTCGCGACGAACAAAGGGATCGTTTTTTAGATCTGCTCCGGCCAATCGAAAACGATCTCGAAAACTATTCGCGCCGGATGGTTTTTGACCGGCGCGATTGCGAAGACGCACTTCAAAACGCGGTGCTCCGCGCCTTTCGCGCCTTCGATTGCTACCACGATGACGCCAGTTTTCGCGCCTGGATGTTTAAGATTTTGACTAACGAAATTTTTGCCATCAACCGAAAACGAGGCCGGGTTGCCCGGTTTGAAGTCGCTGTCGAGCCGGATGAGATCGAGGAGTTCCCCGGTCTGGATTTTGCCGGCGAAATCACGCTATCATGGGAGGCGTTGGCCGATGCGCTCGATGAAGAATTGCTTGCCGCCTTGCAGAGATTGAACGACGCGGAGCGCGCCGTTCTTCTCATGCGCGGGATTGGCGACCTGCGTTATCGCGAGATTAGCGAATGTCTCGGCATTCCGCTTGGCAGCGTGATGGGAAATCTTTCACGTGCACGGCAAAAAATGCGGGACGCCGTCTTGCGGATCCGGAAAAGATCGTGCTTATGAAGTGCGCCGAGGTCAGAAAATTTGTCCGGCTCTATCTCGACTCAGAGCTGGATGCAGAACACAGTTTCGAAATCGAGCAGCATCTCGAATCGTGCCCGGAATGCGCCGGATTGTTTGAAGCGGAGGAAAAATTCGACGAACGGCTCGGCCGTTTTTTGCGAAGGGGGCCGGCAACGCGCGCGCTTTGGGAAAAGATCGAATCGCAGATTGCGCCGTCCCGCAGTCACGGGATCAAAGGGCTTTGGCCGTTCGCGCTGGCAGCTTCTCTAATTATTGCCATAGGCATGATTCTGTTCGCAAAATCGCGGACTCTCGATCTGGCGAATGCAGTCGAGGAATGTCACAGCGCCTATGTTCATCAAATTACTACGCCTGAATTCAAAGGCCCGGTGCCGAAAGAAATTGTGCAACAGTTTGCCGGCCGCCTCGACGTTGCGGCGTTTGCCTACCGGCCATCCGAAGCGGCGTTCACTTCGAGCGGCGCGCGCTTGTGCCACGTGGAAGGTGTGCCAGTCGCGCTCGTTCTTGGGCATTGTGCCAACATCCCAGTCTCAATGATCGTTTTCAAAAAGAAC
>QHOX01000401.1:0-1515 GCA_003219465.1 Verrucomicrobiota bacterium | reverse complement strand
CGGCGATCCCATCGCTTGCAGCCGCTCGGGACGCTATCAGTTCGCCGCGCGCTTTGTCGGTGGTCACGTCGTATGTCTCGTGGGCGATGAACCGCGGCCGGTGCTCGAAGATTTATTGAGAACCGTGCGGCGGGCTGACGGTTAAAAGCCGAGGCGATTCTTTTGTAATAAATTGCGGTCGCCACGGCTTTACTTGCGGAGAAGCCGATGGTTAAAGCCGCGCTGAAAAATCCGCACGCCGTTATCGTGCTCGCGCTGGCGATCCTCGTTATCGGGCTGACAGCAATCGCGAAGTTGCCCACAGACATTTTGCCAACATTCAAAACGCCGGCGGTGCAAATCGTCACGTTTTATCCCGGGATGCCGGCGGAGGTGATGGAAAAAGACATCATGACGCGGCTGGAACGTTGGACCGGACAATCGAACGGCATCGCGCGGCAGGAGGCAAAAGCGATGATCGGCGTTTGCGTGGTGAAAGATTTCTTTCGCGAAGATATCGATCCAAACACGGCGATGTCGCAGGTCACGTCGTTGGCGATGAGCGATCTCTTTTACCTGCCGCCAGGCACGATCCCGCCAATGGTGATGCCGTTCGATCCGACCGCGACGATTCCGCTTTGTTTGATCAGCGTGTCGAGTCCGCAATTCGACGAGACGAAACTTTATGATGTCGCCTACTTCGATTTGCGCAATCGCCTCCAGTCGATCACCGGCGTCATCGCGCCCGCAGTTTATGGCGGAAGACTGCGGCGCATCCTAGCCTATGTCGATCCACTGAAAGCGCAGGCGCGCAACCTCTCGCCGCTAGATGTCATCAATGCGGTCCGCGATTTCAACGTCATGATCCCGACCGGCGACGCGAAGTTCGGCGCGCTCGATTATCAGATCAACACCAATGGCATGGTGCCCCTCGTTGCGCAGCTGAATGATTTACCGCTTCGAGTTGGCAACGGTCCGCCGACCTACATCCGGGACGTCGCTAAGGTCGAAGACTCGCATCAAATTCAGACGAACATCGTGCGCGTACACGGGAAACGGCAGGTTTACATTCCGATCTATCGTCAGCCGGGTGCGAACACGATCGCGGTGGTCGAGAGCATTAAAGCGCAACTCAAGCCGATCCTCGAACGCATCAAAGGGATCAACCTCGATGTGGTGATGGACCAATCGGTTTATGTGCGGCAGGCCATCCGCAACCTCGTGCAGGAGGCTGGGCTGGGTTTTCTGCTCGCAGCCGGAATGGTATTCATCTTTCTCGGCAGTGCCCGGCCGACCGGCGTTGTGCTCATCGCACTGCCGCTCGCCGTCCTGGGCGCGCTCATCGGTTTGTATTTTACGCATCAGACGCTCAACGCCATGACGTTGGGCGGCATCGCCGTTGTGATCGGATTGCTCATCGATGAGTCGATCGTCGTTTTGGAAAACACCGCGCGTCACTTGGATTCGGGCATGTCACCACGCGAAGCCGCGCTCATCGGCGCAAGCGAAGTGATGCGCCCGCTGACCATTGTAACC
>QHOX01000009.1 GCA_003219465.1 Verrucomicrobiota bacterium | reverse complement strand
TTTGCTGGTGAGCAATTCGTAGATGCTCGCGCCTAATGAGTAAATATCGTCGAGATGTGTGCCGCGATCGCCGCTTAGTTGCTGCGGGCTCATATAGATGAGCGTGCCGCTCCGGCTCTGCTCCAGGGTTAATCGACTCGCCGAATCAACGAGACTGCGCGCTATACCAAAGTCCGTTACCTTTAAGTCGCCGCTTTGATTCACCATGAGGTTGGCCGGCTTCAAATCACGATGAATGACCTTCGCGTGAGTGTGCGCGTAATCGAGCGCGTCACAAAGCTGACCGATCCAGTCGGCAATCTCGTACGGTTCAAAGACCTTTCGCTCCTTCTCGGCGCGCAAGTTTGAAAGCGTTTCGCCATCGATGTACTCCATTGAAATGGAGCCGGAACGTTCGTCATGTACGAAATCGTAAATCCGAACGATGCGCGGATGCGTCAGTTCCAAGCAGCGCTTGGTCTCACGCTTGAGCTGATCAAACACCGCACGATCCTGGATCATCAGGTCGGGAAGAAATTTCAGCGCCACATCGCGCTCCAGTTCTTCGTCGCGCGCCAGCCACACAATCCCCATTCCGCCTCGACCAAGCACTTTGACCAGCGTGTAGCGGCCAAACACCATTTGTCTGCTGGCAGCATCGAGCGCCGTCTCGAGAAGGCAACCGGGGCACCCTCCCTCGGGCGCGTCAGCTGGGATTTCGGTTCCGCACTTTCCACAAACTCTCATTGCACTTTTCACGGCTACCTTTCTTGGCAGAGTTTTTTGAAACGTGGATCATTCCGGAGCGGATCGAACATTGGATCGAGCCGGAGCAGCGCAGGAGTAAGCGGTACATTTTGAGGCAGTGGGCCCGCGTACGGTATCGAGACTAGCTTCTGTAAAGCGGCGATGGCGCGGTCGGGTTCGCTCATTTGCGCCGCCACTCGGGCGAGGATGTCGATCGGAACGGGACCAACTATCGCGTCTTTCTCGATCGGATTCACGGCGAAGGCCTGTTCCGACAGAGCCAACGTCGCGGCCTTGTCACCGAGACCCATATTGGTCAGAGCGAGATCGCCAATGAGGGTATAATTGTCCGGCTGTTCTTTGAGGAAAGGTTCCAGTTCGCGGCGCGCCTGTCGCCAACTTTCCTGGGCGGCGGCATGATCGCCAGCGACTTCCTGCGCCCAGCCTAAGTAAAAGCGCAGTTCGCCATTGATGTAACCCAACGCTGGATCAGGCTTGGCTAGTATCTCCTTTAACCGAGCGATGATTTGCGCAGGACGGCGTTCAAGGATTGCCTGGTAAACTTGTGTTTCCACGGCCCCCGAGTCGTCGGCGCCCGGGTGGAGCGGAGCGAGGAGCGCCGCGGCGCGCGGTAAGTCGCCCTCGGCCTCCGCGATAGTCGCCATTGTCACGAGGGTGTCGACGTCGTCTGGCGTGATATCGAGAACCTGATCAAGCTTTCGCAGAGCTTCCGGGAAACGGCGAAGAGCGATATCGGTAGTCGCCTGCTGCGTGAGGAGATTAACATCGCGCGGGTCGAGCCGCTCGGCTTCGTTGAAGTAGGCTTTGCTCCGGTCCCACTGACCTCGCCTCCGTGCGACATAAGCCAGCAATTCAGGAATCCGGCTGCTATTCGGCAGGAGCTGACGCGCTTGCTCATAGTAACGCACTGCAGTGTCGTAATCTTTTAGGCAAAAGTAGTGGTAAGCTCCTTTGGCCAGTACGGCCTCGCCAAGGTTGGGCTGAAGAGCGAGCGCGGTTTCGGCTGCCTGCCGCGCCTCTTCACGCAGGGCGACCGATGGTTGAACACTCTGTGTGACGTAGCCGCGCGCATCAACGTATGACAGCAGCGCCCAACCAAGCGCGAACTTCGGATCCAACCGCACCGCTTCTCTGAGATATTTCTGTGCGCCAAGGATGTTGGCGCTTGTGGGGTAAGTTTTCAGTGTATAAGCCAGGCCGCGCAAGTAGGCATCGTAGGCCTCAGGATTGTCTGTTGGCTTCGCGGCAATCTCTTGCTCTTCATGACCGGTGAGTTTCGCTCGCAACTGGTCGGCGACAGCTTTAGCGATGTCGCTTTCCACCGAAAAGATGTCGGTCAGTTTTCGATCAAAGGTATCGGCCCAAAGATGCGAATCGGTAGCTGGATTGATCAACTGCACGTTGACTCGCACAGCGTCGCCGCTCTTCTGAACACTGCCTTCCAGAATATGCGCAACGCCAAGTTGCCTGGCGATGTCGCGCAGATTTGCCGGCGCACTTTTGTAATGCTGCGTTGACGTGCGCGAGATCACCTTCAAGTCGGCAATCTTCGATAAGCGCGTCAGAATCTCGTCCTGGATGCCCTCGGCAAAATACGCGTTTGCTTTTTCCTCGCTTCGGCTTTCAAACGGCAGAACAGCGATCGATTTTTCTGGAATCACTGGCACTTGTGATAGCGGTTGGGCGTGCTGCTCCAACGATCTGACGTACAAGCCCGCAAGCACCAGAAGGGACACCGCCGCGATGCCACCGATAAGCAGGGCTTTTCTATTTGATCTTTTACCAGGGGCCAATCTTGTTCGTGTCCGTACCGGGGTAAGTTGCAGCCGCTGCGCAATCTCTGCGGCCGATTGTGGACGTCGCGACGGATCCTTTGCCAGACACGCTGCAACCGTATCTTCCCAAATCGCTGGAACGAACGCCGGTTCGATGTCCAACTCTTTGCGCCGCTCCGTCATCGAAGGAGCAATCCGCTCGCAGATCTGCCGATCGATATTGCCGGAATAAAACGGCGGCTTGCTGGCAAGCAATTCGTAGATGGTCGCGCCTAATGAATAGATGTCGTCCAGGTGCGTGCTGTGCTCCCCGTTTAGCTGTTGTGGGCTCATATAAATGAGCGTGCCGCTCCGGCTTTGCTCCAGGGTTAATCGACTCGCCGAATCATTCAGACTGCGCGCAATACCAAAGTCCGTTACCTTTAAGTCGTCGCGTTGATTCGCCATGAGGTTGGCGGGCTTCAAATCACGATGAATAACGTTCGCGTGAGCGTGCGCGTAATCGAGAGCGTCACAAAGCTGACCCATCCAATCGGAAATCTCATCTGGCTCAAAGACCTTTCGCTCTTTCTCAGATCGCAGGTTTGAAAGCGTTTCTCCGTCGATGTACTCCATGGAAATACACCCGGAGCGTTCGTCGTGCACAAAGTCGTGAATCCGAACGATGTGCGGATGCGTCAATTCCAAACAGCGTTTGGTCTCACGCTTGAGCTGATCCAACAGCGCACGATCCTGGATCATCAGGTCGGGAAGAAATTTCAGCGCGACGTCGCGCTCCAGTTCTTCATCGCGCGCCAGCCACACAATCCCCATGCCGCCTCGGCCGAGCACCTTGACCAGCTTGTAGCGGCCAAACACGACTTGTCCGTTGGCAGTGTCCAGTGCCGTCTCGAAAAGGCAACCCGGGCACCCTCCCTCCGGCGCGTCGCCGGGGATTTCCGTTCCGCACTTTCGGCAAACTCTAAGTACAGTACTCATTTCTGGGTCGCGCGCGTGCCTCCCCTCTTTTAATGCGTAAAATTCTAGCAGAAGTTACGCCCGGACCACAAGTGCGGTCGCTGCGGTTTGGTATTTATCGGTAGCGGGATGCTTTCACCGCTCGTTCCCTCGCCGAAAAGGCGAGATACCGTCAGGAGTCCGTAGGGAATCGCTGGGTGGCCGTACACGCCTGCCACGGTTCTCAGCTTCGTGTGTTCACCAGCAGCCTGTTCCGGGGCCATATAACCAAGGGCGCCCATCACTTCGCGCGTATGCCGGACCATGCGTTTAGATTCGACCAACCAGGCCTCCTCAAAAATCTATGACAGACACTTTGCGTCTGCCATAGCTTTTTGGTAGGATCCTTCGGCGTGAGCAGCCCTCCAGAGGAAGGCGCCTGGCTGGAAGCGGCCGATGGCAGATGTCATCCGATCAAAGGCGGTTGTTCGCTTGGACGAGCCGCCGTCAACACGATCGCGTTGGAATCGCCGAAAGTGTCGCGCCGGCACGCTCTGATCCATCTGCAAAATATCGGCGAGCTTTGGCTGGTCGATTTTGGCAGCAGCAACGGCACGTTTCTAAACAAACGGCGAATTCATCAGCCGATTCGACTCAGCGATGGGGATCAAATCACAATCGGAGATCAGGTTTTCAAGTTTCGGCAACCCGTCACCATTTCAGAACAGTACAAAACCGATGTGATGCAACGGACGTTGCGAGAGATCGAAGATGTTTCTTGCTGGCTCCTAGTCGCGGACATTCGCAGCTTTACGCCACTCAGTCGCCACGTGCAGACCGAGGATCTGGATCTTCTTCTCGGAAGGTGGATTTTCAGCTGCAAGGAGATCATCGAAAATCGCCACGGGATAATTAATAAATACCTCGGCGATGGTTTTCTTGCGTACTGGCCGGATGCCGCTACGAACCCGGAAGAGATCGCGGCGGTGATCTCCGGCTTCAAAGAATTGCAACGAAAACAATGGCCGGAGTTTCGCTTCGTTGTTCACTTCGGGCGAGTCGCAATCGGAGGAGTCGCTTCGATGGGCGAAGAAAGCTTGATGGGAGGCGAAGTAAATCTGATTTTTCGCCTGGAAAAGCTGGCCAGTTCATTAGGCGAGCCGTGCTGCCTCAGTGAAACAGCGCACACGAAATTACATGGACTCGTTGCTGCACGTTCGCTTGGTGAATTCGAGCTGAAAGGTTTTGAGGAAAGGTGCGCGTTTTTTGCTCTCTAGTTTCGATATGGAAACGCGACGACTGAGCTTTCTGCCGAATCGGCTAAACGCGGTCGCCTGCGGGCGAACAGTTGATTCGGATCGAACTGTCGATTGCTCGTCAGGCTCAACCACTCCAACAGCAATCTGGGCAGAGCCACGCTAACAGTGAGCTATCAGCTCGCGGTTTTCACCAGCTTCCTTAATTGCAAGTTTCGCCGCATCGAGTTCACGGTCCAATGCGCAGCTTTCTCGCTGAGTTCCGCCGCGCTGTGCAATCCCAGCTTTTCTTTGATGTGCGCCTGGTATGTTTCGATCGTTTTCACGCTCAAGTGCAATTCAGTTGCCAGCCTGGACGCGCCGAAACCGCGCCCAATCAAGGAGAAGACCTGCAGCTCGCGATCACTGAGTGCTCTCACCTCCGAGCGCGCAGGCTCAATCTCTTTGCTCGCGAGGCTCTTCAGCAGGCGGCGCATGACGGTTGCGCTCGCATAGAGATGACCTTCGGAGATCCTCTCAAGCGCTGGTAAGACTTCCGAGGAATCATCTTCTAGCGCAAAGTATCCATGTGTCCCGGCTCGGAACGCGCGTTGGATCGACAATGGATCTTCGCGTGCCGAAACTGCAAGAATTCGAGCAGCCCTATCAAAACTCCGAAAATCCTTGATCAACTCGATGCCGTTCCCGCGCCGAAGTGTCAATCCAAGGGCGACCAGCCGCGGCTGATGTTTAACAAACATCTCCCGGCCTGTTGGCGCATCATCCGTTTCACCGCACACAGCAAAGCGGCCTGTCGCTTTAATCAATCCAATCAGTCCGGAACGGACTAGCGGTACATGATGGATGATGAGCAACTTCAGTTTTGCCAGGCGCTTCATCGGGGAATCCATCGGGGATTCTGTCCTGGACGACCCATCCGGGCCGCCGTTGCGACGGGTTGTAGCGACCTTTGATCTTTGGCTCTTTAAGGGGAACATCTGCATACCTCTATCTCCTCCATAAGCTCTATACTTGATTTGCCGGTCGAAGTTCGAGAAAAACTTCAAAAAAAATCAGGGATCATCCCCGATAGGCAAAAAGCATCAGTTTTGCTCTGATCGAGAAAGGCGAATTTGAGGCCCAACAGACATCACGGAGATACACATCAACCTTAAACTTCCTATGGCAGACGAATCGATAGATGCAAAATGTCAGGTCGATCTTCCTAACTCGGGTAGCAACGTGTTCGTGCAACTCGTGGAAAGTCGGCCTGAACGAGTCGACTATAGAATCAATCTCAAGGACCCTCAGCAAAACACGATTCACGTCGTTCCGGCTGCGGTCTACGCAATTCCGGTGCTTCATGACTTGGGCCGCGCAGCGAATGGGCTGCGAGGTTATCAGATGTTCTGTGCAGGAGTGGTGGGGTTTGCGGTTGCTGGCTCGTGGGATTTGGAATGCCAAGTGATCGTCGACAACAACGTTGTCGGGAGATGTTCGGGGACGTTAAACGGCACCCAAGGGGCAATGTCGATGTTCCGGTTTATCTGCGACTTCGTATGATAGCTCGAATTTTCGTACTGCTCGGGGCACTCCTTTGCCCGACCCTCGATTGCTTCGGACAGATCGCTCCAGCGACCGGCTTATCGCCGTCTGCTTCAACATCGTCTTCGTCTAGTGCTGTGGACCCTTTAGCCAAAACGTTCGATGATATTAATTTCGACCGCGCACCAAGCGCGGTGCCCGCCCTGGACGCGCTCGGGCTATCTCCGGAAAGCGTTACCTCCCCCAGCACGCCGCGGGAGCTGGTGAGCGACCTTCTCAATGGGGTCGATCAAAACGGTGTGTTGCAACACGGGCTAGCAATCGAGACCGCTCCGTTTCGATTGATCGGCATTCGCACAAACCTTCGAGATTACAAAAGAGAGGACCTGAGTGGAGCAATTTGCCGTTGGGTCTACAACTTCAGCGTGTCGGCGGCGACGTCCAAAGCCACCGATAAGAGCGACGCCGTCCAGCTAGCTCTTGGCTTTAAGGAGGTGCTTCTTGAAAGCGCCGATCATGATCCCTATCGAAATCCCGACCTAGACAAGGCGTTCGCAGCAGCCGCAGCGAAAGTTGAGCTCCCTGACGATCTTGATAACCCGAACAAGCCGCTGCCGACAATCCCGGAAAGTACTTCACAGATTTGGAGTAATGCTGTAGCCGATTTTAACAAGAATAAATGGCAAGGGACGATCTGGACGGCAGCGATCGCGCCGACTTGGAACAGCCAGTCGGGAAAAATTTCTGAACTGAGCGGAAGCGGGTTCACCGCCTGGAGCACCGCTGCCTGGGGGACCAAGAACTTCTTAAGGATGAACACTACCGACTCAGTTAATCTTCAGTTCATCGGCGAAGTGCGCTATCGCGATGGCGAACACGTCACAGATCCGGACGACAAAACACGGGTCGCCACACAGAATAGCTTTTTGGCCGCCGCGAGAGTTAGAATCGGGACAGTAACCTTCAACGGCTTTGCGGAAGGTGGGTACGTCCGCGTCTGGCACGGCTTGAACGGCGACGGCGATGGTTGGCGTGGCGCTGTCGGTGTGGAGAAGAAACTTACGACGAATATTTGGCTCGTGATAAGTGCCGGAGAGCAATTTGGCGAGGCGACCGCGAAAACCAATAACCTTTTCGCCGTCAGTAGCCTTCGATTCGGGACTGCAGACAAAGCTCAATTCGCACCCCAGTGATGTACCGATGGATAATGTCAAATCAGTCGAGCGCTTCACACGTAGCTCGCAAGATGGAGCTCACAAGATTCACAACCTCCGCAGAACATAACATGACGATTGCCTGCAATCGAATGCGCTGATTGCGCGATACCATTAGAAAGAAGGTTACCATGTCCCAAGCCAAATACGATGAGAGAACTGAGCAACATATTGCGTCGCTACAGCCCGATTTTGCCGACCGCGTACGGCAGTGGCTCGCGGAGTGTCGGCAGCAAGGATTGAACCCATATATTCATTTCGGGTCGCGTAGCATTGAGGAACAACGAAAGCTGCGACAGAAGTTTTTAGCCGGGGGACCCAAAGCGGTTGATCCCGAGCGTAGCTATCATTGCTATGGGCGCGCGTTCGACTGGGTTAACATCACTGATGCAGACGGGGGCGATGCCGGTCTTGCTTGGGATGATGACAAGACGTATGCAAAGGGAACGCACATTGGGGCGCAGTTTCAAATCGTCGGGATCGGTTCAGGTGATAACGACCATCTCCAAGATGCGAGATTTGGCACGTTTGCAGATTTGCCTCGGTCCGAGTTCGGGAGTTTTCCAGCGTAATTGCGATGCAACCCGAGTCTTAAGATAACGACATCGTTGCGGTTACGCAGAGTTCTTTGCGTTTGCCCACTTGCTAAAAAAAGAATTGCCGCTCCTGAATAAGGTATGGAACAAGCAGTCCCTCCGACAGTAGAACCTCCCATAGAAATGCCCGATAACCTTGCCGTGCGCTTCGCGGCCGGCTTACTCGGCCCGCAATGGAAGCAGGGACATGATCGGAAAAAGAGACTCCAGCGAAGGACGGTCCTCTCCGATTGCCGGCTGATGCTCCGCTACGCGCTGGATGAAGGCTGCCAAATCTCGGACGAACTGTCAAAGAATATTGCCAAGGTCGATACCGCCCTCGTTAACGCCAAGCTAGATCCGCTGAGTGAAGTACCGAAGGAATTGATTCAGAAGGCGCAATCGGGAGCAGAGAATCAACAACCACAAGCTCAGCAAGGTGTAGAACCTATCCCTACACCTACACCTACACCTACACCTACGCCTACGCCGACACCGACTCCTACTCCAACGCCGACGCCCACACCTACTCCTACAGTAACGCCCACTCCAACACCGACAGCGGAATCGCTCAGCGACGTGATCATGCGCGTTCACAATGTACTCTCGGATTTGGTTGCGCCGGCTACAGCGCAGTCCCTGCGGGCCACTGATCCTGCGATCGTTAGCTGGGGCCTTCCCTGGATCGCCAAGCTGGCTATCTTCGGAGCGCTTCTTTCGACCGTAGCCTTTATCCTGGCTGTCTCGAAGCCGAAGATGGAGGCATCGGGCAACACGGCATCCGGCTCACCGGCGCAATCACCTTCTACGGCCGCGGCGACCGCAACACCTTCTCCTTCGCCTTCTTCTCAAAAACCATGAGCAACATCGACTGGTCGGCAATCAGTGGGCCTTAATCGGCTCGTTCTTCTACACCCTTATCAAACTGCAGCCTTATTTGGAGAATCGCACCTTCGATCCGAAGTACACAAGCGCTTACCTCGCACGACTCGTGACGGGCATAGTCGCCGGAGTAATCCTTGCCTACTTTCTGAAAGACTGGCTGCTGGCGAACAGCCCCAATAGTTCCCTAAAGAACCTCAGTACCGGGAGCATCGGGATTCTGGGCGGATTCTCGGCCGAAGCCGTGGAGGAATTATTGCAGCGCGTGAAGGACGTGCTCTTAAGCCTCGTGAGAGGCGATAACAGTGCCCAGATCCAGGCAAAGGCCAACGCTCAGCAGAATGCTAAGCTCTCCGACGTCCGCGATAAGCTAGACAACATCGATAAGGCAAAAACGGACGAAGAGAAGAAAGCGGCCACAGATGCCGCAAAGGCGCTCTTCAAACGAAGTGCTTCCTGATTGTACGAACATATTTATCTATGACTAAAGCTAAGCCTGCAACAGCCAATTGCGGGGGATACTTCTAGGGAACATGGTTTAAATTTTTCGATCCGCTGGCCGAAGCGATGCACCGGTACGAACAAAACACAGTTCCTTGTAAGTTAGTGTTTATAGAGGACTTGAAATAATCTTGCCACTGCGACAGCATCTGTGAATACGGCCCCGGACGGCGATACAGCAGGTTCGAAACCTGCGGCACGCATGCGAGGCAGGCGCACGATCACCTGCGATCGCCGGAATGTTTGTGGCGGTCTTTGAAGGTGAGCTCGGCGATGCCGGATTTGTCGAACTCGCCGAGGCCTTCGCCGATCATCCGATCATATTGTTCTTTGGTCGCGCGCGCGAGCGGTAGATCGAGCCCGAGACTGCGCGCCAGTTCGAGAGCGATTCCGCTGTCTTTGGCTGCGTGTGCGGCGGAGAAAAAGCAGCTGTGCTCGCGGTTCTGCATGTCTTCGCCGTCCGTCTCGAGCACGCGCGAGTTCGCGCCGGTCTGCGAAAAAACCTCGCGAAGCATGGTGAGATCGAGACCCAACGCTGCGCCGAGTCCTAGGCCTTCAGCCAGACCAGCAGTGTTAATGTTCATGACCATGTTCACGAGCGCCTTCACCTTGGCGGCTTCGCCTGCTCTTCCGACGAAGCGTATCTGGGCGGCAAGCTCTTTCAAAATTGGTTCGGCTTTTCGGAACGCCTCTTCGCTTCCGCCGCACATCAGGTAGAGCTTGCCTTCGCGCGCCTGTGTAATGCTCGACGCCATGCATGCTTCGAGCGATTGCGCGCCGGCTTTGTTGGCTAGCTCTTCGATCTCCACATGCACTTCCGGCGAGATTGTCGCGCAGTTCACGAACAATTTGCCGCGCGCGTTTACGAGCAGATTATCACCGGGTCCAGCAAAGATTTGCCGCATCGCGTTATCATCGGTCACCACGGTGAAGATCACGTCGGATGCTGCCGTAACTTCCGACAAATCCTGCGCTGCCGCGCAGCCAAGTTCCGACGCGAGCGACGTCGCGGCGGCGCGATTTGTGTCATAAACCGCCGTGACGTGAAATCCACGATCCTTCAGTCGGCGCGCCATGTTCGCGCCCATTCGGCCGACTCCAACAAATCCGATATTCATGTGCTGAAATTAGCCACGAATCCCTACGGGTGAAAACAGATCAAGTGTTTGACGATCATCCGTAAAAATCCGTGTTAATCCGTGGCGAACCTAAATCTTGCCTGCAAAGAACGGATTGTGCTGTTTCTCTTCTCCCACCGTGGTCATCGGGCCGTGTCCGGGGCAGATGATTGTTTCATCCGGCAACGTCAGAATTTTCTCGAGATTATTTCGCAGCGCAGCGTCGTACGAGACGTTGCCGCCGCCCATGGAGCCGGCAAAAAGCGAATCGCCCACAATGGCGATCGGATGCGCGAGCCCGGTGACGACGTACGTCATCCCGCCAGGGGAATGACCCCAGGTAAGTCGTGTATCGATTTTCAGATTTCCAAGCCGGAACTTTTTTCCTTCGTCGATGGGCTCCGCACCCGGAACCGCTTCGCGCGACGGAGTAAAAACATCTGCACCGGTTTCTTCGCGGAGAGAGGGGAGGTCTGCCACATGATCGGGGTGCGCGTGCGTCAGCAGAATCAATTCAACATCCAGCTTGTGGTGCTTTGCAAAGCGCACCATCTCCCTTGAATCACCTCCAGTATCGAAGGCTGCCGCCACGCGGGTCGCCGGGTCCCACACAAGATAAGCATTAACGGCCATCCCGTGGTAATCAGTGTTGAATTGCTCGAGACCGTCGAAGCCTTCAATTTTTTTTGGATGCCATTCGCCGTTGGCGAGTTCGCGCAACGCTCCCCCGTCCAGGCCAAGAGTGGGTGCAACACACACGAGACCTGATTCATCAAAATCACCGTCGCGCAGCTTGCGGATTGTTTGCGAACTGATCCCGGCTTTTTCGGCCAGCTCAGAATCGGAAATACCCAGGCCGCGCTGGGCTTTTCCGATGATGTCGGCGGCGTCGTCTTCGAGTGGAATCATATTGGCTAAGCGTTTATCACTTACGTTTCCGGTGCAACGCGCAAACTGACAATCGAATCCGACGCCAATTTCTCAAGCGTTCGCTCAACCTCGGTAACAGTGAACGCTCGTTTCGTTTCCTTTTCCATCGATGTGATTGCGACGTTATTGATTCCGCACGGAACAATATGATCAAAAGGCGAGAGATCGCCGCACACGTTCAACGCGAATCCGTGCATGGTGATCCAATGGCGAACGCCGACACCGATTGAAGCGATCTTGCGATTTTCGACCCAAACTCCCGTGAGCGATTCGCGTCGGTGCGCGGCAATGTCGAATTGGGCGAGAAGATCGATAAGCAGTTGCTCGAGCCAGCGCAAATATTTGTGTAGATCCTGGCCGCACGGGCGCAGGTCGATAATCGGATAACCCATCAATTGACCTGGCCCGTGATACGTCGCCTGCCCGCCGCGGTTGATGGAAAAGAGTGGATGCGGCAGATGCGCCGCGCATAACAAGCTAGACCGATCAGGAGTCCGCCCGATCGTATAAACCGGTTCGTGTTCGAGCAAAAGCAATTCATCTTGCAAGGCGCTGTCGTCTCGCTTTTGCGCCACGATTTTTTCCTGCACTGCAAGCGCCTGCGCGAAATCCATTCGGCCAAGCCAGCGCACACAAAGAAAATTCGTGGCTGTCGAAAGGTGCACTGGACAACTTATGATCCGCAAACGGCTGTTCAAGACGCAATCCCGTTGTCGCCACGTCACCTTAACCTCTCTGCCTGCTTCTCTCTCGACAAATGCCTACGGTCGTGCTCGCGGCCGGAGTCAGCCCTTGCCTTCGGCAAAGTTGTGTCGTTGACATAGTACTGACAGCTATAATGACCGCGACATGAACGCGACATTTACGGCCGTCGTGAAGCAGGGAGACGACTGGTGGATCGGCTTGATAAAGGAGGTGCCAGGTGGGAATCACAGGAGCGAAGGAAAACGGAATCGGTTGAAATCATTACGTGATATTCTGGTTGAAGCGTGTCACTCGCCCCCCGCAGCTCGCTTCGCAAGCAGGAGGCTGAGTCAAGACAATGATTGCATGCGGTCCGCCGGATCGCTCTAATTAGCAGCGGTGTACGTGCGCACGCGACGCGATTTTCTTTCTCTTGCCGGCAAAAGTCTCGGTCTGGCCGCGCTTTCTTCGGCGACGGTCGCGGCGTTATTAAGAAATGTTCAAGCAGCGACCAAAAACGTCGCACATCTCACATCGGAAGAAGCGGCCACCGACGAAGATTACTGGGCCACTATCCAAAACTCGTTCAGCGTTACGCGCGGCATCATCAATCTGAACAATGGCGGCGTTTCCCCCAGCCCGCGGATCGTGACCGACGCGCTCGTCCGTTACATCTGGGAACAGGAAGACGCCACCGCTTACACGATGTGGCAAATCCTCGAGCCGCAATCCGAAAGCATTCGCACCGGCCTGGCCGAATTGTTCTGCTGCGACCGCGAAGAAATCGCGATCACGCGCAACGCTTCGGAGTCGCTCGAGATTCTGCTCATGGGCATGGACTTCAAACCCGGCGACGAAATTCTTACCACCACCCAGGATTACCCGCGCATGCTCACCACCCTGCGGCAGCGGGAGAAGCGCGAAAACCTCAAGCTCAAGCTCATTCAAATTCCGATTCCGCCGAAGAACCTCAACGAGATCACCGCCGCGTTTGAAAAAGGAATCACCGATCGCACCCGACTCATCCTCATTTCGCACATGATCAACATCACCGGCCAAATCACTCCGGTGAAAGCTGTCTGCGACATCGCGCGGGCCCGCGGTATTGAGACCATCATCGATGGCGCGCATTCCTTCGCCCAGTTCTACTTCAAACAGAACGACCTCGGTTGCGATTACTTCGGCACCAGTCTGCACAAATGGCTGTACGCGCCCAAAGGTACCGGCATGCTTTACGTGAAGCGCGACAAGATCGAAAAACTGTGGCCGCTCATGGCCGCGGAAGCCAAGCAGGCATCGGACATCCGCAAATTCGAAGAGATCGGCACGCACTCAGCCGCGCCGAAGCTTGCAATCGGGGAAGCCCTCCTGTTCCACAATGGCATTGGCGGCAAGCGCAAGGAAGCACGGTTACGTTACCTGTCCCGTTACTGGATGAATCGGCTCAAAGACGTACCCAAGATTCGGTTCAACACTTCGTTCGATCCAAATCAATCGTGCGCGATAGGAAACGTTCACATCGACGGCACCAACCCCGAGGCGGTGACGAAATACTTATTCGACAAACACCACATTTTCACTGTGCCGATCATGCACGAAGAATTCCAGGGTATTCGCATCACGCCAAACGTTTACACCACGCTGGGCGAGCTCGATCGGTTTTGCGACCAGATGGAGACCATTGCCCGCCACGGCTTACCATCATAGCTATTCGCGTGGAGTGTCGGGTTTCTTCGCCGGCATTTTCACGCGCAAAACCCCAAAGCTCGCGCAGTGGCGAAATAAATAGCGGCTAGTGACGAGTTGTTGCCGAGGCTGGTTCTTTACCGTGATATTGCCGAGGCTGCTGCTGACGCGGAAACTGCCCGCAGCCACCTCTACAATTTTGCAGCGGGGCGGAATATTTCTAACGCGGGATGACGGTCTCGTAGACCCTGTTTGTGCCGACGCCAAGGAACCAGACGCGTGAGGCAACGCCCGCGATAATTCCCTCCGGCGCGCTATTAACGAATTCCGGCGATTCGGTCACCACCCCGTTGGTTGTGATCGAGGCGATCTTGTTGGCGCTGAATTCTGTGAAGAGCAAATTATTCGCGTTCCCGGGCCGGATCATCGTCGGCGTGGCGGGCGTGGGGAAAATCGTGATGGCGAGCGCGGGAGTGACTCGGGCGACTTGTGGTGTGAAGGCACTCGCGATCCACAGATTGCCGTCGGGTCCCGCAGCGATGGAGGTCGGAGCGCTCACTCCGGTGAACTCGGTGATAACTCCTTGTGGAGTGATGCGGCCGAACTTGTCCACTGCCTGCTCGGTAAACCATATGTTTCCATCAGAGCCAGTGGTAATATCGCCCGGAAAGGAATTGGGGGTGGGTGTTCGGAATTCCGTGAACCTGCCGCTCGACAGCTCGTAACGCCAGACGGCATGATCGGTCTGGTCGGTAAACCAGATGTTGCCATCGGACCCGGTGGTGATGCCCACGCTGACGCCGAAAAATGAGAATTGATATTCCGTGATGATTCCATCCGGCGTAACCGAAGCAATTTTGCCCGTCGAGCCTTCGCCGAACCAGATGTTGCCGTCTGGCCCCGGCGTGATGAATGCCGGATTGCTCAGGCTCGGCGTCCTGAAGTAATTGATGCTGCCGCGTGGAGTGATCCGGGCGACTTTGCTGCTGTTGGAAAGTGTGAACCAGAAGTTGCCGTCTTCGCCCATGGTGATCGCGAACGGCTGGCTGCCTCCACGAATCGGAAAGGTTTTGAGCGGCGTCGTCTGCGCCGCGGCGCTGGCTGCGAGGACCGCGAACAAAGCGAGGCTAAGAGCAAGTTTAGAGTTAAATTGATGCCGGAAGGCGGCGAACGCTACCACCGCAGATTTGAAAAAATGATGGCCTGTTATCATGGCGCTAGCGTTGCCCGTTGAGTTGCCTCCCGCAAACTGCAATAGGTGACGTGATCGTTACCTTTCCCATGTTTTGCCTTAGACTAAGTCTTTCTCCGCGCCAGATTACGGCCTCGCTACGACAACACCGATGGCAGCCGGGAACAACGTTCCCGGCCGCCAAAAGTGATCAAGCAAAAGCCTGGTGCATTACCGGCGAGTGACCACGGCGGCGCTGGCGCTGCCACCAAGACTGCTTTTCACCGTAATGTTAGTCGGTGCCGGACTGACACGGAACGATCCTCTGCCAGTGGAAGGCAAAGTGCCAATAAGCACATTCGTGGAAGTATTAAAGACTTGCAGCACCGCGCTTGGACCCGCAGAGCTGCTGGCCTGGACCTGAAGCTTGCCCTTCGAAGTGGAATAGGTCGCGCGGCTGATCGTCACGGTGTCGGTAGTGGTGCCTCCCCCATTGGTCGAGAACATGCGGGTCGACCCATCGGAAGAGCTTTGGAAACGCGAATCTTTGGCAATAACCATGACGCGGACGTCCGCCGAGCCGGTGCCGGGCGCAAGTTGCCAATTATAACTCGTGGTTGTGCCTAGAAGATTAACCGCGATCGGTTGCCAGGTGCGAGCACCATCGAATGAGGCCACGATATCAATCAACCGGACGCCTTCATCGTCAGTCGCGCTCCAGGTGATCGGCACAACGGTGCCAGGCGAGAAGCTCGCGCCAGCCGCGGGTGAGATAAGAGTTGCCGCCGGCGGGGCATCGCCGAGAAGAGAGTTAGGGCGAATTTTGAAAAGCGGACTGTACCAATACTTGCGATGGTTTGTCGTGTCGCCGTAGGAGACGACGTAGCGGGCGGTATCGGGGCTGTAGAAGGGCAGGCCTTCCATGCTGGCCCCGCGACCAGACATCTTGCGAGTCTCGCCGCGCACATCTTCAATGTAATATTCCACCCGGGTGAGATAGCGATTGATCCCACTGGTCGTATAAACCGAGGACATCATTTGTCCGGGCTCAAAGATTTGACCGGCGGTCATGGTAAATTGCACCGTGCCGGCAATGTCGTTAGTCGGGATGAGGATTTCCCACTCATCGAAACCTGTTTCCCGGTTGTATCTTTCGCCACCACTTTGATGAAGGCGTTCTGGCCCGCCACTTGGAAACCAATTGCCGGTACTGTCCATTCATAGGTCTGCTGAGTGGCCGGAAGAGTGGCAACGGTTTGGAACGAGCTGGAGACGTTTCCAACCGGCGAGAAAAGAATAGTATGCGAGACGATTCCCACGTCATCGGTCGAGGTCCAGCGCAGGGTGACCTTGGAGCCGGGATCCATCTGGAAGGAAGGACGCAACAGCTTTACCTCGGGCGGAGTATCGGCATAACTCGGCGCCGCAGTCAGGAAAGGAGTGAACGGCGTGAGCTGGGAAAGAAGACTATCCCCTCTGCCGCCGGGGTTACGCGAAGTAGTCGGACCAGTAGGTGAGCCCCACCAGATATTGGCCGCGTTATCGGCCGAGTTTACACCCACGGTGTTGCCCACAAAGCTGTTTGGGTTGGTGGGGCTGCTGAGATTGCCGGCGGCGCTATTACCAGTGCCGTTACCGAGGTACTGAGAACCGGTGACAATCGCGTTCCCGCTCGTGCCAATGCCGTTATTGCGGAAGGTACAATTCTCAAGACGCCACGCGCCGCCGTTCACGCCGTCGCTGCTGCCATCTACAATCACGTGACGCATGCGGCCACCCTCGTCGCGGTCAGAGTGCAGGTCATACCAGCTTTGAACTGCGTTGGCGCGTTGGAAAAGGATGGGTTCGGCCGGCGTGCCGTAGGCGCGCATCCCATCGGCGAAGCCAATGTCGTTCATGTAGGAAAGGCGCCATGTTGATGGTAACGCCCGGATCGATTCGAAGCAGCACGGAGACGGTGAGCGGCGCTCCATCATTGTAGTACGGGATGCCGAACTTAGGCCAGTGACCACCTACGCCGGCAAATTCCGAAACATGGATAGCGTTGTTAACGTTACCAGTGACCGGAACGCTACTGCCGGCATAAAGGCCGGCGGTGGTCAAATGGATTGGGAACTCGTTGCCTTCCAGAGTCACGTTGGTGCCGATGAGGACGTTGGTGCCGTTGCGGGTGTCGCCCGAGAGTTGTAGGCCCGCGTAGCTTGCATTCGTAACGCTCACGTTGTCGATGAACAGATCGGAATCGGAACCGAGGTTCAGACCGAACTGAGTTGAGCCATCGGAGGTGACGTTATCGACAAACAGATAACCAGGGGATACGCTGCAATACGACGCGTTCGTGAAGGAGGTGTCACGCAAGACGACCGTTGCGTAAGCAAGGTAAAGACTGGCGCTGGCAAACGTTCCGTCGCCTGTGAAAGCGCAACGATCCAACTGCAGATACGGTGCGCGGGTGCCGGTAGCCTGAATCACGGTGCCGTTAAAGACGGTGCCGTTACTCGAGAAGGTGCAGTCCGAGAACAACAGCACGCCGTTGTCATCCGGCACGACCTTTGCCTTCACATCGGTGAAAGCGAAGTTCAGAGCACCTTTGGCGTCGATACTCGCCGAGTAGTTGTCGGCGCCTGTGATCGTGACGTGACTCGTCGTCGTGCCGTTGGCAATAACCGTTCCATAGACAAGCAGCGTGCTGTTCGGCTGGATCTGCACGATGACGCCCGGCTCCATGACCAGGGTTTGTCCGGTCGGCACCGTGTAGGTCCCTTGGACGATGTGAGGGTTGGTCGCAGCTGTCCAGGTGATGGTCTGCCCGAAAGCAGTCGCCGCCCCGAAAGAGCTGAGAAGTAGGAGATATTTGATGGTTCTCATAAGTAGGGCGCGTCCATTAAGCTGGGGGAATGACTCTGCCAAGGTGGTAAAAGGTTAAGCGTTTTTAACCTTTGAAGAGCCGTCACGGCAGTCGCGAAGGCGCAGCTTCGGATGAAATGCGCCTGCGCGCCGCCCGGCGGTTCCATTCACTCGTTTCCGAGCAGGCTTACAGCGTTGCACCTGTCGTCATCGCAGAAGAGAGTGGCGCCTTATGCGATCGATCCGAACTGCAATCGCAATCGGGTTCGCGATTCTTTTGGGAGTTGGACAGGCACGCTCCGGGGAGTTCGACTCGATTCTGCGGTGGCGGAACATTGGACCCTACCGGGGCGGGCGAACACGCGGGATCTGCGGTGTGCCGTCGCAGCCGAATGTTTTTTACATGGCGCCGGTGAACGGCGGCGTTTTTAAATCGATCGATTACGGCCGGACTTGGCAGCCGATTTTCGATGATCAGCCGACGGCGTCGATCGGTGCGATCGCGGTTTCAATTTCAAATCCGAACGTTGTTTACGCTGGCAGCGGTGAAGGATTACATCGGCCTGATCTTTCGGTCGACGACGGTATTTACAAATCGACTGACGCCGGAAAGACATGGATTCATCTCGGATTGCGTGACGGCCAACAGATCCCGCAGTTGGCGGTCGATCCGAAAAATCCGGATAGAGTTTTTGTTGCAGTCGCCGGTCATCCCTACGGGCCTAACGAGGAGCGCGGCGTTTATCGATCGCTCGATGGCGGAAAAACGTTCGAGAAAGTTCTTTATCGCGATGAGAACGTCGGCGCGAGCGATGTGCAGATCGATCCGAGCAATCCCCAGATTGTTTATGCTGCGTTGTGGGAATCGCGCGAAGCCCCGTGGGAAAACGGCGTGTTCAATGGCGACGGCGGCGGCATCTTCAAATCCATCGACGGCGGAAAGACGTGGGGACAGTTAAACAAAGGACTGCCAGGCAACATCGTGCAGGCGAACATCGCGATTGCGCCGAGCGCGCCGAAAACATTGTTCGCCGCGGTCCGGACAAAGACGATCGCTAAACTTTATCGATCGGATGACGGCGGCGAAACCTGGAACGGCACGACCGACGATCCGCGACCCGGCCTCGGGATTGGCGGCGGCGATCTGCCGGTGGTGCGGTTTGATCCGAAAAATTCGCAGATCGTTTACTCGGCCAGCATTGTTTGTTGGAAATCGACGGACGGCGGCAAAACCTGGGACGGCTGGCGTGGTGCGCCAGGCGGCGACGATTATCAAAATATTTGGATCAATCCGAATAATCCCGACATCATTCTGTTGGGCTCGGACCAAGGGGCGATCGTTACTGTGAACGGTGGAAAGACCTGGAGCTCGTGGTATAACCAGCCGACGGCGCAGTTGTACCACGTGAGTGCCGACAATTCGTTCCCGTATCAGCTTTACAGCGGACAGCAGGAAAGCGGTTCGGTCGGAATCAAAAGTCGCGGCGACGAAGGCCGAATCACGTTTCGTGACTGGCGACCGGTCGCGGCGGAGGAATATGGTTACGTTGTCGCCAACCCGCTCGATCCCGACATCATCATCGGCGGGAAACTGACGTGCTTCGATCGGCGCACCGGTCAGGCGCAAAATATTCTGCCAGTGCCGGTGCAAACGGAAGATTTCCGGATGTTGCGGACCGAGCCGGTTGTCTTTTCGCCGCTCGATCCGCATTTGCTTTTTTTCGCTGGAAACACGCTGTGGCAAACACGCGATCACGGCGATCACTGGGAAAAGATCAGTCCGGATTTGTCGCGGCCGAATTACGAACTCCCTACGAGCATTGGAAAATACAAAAATGATGCGACAAAGCAGGCGCATCGGCGCGGCGTGATTTACACAGTCGCGCCGTCACCGCTCGACGCGAACCGGATCTGGTGCGGGACCGATGACGGCTTGATTCATCTCACGACCGACAGCGGAAAAACCTGGAGCAACGTCACGCCGCCAAACATTTCGGCCTGGCAGAAGATTTCGCTGATCGAAGCCGGACATTTCGCCGCGAACACCGCTTACGCAGCGGTCAACACGCTGCGGATCGACGTTCTGCGGCCGCACATTTTTGCGACGCACGACAGCGGCAAGACCTGGACCGAGATCGTGAACGGAATACCGGCCGGCCAAATCATAAACGCAGTTCGCGAAGATCCGGAACGGAAAGGGCTCCTGTTCGCCGGAGCCGAAAAAGGCGTTTACCTATCATTTAATGACGGCGCGAACTGGGAGTCGTTGCGATTGAATCTGCCCCCGACCTCAGTGCGCGATCTGAT
The DNA here is from genome assembly GCA_003219465.1 of Verrucomicrobiota bacterium. Taxonomy (GTDB): domain Bacteria; phylum Verrucomicrobiota; class Verrucomicrobiia; order Chthoniobacterales; family UBA10450; genus Udaeobacter. The sequence continues at coordinate 4,224 of QHOX01000009.1, read as the reverse complement.
CGTTAAAAACGACGACCTCGTTGTCGCGACGCATGGTCGCGGGTTCTGGATTCTCGACAACATCACGCCGCTCCGGCAGTTCAATGGGAACCAGCGCGAAGATCTGCTGTTCAAGCCGCAGACTGCGTTGCGCGTTCGCGCGAACCTGAACACGGACACGCCGTTGCCGCCGGACGAACCCGCCGGCGAAAATCCGCCAGACGGCGCAATGATCGATTATTACCTTTCCAAAGATGCGAGCGGCCCGGTAACCATCGAGATCAAAGACGGTAAAGGCCAGCTGGTCAGAAAATATTCGAGCGCGGATAAGCCGCTCGAGGCGAATCCGAAGCGACTCCGAGTTCCCAGCTACTGGATTCGGCCGCCGCGATCGCTTTCCACGAAAGCAGGCAGGCACCGGTTTCTGTGGGACATGCATTACACACCCGTCCCGAATGTGGAACCGGAGTTTCCAATTTCGGCGACGTATCGCAACACGGCGCCGGAAGCAACATCGCCTTGGGTCGCGCCGGGTAATTACACGGTTACGCTCACGGTTGACGGCCAAGCTTTCAGCCAACCGTTGACGTTCGTAATGGATCCGCGCGTTAAGGCGTCGGCTGCTGATCTTCAGGAACAGTTCGATCTCTCGTGGCGGTTGTATCAGCTGCGGCTCAAACTCGCGCCACTCGGCGAAACATTTGACGAAATCGTCGAGCAGTTAACGAAACTCAAAGCACGGGCCGCGGAGCGACCTGACGTCACGCAAAAACTGGACTCGTTCACTCAAACACTCATGAAATTTGGGCCACCGCGTCCGCGGCCAGGCGCGCCGCCCTCGCTTTTCGTCTCGGAATCGACGACGCATCTGTTCGACGATATCCAGGCAGCAGACGCTGCGCCGACGGCCGCGAGCGAAGCTGCCGTCGCGGCTCTTGAAACAAGAGTCGGACCGATGATGGACGCGTGGCACGAATTACTCGAATCCGATCTTCCCGCGTTGAATCAGGAATTGAAGCAAGCGGGATTTCCGGAAATGAAAACTAAATCTGAGCAAGCAGATCGCTAGGCGGCATCGGGGTCGCGGTCAACACGAGCGACCTACAGGTTCTTGATTAACGTCAGTGATGGTGATGACCGCGCCGGAAAGCGTGGCGGCCGAAGAATCGGTGGCCACGGAAAAACCCAAACCGCGGTCCCCAGAAGCGCGGGCCGATGGCGACGCCCACCACCGGTGGAGGAACGTATAGAACAGGCCGCGGCGGCGGCACGTAATTGTATCTTGGCGCCGGTGCGCGGTAAGGCTCAACCATATCGGTGCCGGCGTTCGAGCGTGGAGTAGTTCCAAACGCGAATGCGAACACCGCCAATGTTATCATTATAAGTTTTTTTTCCATGACGATATCCCTTGGGTTGTCTTGGCGGATTTAACCCGACGATGACTGCGAAGTTGCCGAAGAAAATCGCGCGGATGTTTATAGCCACGGATCACACAGATTTGCACGGCTCTAATTTTGTCGCCACGCCCTATTGGTTCCAAATCGTGCTTCTTAAGACAGGGCGCAGCGTCGCCGAGATTACGGCGTGCCCCGTAAAGGCGCTGCCAGAGAGTCTACTTTTTGTCAACAAGCGCGAGGTACGCTTGGTAACCTCTGTCTTTCATGTCTTCGATCGGAACGAAATGGAAGGCGGCAGAATAAACCACGTAACGCTGCCCGGTGGGCGATTGCGGGTCGGGAAAGACATGGCCGAGGCGAGCGTTACTTCGCTTGGCGCGCACCTGCGTCCGTTGCATCTCGTTTGAGCTGTCTGGCACTTCGATGAGGAGATCTTTCGAGATTGGTTTTGTGAACGTGGGCAGGCCGACTTTGCCATCGAATTTGTCGACTGAAGCGAAGAGCGGTTCACCGGTAACGACATCGACGTAGATGCCGGTTTTCTCGTTGTTCCAGAACTCATTTTGAAAAGGCGTTTGAGAGCCGTTCCCCCGCACCACGGCGTATTCCTCCGCCTTTAACCGGCTTTTCAAAACGGTGTCGCTAGGGATGGGCCGGTTCGGATCGAAAGTTGTGGTCTCCTTTTTTTCCTTCTGTGTCAGAAAGAAGAAGTAGATCCCGACCACGGCGAGCACGATGGCGATGCCAGCACCGACGTACGTGCTGATCGCCGACCTTTCCTCGTTGGTAATGCGCCCCCCGTACATCAGATCGCGATTAACGTTAATTGAATCCGTGATCGGCGGCGTCCGTCAAGACGGAAACAGCGAAAACTCAACATCGAACCTCAAAATAGAACCGAAACCACAGAGGACGCAGAGATTCATCCATAGATTGCAAACATTGACACAACTTTTTGACGGACGTTGAGTGGCAGTCATGCCCAGAGAGTTCAAACCGGTGCGGTTTTTTGTGATGATGGCGGTGGCTGCGTTTCTGGTGTGCGGTGTGACCACGTTCTACGCGCATCGCGCCGTTCACGGCCGAACACCGGAGGAACGGGCGGCGTATTGGATCGGAGAGAAAGCGGGAGAGCAAGCGCCAGGCAACGCGAAATTGTCGGCGCCGGCAGAGGTGAACATGATCGCCGAGAATTATTTTCAGCGGCAGGGGTCGGGCAACAAACAGGACTGGAATCTCGCGTTTGAACATGGCTACGAGGAGGGATTCACAAAGACGCATGCGGACAGGTGGCAGAAAGCCAAACATCGAACATGAAGCTGTCGGCGAAGTTTGAGGAAGCCCTAATTTACGCGACGCGGGCGCATGGTGATCAGATGCGCAAAAAAACGGGGATCCCGTTCACTGCACATATCCTTGGCGTGACTGCCATCGCAATGGAGTACAGCGCAACTGAAACCGAAGCGATCGGCGCCCTTCTTCATGACACAGTCGAAGATTGCGGCGGCGCGGAACGATTGCGCGATATCCGGGAGAAATTCGGCGATGACGTGGCCAGGATCGTTGATGGTTGTACCGATACTTGCGAAACCCCAAAGCCGCCGTGGCTGGAACGAAAACGTGCTTACATCGAGCACCTCAAAAAATCGGATTCTTCCACACGGCTGGTGTCCGCGTCAGACAAATTGCATAACACGCGGGCGATTCTGGCCGAGTTGCGAAGGCACGGTCTGGAGGTGTTCGAGCGGTTCAGTGGGAAAAAGGACGGCACCCTCTGGTATTACCGAACGCTTGTTACCGCGTTTCGCCAGCACGGCGATCACGCCGATCTCATCGACGAACTCGATCGAGTGGTAACCGAGATTGAGCAGGTCGTGAGAGTAGCCTGAAGCTCTGTTTGGCTACGGGTTGTGTAGCTTAGGCTTCCAGCGTGAACGCAAAGGCGACTTAGTTTGCGCCAACGTAGCGGGCCAGCGCAAAGTTGCTCCATTGATTACTAAAGGTGGCTTGAAATCCGACGGCCACAATCTTCCCGTCGGACTGAAGAACGGCCCCGTTGGCTCCACCATTGAGATCGCCAAATGACGTGCGCACTCTGCCGCCGACACCGAAGGTCGGGTCGAGTGAGCCGCGCGGATTCAAACGCGCCAGCAAGAAGTCGGAATCGGAATCTTCGGTGTTCGGATATCCGACGGTGATGATTTTCCCGTCGCTTTGCAGGAGGACCTGGTAAGCGCTCTGACAGCAGTTACCAAAATCGATCTGGGTAATCCCGTCGCGACTAAAGGTGGTGTCGAGGACGCCGTTTGCGGTATAACGCGCGACGGCGAAATTTTCGCTTAACCCGTTTTGGGAGATAGCAAATCCAGCCGCGACGATCTTGCCATCCGACTGCAGAGCAGCCGACTGCGCACGATCAAAGTTATGATCGCCGAAGTCGGTGCTCACTTTTCCGGCGACGCCAAATGCCGTATCGATCGTGCCATTACTGAGATAACGCACGGCGGCGAAGTCGTAGTAAGTTGCAGGACTATTGGCGGAGCCGACTGCGACAATTTTTCCGTCGGATTGGATCAAGACCGAAAAGGCATCGTCTTCCATACCTACAAAATCGGTTGAAACCTGGCCGCCACTGCCAAAGGCAGCGTCCGGAGTTCCATCCGGGTTGTAACGCGCCAGCGCAAAATCGGTATTGGAAGGCTCGCCAGGAATGAAATCTACGAAGACGGTCCCGGCGGCAACAATCTTGCCGTCAGGCTGCAAAGCCACGTCGAACGCGTAACTACCCTCGGGAAAAGTCGTCGTCACGATGCCGCCGTTCCCAAAGGAACGATCGAGCGATCCGTTC
>QHOX01000070.1 GCA_003219465.1 Verrucomicrobiota bacterium | reverse complement strand
ACTGTCGCGCTATCGGTGGCGTCAACCCCATAATTGGCGCTGTTATAATCGTACGGGTCAAGGTCCGTGTAGTAATCGTACGGGTAATAGTCATTTGGGTAATATGGAAGGTAGTCCCAAGGAAAGAATCCGGCATCTAGTCCGCACCAAAACCCATCGATAAAGACAAAGAAGCGAGCATTCTGAAAGTGGGCATGTCGCCGGTCCCAATCGCCGTGCCAGTTCGCATCATGCCGCGTCACGACGTGATTGCGCAGATTCGCGAACCGCTGATCCGACTGACTGGCGATCGCCGGGCGCGACGCTTTCATCGAAGAACTGCTCGGCTCAGGCTGCACGTGCGACGGATGCCCAAATGTGGAAAAGCGTGGTCCTGCCCCCTCAAAGCTGGAAACACGAGCGGGAACGCGCATCCCGCCAAAGCCGACGCCGCCACCGCGGTTGCCGACTCCGCCGGCGACGTGTCCGCCACCACTGGGTCCGCTACCGTGAAATCCGCCACCTCCAAATCCTCCACCTCCACCGCCGTGACCAGCTGCCACAAGCCTCTGACTGGTCGCAGCAAAAAAGACCGCTCCAACCAAGCTAAATACCGCCTTTGTTTTCACGGTGTTAAAGTTAGTCTCAGGCGAGGGGCCGTTGCCACAGCGCATGCGTGGTATTTGCTTCTGACCCGAAAGTAAGAGCCAGCATTAACTCGTCAGCGTCGCTCGAAAATCTGTCGCATGTTCAATGGCGGTTCGATGGCCGTGCCGTCTATGGTGCGCACAATATGAAGCCTAATGCCATTGCACAGCGTGTTGATACCGGATTAAACAAGTATCTGGCTGAGATCGGCCAGATCCCACTTCTCAGCGGCGAACAAGAGTTGGCGTTGGCGACAAAAATCAGGAACGGAGATAAGGCGGCACGTGACCAGATGATCCGTTCAAACTTGCGGTTAGTCGTAACGATCGCCCAGGATTATCTCAATTTCGGACTGCCGCTGTCAGACTTGATTTCGGAAGGTACGATTGGATTGACGAAGGCGGTGGAGCGATTCGATCCGCGCAAAGGTGCAAAGCTGAGCACGTATGCTGCGTGGTGGATCAAGCAATCCATCAAGTTAGCGCTTTCGAATCAGGTCAAGGCGATCCGTTTGCCCGTTCATCTGCTTGAAAAGATTTCGAAAGTCCGGCGCGTTGCGTTTGAAATGGCGCACGACCTCGGCCGCGAGCCGAGTGACGATGAGCTCGCGGAAGCGATCGGCATGCGACCGGAGAGAGTGGGGGAACTAAGGAACGGCTCGGTCCGCCCAGTGTCACTTGACGCAGCAGTTGCCGATGATGATTCCGTCGAGTTCGGCGAGATAATTGCAGACGAAGATGCCCAGACGTCGTACGAATGGTTGTGCGATCGCGACTTACAAGTTCACCTCAAAGCGGCGCTAAAGGTTCTTGATGATCGTGAAAAGAAGATCGTTTTGGAACGCTTTGGCTTGCATGGCGGCCAACCGAAAACGCTTGAGCAAGTCGGTAAAGCGATTGGCGTCACGCGTGAGCGGATACGGCAGCTTCAAGCACGAGCGTTATCGAAGTTGCGCCACGCATTGACGAAAGACAGCAGCTCAGCACCGGCCGGACTACTTTTTGTCCCGGAGGCAGCATAGCCATGTGGATCATTCGTCTAGCTCTTAAAAGGCCTTACACATTCGTGGTCGCTGGAAGCTGAAGTTTTCGCAGCGGATCAAGCGCCAAATTCAGAATTGGTTATTTGCACGAGCCGGCCTATACGAGAGTCAATAAATTGGTTAACATTTATTAATTCATAGGTAGCAAACCAGGCCAGGGTGGCGGAATTGGCAGACGCGCCAGACTTAGGATCTGGTGGAGAAATCCGTAGGGGTTCGAGTCCCCTCCCTGGCACTTAAATGAGCCAACTCACCTCGCCGGCGTGGAAGATGTGCACAAAATAACGTTTCCTCTTGAACGGCATGCCATCGTATAATCCGGGGTGGCCGCGGAAAGAAGGCATCTAAGGGCATGCAATCTTATGGTTGTATGCACCGCAATCGCACCTGTATTACTTTCTGCTCGATCTTTCCGAAGAAGATCTTCTCCATTTCACGACAAAGAGTTCCCCTCCAAATCAAGTGCTGGGATAAACTGAGGGTCGCTGAGGATGAAAAGCGGTTCTGTTTCTTTCGCGGTCGCGGAACCTCAATCAGAACCGCAGAATGGGAGCACTCTCAGCACGATTTTTGATCAGCATCTTTTAGCGACCGCGTTGTGGGTGTTCGCTGGATATTATCTTGGTTGCAAGATCGGTTTTGCACTCACGTTTAAACCTCATCCTGTCTCCGTTCTTTGGCCTCCGAATTCTGTTCTTGTCGCGGCGCTTTTGTTGACGCCGCCGCGCAAGTGGTGGCTGGTGCTATCCGCTGCGCTTCCAGCGCATTTGGCGGCACAATTGCAGAGTCACGTTCCACCGCTCATGATTTTGTGCTGGTTTATCAGCAACTCCTGCGAAGCACTGATCGGCGCCGGGTTGATGCGCTACCTCGTGGGCGGGCCTATTCGTTTCACAACGCTTCGCAGCGTGGGCCTTTTTTGTCTTTGCGTCGTATTCATTGGTCCGTTTTTCTCCTCGTTTTTGGACGCAGCGTTTGTCGTATCGAATCATTGGGGGAAGGCGGTTACTGGGAGCTAATCCGGATACGGCTCTTCTCAAATGCGCTCGCGGCATTAATAATCGTGCCGTTGATAGTCACGTGGGCGACAACCGGAATTTTGGCCCTGCGAACGGCCCAACTCTCGCATTATTTGGAAGCAGGTATTCTCTTTTTCGGTCTGTTGTTGGTCGGCTACGTTGTACTTTACGAGTTTAGAGCTGGCGTCCACTTGGCTCTTCTTTTTCTCCCCCTGCCATTTTTAATTTGGGCGGCGGTACGATTCGGCGCGCTGGGAGCAAGCGCTGCCATTTCAATTATCGGCTTCCTGGCGATTTGGAGTGCATCCCACGGCCATGGACCATTCTCAGGCGAAACGCCCGAACAAAACGCGCTTTCAATTCAAATATTTCTCATCGTTCTTGCGATTCCGCTGTTGTTTCTGGCGACAGTGATGGAGGAGTAACTCTACAGACGGAGTTGCGCGAAAGCGAGTCGCGGTTTCGGATCGTGGCGGATGCCGCGCCCGTTCTTATCTGGATGGCCGGTACCGACAAGCTCTGCACTTTCTTTAACAAGCCATGGCTGGATTTTACTGGCCGCAGCACGGAACAGGAGCTTGGAAACGGCTGGGCTGAAGGCGTGCATCAAGATGACCTGGAAAGATGCCTGCAGGTTTACACCAGCGCATTCGACGCGCGGCAGCCATTCGTGATGCAATACCGCTTGAGACGAGACGATGGCGAGTATCGCTGGATATCGGACCAGGGCGTCCCACGCTATGACGCACAAGGAACATTCGCCGGGTACATCGGATCGTGCGTGGACGTCACGGAATTGATGACCAAAGATGAGGCGTTAAGACAAAGTGAGGAGCGCATGCGATTGGCGGCGGCCGCGGTTAACTTCGGAATTTGGGAATGGCACCTGGCGACGAATGAGATCTGGGCTACGAACGCGCGGCGAGCAGTTCTGGGCTGGCCGTCGACGGGAAAGGTCAGCTTTGAAGATTTGATGTCTCAAGTACACCCAGAGGACCGCAGCCGAATCCGGCAGACCATCAATGACGCGCTTCGCGACGGAAAGGACTACGAATCGGAGTACCGGCTCGTTTTACCCGACGGAATCGTACGTTGGATGTCAACACGCGGACGCATTCACTTTGATAGCGCCGGAAAACCCTCACGGCTTTTGGGAATCAGCATCGATATCACTGCGCGTAAGCAGGCCGAACTCGATGCGCAGCGCGATCGCGCAGAGCTATCGCATCTGAGTCGCGTGGCGTTGATGGGTGAAATGTCCGCATCCATTGCTCATGAGTTGAATCAGCCGTTGTCTGGAATTCTCAGTAATGCCGCAGCAGGACAGCGTTTTATCGATCAGGGCGACGTCAATCTACGCGAGATTCGCGAACTGCTCGGCGACATCATTTCAGATGGTCGCCGTGCCAGTGACGTGGTTCGCGGCATTCGCGGCATGGTCAAGAAGGAACAGATGGCGCGCCGGTCGGTGGATCTTAACCAGGTCGTGGTGGATGCATTGCGCATGGCATCACCCGATGCGCTCCTGCACTCGTGCCAGCTGGAAACAAGGCTGGCGTGCGCGTGATCAAGGTGCCGCATGCGCTCGGGTTCCTAGATTCTCATTTGCCAGATGCTGATCTAAGGAACGACCATCGAGAAGTACACTCCGAGTCGGCTGCCTAGCCACTGGGTTACATCAAAAGGATTGACAGTCGAGGGCGATCTGGAGCCTCACGTGGATTGTCACCTGCACATTGACGCGGATGAATCCACCGGGCGGTCGGTGAAGATGAGGGTCGCACCCGGGCGTGATGACTGAATTGCCTGCAGTCGTGTTTCACGGTAAACACGAGCAAAGATATTTATGTCTTGGCTGACGATGTCAGATCTACCATTGTGAAGTGATCGCGAGGAAATGGCGGAATGATTATCATTATTGCTGCAATTCTCTTGGCGGGACTTGTCGGCGTGATACTAGTGGGTGCGCGTCTGCGCCGGCTGGTTCCCGCTGAGCACCTCAGCACCGACTCCAGGGAAGCCGTCAAACTCGCGCTCGGACTTGTCGCGACTATGACAGCTCTACTTTTGGGGCTCCTCGTTAGTTCAGCCAAGAATTCTTTCGACACCGCGCGAAGCGAAGTGATCCAAATGTCTGCGAAGATCGCTCTGCTCAATCGCATACTTGTGCTTTACGGACCGCAAACCGTGGACGCGCGCCGTGCACTTCGCGACTCGGTGGCAGAAGGCGTGCGTCGTACTTGGCCGCCAGACGGACGGCGGCCGGCTAGGCTAGAGCCCAACGAGCAGATGGGAGACGCTGTTTACGCCGCGATTAGTCGACTCGCGCCGCAGGATGAACCGCAACGTGCTCTGAAGGCACAGGCGGTTACGCTCATGGTGCAGTTGGCGGAGCTTCGATCTCTGGTGCAAGCGCAGGCGGTTTCATCAGTTTCGAAGCCGTTGCTCATTGCATTGGTAATATGGCTTGTAGTGATTTTCCTCGGCTTTACTGTTCTGGCGCCCGCGAACGCTACAAGCACTCTTGCACTGTTCGCTGGCGCGTTCTCCGTCGCGTGCGCGGTGTTTATCATCCTCGAACTCGACTATCCCTTTGCAGGCGTTGTCCGGATTCCCAGCGAACCCATGACCAGGACGTTGGACCATCTGTCGAAAGAAACGAACTAAACTCCAGATTCATCGAAAGTCTCGTCCGTGTTGTAGCTCGTGCCTGCAGACAACGTCATTGGATTGATGCGTGTTATCTCAAAGTGCTTCCTCATGGTTACGCTGCTACTACCTGCGTATGACCACGGAGTTGGAGCTGAACCACGGCCTAATCCCACAACGGCAGATGAATTGAAACAATTAAATGATCCGACCTTGCTCGTAACTCACGTCTCGCTGGAATCAGAGTGGGATCAATTCAAAGATGGCGCTGAAAGGGGGAACTGGACATTCACCGGGTTGTGGGGCTGGCGTGTCAGTGACTGTCAGGATTGGGCGATACGTTTCAAGTTGCCCTTTGTCTACAACAGAACTGATGGGGGATCAGATCAACGTGATACCGGAGGTGTGGGCGACGTGGAGTTTGGGACAGGCACCGCGTTTCGTTTGAACGACAAGTGGAGGACCGCTGGTGGCGTTGAGTTGCATGCCGACACCGCTTCAGATCCCGCTTTTGCAGAAAACGTGTGGCGATTGAAGTGGGGCTGGGGAGTTGCCCACGACTTCACGGACTGGTTCAGCTTGACAGCCAATGCCGAGTACAACCATTCCATTGCCGAAGAAGATAATACTCGGCCGCACAGTTTTTTGGATATGTCGGTACCTGCCACGTTCATCCTTCCACAGCACTGGTCGGTAAGCGCAAAATATCGGACCGTGCTGGATTTCAATACTGGCGATCGATGGGCTCACACTCTGACCGCAGGCATAGCGAAACGTCTTTCACACGTCCCGGTCGTGCTTAGCGCTACATTTCAAAAGCCACTCAGTAGCGGAGCGAAAAGGTTTCAAGTAGGTGTGACCGTCGTTTATTACTTTTGAACGCTACCACTCAGAGCTTGCAACGCCGTTTTGGCAAGTGGTTGCACCAAAGCTGGGCTACACCTAAATGAACAGGAGTTAGCCATAGCTGTCTCACAATCATTTGAGCAAATCCAAGAGTAAGTGAAATGGGGAGGATCAACCCAAGACCTATGAAATCAGAAGTCGTAACGAAGAATTGGTCGGTGATACATTTTCTAACCGTAATAGTGAGCTTGCTCCCGCTAGCAATAGCGGCGCAACAGATCGATCGGACCGTCCTGCCGGTCCCCGAGCCTCAGCTGCCAACTATCACGGAGCTGGACGCGCGGAATGTGAAGGCGCCGCCGCGCTTTGAGGTTAAGGCGCCCAAGGGAGCGCCGAATGTTGTCGTTGTGTTGCTCGATGATATCGGTTTCGGTCAATCGAGCACGTTTGGCGGCCCGTGCAAGATGCCAACACTGGATAAGCTGGCGGCGACTGGCCTTCGTTATAACGACTTTCATACCACCGCGCTTTGTTCGCCGACTCGCACCGCGTTGCTAACGGGACGTAATCATCACGTCAACAACGCGGGCGCGATCATGGAACTCGCCACCGGATTTCCTGGCAATACTGGAATCCGTCCGCAAAGTGTTTCACCACTCGCGGAGATTTTGCGACTCAACGGCTACAGCACCGCCGCGTTTGGCAAGTATCACGAAACGCCGCCGTGGGAGGTGTCCGTTTCCGGACCGCTAGATCGTTGGCCGACGCATTCCGGTTTCGATAAATTTTACGGTTTCATCGGTGGCGAGACCAATCAATGGGCGCCTGCCATTTTCGACGGAACCAATCGAGTAGAGCCGCCGCACGATCCCAATTACCATTTTACCGTTGATATGACGAACCAGGCGATCGCCTGGATGCAGGCGCAACACTCGTTGACGCCAGACAAGCCCTTCTTTGTCTATTTTGCCACCGGCGCACTGCACGCTCCGCACCATGTGCCGAAGGATTACATCGATCGATACAAGGGTAAGTTTGATCAGGGTTGGGACGCACTTCGCGATCAGACATTTGCCAAGCAAAAACAAATGGGCGTCATCCCGGCGAATACAGAGCTAACGAAGCGGCCCAAGGAGATTCCTTCGTGGGATTCGCAAACACCAGATCAGAAAAAACTCGAAGCCCGCCAAATGGAAACTTTCGCCGGTTTTGCCGAGCACACCGATGAACAGGTAGGACGACTGGTTGATGCCCTCCAGGAGATGGACGTGAGGGCGACAACGGAGCCAGCGCAGAAGGTGGACCGGAAGGCGCCTATAACGAGATGATGGCACTGAATGGAATTATTAACACCGCCGAGATCAATATGCCTCATCTGGACGATTGGGGCGACCCGAGCACGTTCCCGCATTATGCGATTGGTTGGGCGTGGGCTGGCGACACTCCGTTCCAATGGACCAAGCAAATCGCATCGCACTACGGCGGAACCACGAACGGTGTAGTTTTGCATTGGCCAACGCGGATCAAAGCCAAGGGAGAAGTCCGCTCCCAGTTTACTCATGTCACGGATATTGCCCCTACTGTATTGGAGGCCACCGGCTTGCCGTTCCCCAAGAGCGTGGACGGGACAGTGCAACGGCCTTTTGATGGGACCTCAATGATTTATAGCTTCGACAATCCTAAGGCCAAGGAGACGCACATCACTCAATATTTCGAGATGTTTGGTAATCGCGGCATCTATCACGATGGCTGGGTCGCCTGCACTCGTCATTCCATCCCTTGGCTGATGGTGCCGCTTCCGCCGCTCTCGAAGGATACTTGGGAGCTTTATCATGTAGCAGAGGATTTCAGCCAGGCCCACGATCTGGCCGCGCAAAATCCTGCGAAGCTAAAAGAGCTTCAGGCTCTGTTCACGAAGGAGGCGATCAAGAACCACGTGCTGCCTATCGACGACCGCAGATCGGAGCGTTTTAATGCGGCCATCGCCGGGAGACCGGATCTAATGGGTGATCGCACGTCGCTGACGGTGTATCCGGGCATGACCGGGATGGCGGAAAACGCATTCATCAATGTGAAGAACCGCTCTTACACGATTACTGCGCCGGTTGAATTGAAAGATGCCAACACGAGTGGTGTGATCATCGCACAGGCAGGTGCCTTCGGCGGTTGGGTGCTCTACATGAAAGAAGGAAAGGTCCATCACGAGTACAATTATTTTGGAGTGGAACGGACAAACATCGGCGGGCAGACGGCTCTGTCGCCGGGCAAGCACGAGATCAAATATGAGTTTGTTGCTGATGGTCCGACGCCCGGCACCGGAGGCAAATGCGTACTCTATGTCGATGGCCAACAAGTGGCACAAGGTCATATTCCGAAGACTCAACCTTACGCGTTTTCAGCGGATGAAGGCGCCGACATTGGCGTGGACAATGAAACGATGGTTTCCAACGATTACAAGCCGGGAGAGAACAAGTTCACTGGCAAAATCATGAAGGTGACGATCGACACAAAGCCATCTAATCTCAGCGCGGCTGACAAAAAAGCGGTAGAAGATGCTGGCGATGTAGCAGCAACAATCGAAGACTGATTGAACGAAGTGAAACGAATCGTTTTTACTCTTATCGCGGTTGCCAGCCTTGGCGTCGTCCTAGCACAGTTGCTTGACGCGCAGGAGAGTCATTCTCCATTCGCACCGACATTGTCTAACAAAACGAGTGCGCCCGGCAAAGCCCCGGAAGGGATGGCCTGGATTCCGGGCGGTGAATTTTCCATGGGTGCGGTTGTGAGCGGCAAAGGAAGTCATGAAATGCCGATGACTTCGAATGATTCACAGCCTGTGCACCGTGTTTACGTCGACGGTTTTTGGATGGATGCGACTCCGGTGACCAATGCGCAGTTTGAGAAGTTCGTCAGGGCGACGGGTTACGTCACAATTGCTGAACGCTCTCCAACAAAAGAGGAGTTCCCAACTGCGCCCGAGGAGAATCTCGTAGCCGGCGCAGTAGTCTTCGCGCCGACCGACCGCGAAGTTCCGCTCAACGATCACTATCAATGGTGGAGCTACGTCAAAGGCGCGAACTGGCGGCACCCGCTCGGGTCGCAAAGCGACATCAAAGGCAAGGACAATTATCCGGTGGTGCAGATCGCGTATCCCGACGCGGAGGCTTACGCGAAATGGGCGGGCAAACATTTGCCAACTGAAGCGGAGTTTGAATTTGCCGCGCGCGGCGGTTTATCTGGAAAAACATATGTGTGGGGCGACGAATTTCGTCCCGGTGGCAAATGGATGGCCAACACCTGGCAGGGAGAATTTCCAGTTAAAGATGCGGGCGAGGATGGTTATGCCGGCATCGCGCCGGTAAGATCGTTTCCGCCGAATGCCTATCGGCTTTACGACATGGCCGGGAACGTGTGGGAATGGTGCAACGATTGGTACCGCCCTGACTACTACGAGACGCTCGCGAGCAAAGGCGGCATCGCGCGCAATCCGCAGGGACCGGACTCACCGTTTGATCCAGCTGAGCCTAACGAGAAGAAACGCGTCCATCGCGGCGGCTCGTTTCTTTGCAATGAGCAATATTGTTCGCGCTACA
>QHOX01000008.1 GCA_003219465.1 Verrucomicrobiota bacterium | reverse complement strand
TCTCCAGCAAGCGCTTGGACACTCCGACGCACGCGGCGGGAAGCGTGAGGCGGCCAGTATTCAACGTGATAAGCGCAACCTTGAGTCCGGCGCCTTCCTTAAAGATGATGTTTTCCCGAGGGACGCGAACATCTGTGAACTTAACAACTGCGTTGTAAAGCGCGCGAAGTCCCATGAACCGGCAGCGATACGCGATCTCCAGTCCCGGCGTGTCCACATCGACGATGAATGCTGTGATTTGCTTGCGTTCTTTTCCGCCGACCATCTTCGACGGTGTGCGCGCCATCACGACAAGCACGCCCGCTTTCACGCCGTTAGTGCACCAAAGTTTTTCGCCGTTCAGGATGAACTCGGAGCCGTCTTCGCTTGGCTCAGCTTTCAGGCTCAGTGTCGCCGGGTCGGATCCTGCATGGACTTCCGTCAACGCGAACGCCGAAATCTCGCCGCTTGCGACGCGCGGAAGATATTTTTGTTTCTGCTCTTCAGTGCCAAACAAAAGCAACGGTTGTGCGACGCCGATTGATTGATGTGCAGACACGAGCGCGGCGACGTTTCCATCCCAACTGCCAAGCAACACTGCCGCGCGTCCATAATTCGATTGGGACAGCCCGAGCCCGCCATATTTCTTCGGCACCTTGATTCCAAACGCGCCGATCTCTGCGAGTCCTTTGAAGTTCTCCGGCGGAATCTCGCCGGTCCGATCGATCTCGTCAGGGTCGACGTGTTCCCGCAAATAGGTTTCGAGCTTGCGTAGGAAATCCTCGCCGGCTGCGCGATCTTCAGCGGTCTGCGCGGGATACGGATAAATGCGATCGAAATCGTAGCGGCCAACAAAGAGGTTGCTGGCGAAACTGCCACGGTCTTCGAGCGGATCGCGCGCAGCCTCCGCAAGCTCGAGCGCCTCACGCTGGCCTTTGGCCATCTTCGATGTGTCGATGACGGCAGCAGCTATCGGCTTCTCGGGCTTTGCGCTGGTTTCCTCAGCGACTTGTTTTTCCGGCGCTTCGAGTGGCGATTTCATATCACGCATCTGTCATTCCGAGCGCAGTCGAGGAATCTCTCGATATCCTCTGAAAAATTAGAGATGTCTCGACTTCGCTCGACATGACAGAGATGGCGTTCGAGCGGCTGTCAATCCTCATAAAATTTTGTTCCGTCACGAGCATGCTTTTTCAGAATTTCGCATGGAGTAAATTTCTTTTCGGTTCGGGCCAGTCGTTCCAATTCCTCGACGGTTCTCTTCACTCCGAAGTGTTCGGCAAATCGCAACGGCCCGCCGCGAAACGGCGCAAAACCGGTTCCCAAAATCATTCCGTAATCCGCATCCTCGGGAGAATCGACGACTCCTTCTTCCACGCAACGAGCGGCCTCATTCACCGTGAGCAAAATGAGCCGATGAGTTAGCTTCTCTTCATTGAACCGTAACCGCGGGTCGCGATGCTTGTCCGGTGGAATGTTTGGTCCTTCAGCTCCCTCCGGCTCACCGTGCAACCCGCGCCGCCACTTTACCAGCGAGTCGTTAGGCGCCTGCGTCTTGCCTCCGTATTTGTAAAAACCTGCGCCTGTTTTGCGCCCAAGCATCTGCTGGTCGCGCAGCCAGAGCAGGACAGTTGGAACGTGATCCCGCTGTCCATAAGCTTTCTCGAGTGTGTTGCCGATGTCGATGGTGATATCGACGCCGATTTCATCGATTAATCGCAACGGTCCCATCGGCATTCCCCATTCCACCAGCGCACGATCGATCCGCTTCGCGTCCACGCCGCTCTCAAATAGCTCAGCCGCATCGAACAAGTACGGGAACAAAACGCGGTTCACCAGGAACCCGGGACTATCCCGCACGATGACGGGCAGTTTTCCGATCTGCCGGGCAAAAGCCAGGCTCCGGTCGCGCGTTTCGTCGGATGTTTGCTTCGCAATAACAACTTCCACCAGTTTCATCCGACTCACCGGATTGAAAAAATGCAATCCGATCACGTGCTCGGGCGAAACCGTCACGTCGGCCAGTTCGCTGACCGGAAGCGCTGAAGTATTTGTCGCGATAATGGTTCTTGGCCCGGCTTCCATCGCCAGTTCGCGGAAAACTTCTTTCTTGATCTCCATCTTCTCAGAAGTCGCCTCAATTACGAATTGCACATCCCGCAACTCCATCGGCGCGGTGGAGCCACAAATCCGGGCGCGACCTTGTTTCGCTTTTTCCTCTGTCATCAAACCGCGCTTCACGGCGTCGCCATAGATTTTTTCGATGTTCCCCAAACCGCGATCGATCTGTTCGCGCGCAACGTCGCGCAGGATCACGGTGACGCCACGGGAGCTGAGCCATTGCGCGATGCCTGAGCCCATTACGCCAGCGCCAATCACCGCCGCGTGCACGATTTTTTCAGGCGGCGTTCGCGACTTTCCTTTCTTGTATTTCTCCGCAAGGAAGAAATTGCGAATGAGGTTTTGCGCCGATTCGCTTTTCCCGAGGTCCACAATGGCGTCCAGCTCCATGTGAAACGATTCCTCCGGCGAAATGGACAGCGTCTTATTAATAATTTCGTAAGCACGTTCGGGCGCGGGATTTCCACGTTGTTTTGGAGGGCTAAGTTCCTGCGATGACGGCGTCGCGGGAGCTCGCCGGTCGATTTTGCGTTTTCCAGCGCGCAGCTTTTCACGTGCGCGATCGAGAAGCTGATCGCGTGGCGCAATTTCATCGACGAGCCCAAGTTTCAAAGCCTCCTGAGCGGAATAGAGCTTGCCCTTCAAAATCACCTCAGCGGCCTTTTCAGCGCCGATCACCCGCGGCAATCGCGTGCAGCCGCCCCATGCGGGAAGAAGGCCCAGGCTCGTTTCGGGCAAACCGATCCGCGTGGCCGGATCATCTGATGCGACGCGATAATCGCACGCCAGCGCCACTTCGTAGCCGCCACCAGCCGACGCGCCATGGATCGCGGCAACTGTCGGAATTCCAAGATCCACAAGCCGACTGAAGACCTGTTGCCCGCGCTCAATAAATCCGCGCATCTCGCCGGTTTTCGCTCCTTGCAACAGCGTCTTCAAATCCGCACCTGCGACAAAGATGGATTTTTTTGCCGACGCGATGATCAGGCCGTGCAGCGAAGCGTCTTTCTGGATGGCATCGAGGTGCTCATTCAACTCCTCGAGAGTAGCGTCGTCGAAAATGTTCGCGCCGAAGTTAGGCCGATCGAGCGTGAGCACGCAAATGTAATCGTCGCCAGTCTCCCGCCGAATCATTGGAACTGTACCCACTACAGGCATTCCCTTCATTTTGGAACGTTTCCCGCAAATGCCAAGTGCAGAAGGCCGGAGTTAACCGTGGAAGCGGGTTAGCTTTTGTAACGTTTTGAAGAAGCCTTGGCGAGCCGTTGCTTTGGGCAAGTGCGAGTGCTAGAAACGCCACGTGGTCGGCAAGATTTTAGAACCCGAAATCAGAAGCATGATCGAGGCGCGGGACTTCGCGGCGCTCCGTGAAGTGTTTCGTGAATGGCCACCGGCTGACCTGGCCGAAGTCATTCTTGATCTGCCGGAAGACGAACAGGTGATCGTCTTTCGCGTGCTGCCGGCGGCGCTCGCCGCGGATGTATTTGAATACATCGGCATCGAGGAACAGCAGCAACTATTACGCGCCATGACCCACGAGCAGGTGGTCGCGATTCTAAATGAGATGTCGCCGGATGATCGCACGGCGCTGCTCGAGGAATTGCCCAGCGCAGCGGCCCGGCAACTGATTCGATTACTTACCCCGGACGAACGCCGCGTTGCCACCTCGCTGCTCGGGTATCCAGAAGACAGTGTGGGTCGGTTGATGACCCCGGATTTCATCGCCGTGAAGGAGGATTGGACGGTGCAACGCGTACTGGACTATGTGCGCGAGTATGGCCGCGACAGCGAGACATTAAACTTTGTTTATGTCGTTGATGACCGCGGAAAGTTGATTGATGACGTGCGAATGCGTGAGTTCCTGCTCCGGCCGCTCACCACAAAGGTGAGCGACATTCGCGATCGAAACTTCGCGGCTTTAAACGCGACAGACTCACAACAGGACGCGCTGAATGTCTTTCGCAAGTACGATCGCGCCGCCTTACCGGTCGTCGATTCGAACGGCGTGCTCGTAGGCATCGTCACAAGCGACGACATGCTGGACGTCGCCGAGGAAGAGGCGACCGAGGACATCCAGAAACTTGGCGGATCTGAAGCATTGGACGCGCCCTATCTGACCATTCGCTTTCCGCACATGATCCGAAAACGCGCGCCGTGGCTGGTGATCCTGTTTCTGAGCGAAATGTTGACGGCGACAGCCATGGGATTTTTTTCAGACGAAATCGCCAGGGCAGTGGTCCTCGCCTTGTTCGTGCCGCTGATTATTTCAAGCGGCGGCAACTCCGGTTCACAAGCCACAACCATCGTCATCCGCGCAATGGCGCTGGGCGAAGTGGTGCTGCGGGATTGGTGGAAAGTGATGCGCCGGGAAGTTTTCTCCGGCCTGGCTTTGGGCGTTATTCTCGGCACAATAGGTTTTCTGCGGATTGCAGTCTGGTCTCAGCTTTTTCATCTTTACGGGCCCCATTGGCCGTTAATCGGCGTGACCATCTTCTTTTCACTGATCGGCGTAGTGATGTGGGGAACTCTTTCCGGTTCAATGCTGCCATTTGCATTGCGACGGGTAGGCCTTGATCCGGCTACGGCTTCCGCTCCGTTTGTGGCTACGCTGGTCGATGTGACCGGCTTGATCATTTACTTCACAGTGGCCTTTTTGATTCTGCGCGGAACCCTGCTCTAGCGCTCGGCCGACCCGACCGCTCATCATGATCCTTATGATGTTTGAGTTTGGTTGCTGAAAAAATCGTAGATCTAAAATGAAACACCTGACTCGGGTCGGCCTAGCGATGTCATTTCTGGCGGTAACATCCCTTTCCGCACACGCCACTACCAAAGGCCTCAGTCAAATCGTCACGCCGGATTTGCAGGAGCCCGGCGATCTCTCCCTTAGTCTCCAAATTCAGGACAAACGCATTGCCAATCCGTATCAATTGCAGGCGGAGATGGGTTTCACCAAATGGGTTGAGGCTGCGGTCTTTCGCGGGTTCGATCCGGACGAATGGATTATCGGCACAGAAATCGGATTACTGACGAAAGAACCATATTTATTGTCAATAGGATTTATAAACTGGTCGCCGCACCTTGGTGTCGATCCGCAACCCTACATTGAAGCCGGTTATTACACTGAGCATCATAAGATCATCGCTGGCGCGATTCACGCCGATTACAAAAACGAAGCGATTCTCGGCTATGCCTACGATTTCAACAAAACCTGGCGAGTGCAGGTCGATTGGCAAAGCGGCAAGGAAAATTCGTCGACGATTGGCTTCACTTGCAACGTCAGTCGCGACTTTCAATTCAATCCCGCGATTTATTTCAGTAATGATGATCCTGGCCGGATTTTCGGTTACATCGTCTTTACCTACACGTTTAATTTGTGGGGCGAGAAAGACAAGAATGACAGCACCCATACGCTCCCGCTGAAATAAATCGCCATCGGATTCGCCTCAGTCGATTGACCGTCGGCATCGCAACTCTCGTGATGTTGGAAGCGGCGATCGGAATCTTTCTATTCTGACCATAACTCATCGAGCTTTTCAATCGTCTGCCGCAGCAAACGGAGCCAAAATTTGGCGTCAACGCCCCGATTCGAGGTTACTGAGCT
This sequence comes from Verrucomicrobiota bacterium, assembly GCA_003219465.1. GTDB lineage: Bacteria > Verrucomicrobiota > Verrucomicrobiia > Chthoniobacterales > UBA10450 > Udaeobacter. The sequence continues at coordinate 18,104 of QHOX01000008.1, read as the reverse complement.
TCTCGATAACCTTCTCCATGCCGCTGACCACGAGCGCGAAGCGATCGTATTCGAGCTTATCGGGCGTGTCGTTCGAGGAGTGATAGTACGGATAACGAAACGGCGCGGTGTCGGTGACCATGATGGCCGGGTAACCTTCCTGCCAGAATGACCATTGGTCCGACCAGCTCACGCCAGCGATGAACGCGGGAAGCGAGGCTCCTTGAGATGGGATCTTTGCGTGTTTGCGGAAGAGAGCGATCACGCGGCGCAACAACGCGCGCGACTGAACGTTGCTGACGAAGCCGATGAAGTTGCCGACCTTCGGATAAAACACGCCCAGACCGGGCGACGGATATGTTTGCGAGTGCGGGGCATCGGAAAAGTAACCGATGGTTTCCAGACTGATCATTGCGGAGATCTTGTCGCCGCGTTCCTTGCATCTGCGGGCATAAACCAGGCTGCCCATTTCACCCGACAAAAAATAAGGCGGCTCCTCATTCACAAACGCGACGAACCGCAGCGTTCTGTTGGGCGTCTCTGTCAGACGCCGCTCTGATTGTTTTTGAGCGAACCGCCGCGCCAGCGCAAGCGTTGCAGCCACACCTGTGCCGTTATCGTTTGCGCCGGGCGAACCGAACACTGAGTCATAGTGTGCTCCGACAATGATAACTGGCAGGTGACTGCCGCCTTCGCGAAGGCTACTGCGGCTAGGGGAGACCGCCGCCTCGGCCGCCCTAGCTTCAGAAGAGGCGGCTCCTTGTGAGGCACCAGGAATTTCTGCCTCGATGTTGTGACACGTTTGCCCGCGCATTTCGTAGCTGTCTCTTCGAGTTCGCAGCCCGGCTCGCGAAAAAGAATCTTCAATGAAATCGGCAGCCGCGTTGAGCTGTGCGTAATGCCACATGTTGCGCTCGCCGATTTCTCCGGCCAGCTTTTGCACCGTCGCGCGAAGCTCCTCGCGCAATGCAATTTCATCAGGCGACAGCGGACCTGCGGTGGAAACATTTTTCCCAGGCATCCTCATTCCGAACCACCAGAGTAACACCAAAACGGCGGCGACGGCGATTGTGACGCGCAGGACGTTGAAAAAGATTTTTGAGACAGTAGCTGAATGCACAAGCTGTATCTCGTAAATGGTAGGGACGGATCGCCGAGCCGTCCGTCCGCGGCGCGCCCAGCGGTCGGCGCCCTACCACGTTATCCGAAGTTCACGCGAGCTTTTTCCGGAACCGCACGGCGCATAGACTAAAAAGCAGATTCGACATCACAATAAGGACTAAAAGGTTCGGCCAATACTCAAAAAAATTTGCGCCGCGCAGAATGATCGCGCGCATGAGTGCAATGAAATACGTCGTAGGAAACAGCGCACCGAGCGCGTAAAAAATCCACGGCATGGTTTCACGCGGGAAAATGAACCCGGAAAAGAAAACGCTCGGCAACAGGAACACCATCGACATTTGCAGCGCCTGCATCTGGTTTTCGGCTCGGGTGCCGACGAGCAACCCCAGGCTCAGCAACGCAAACACATACACCAGTGTCGAAAACATCATGGCGAAGATACTGCCCTCTATGGGAACGAAAAACACAAAGCGCATAATGGTGAACAAGACGACCGCCATGGTCATGCCGATGCATAGATACGGAACCAGCTTGCCGAGCATGAGCCCCGCCGGGCTCAATGGGCTTACCAGTAACTGTTCAAGTGTGCCGCGTTCGCGTTCGCGCACCAAAGCCATGGCCGCTGCAACGGTCGTCCCAATCTGTAAGACGACGCCGATCACACCAGGCACGAAAAAGTTCGGCGCTCGCATGGCCGGGTTGTAAAGCATCTGAGGACGAACATCGATTGGCATTCCCTTCCGGCCGGTATCGCGCATCAGCGTTTCCATCGACTGCGTCAACGCCACGCCGAGTCCCGTTTGAAGAGCCTGCAATGCCGTGGTGGAATTGGATCCGTCAACAAGCAATTCCACCTGCGCAGAATGGCCTGCCATCAGTTCGCGAGTAAAGTTCGGCGGGATGTAAAGCGCAGCGTAGGCGCTTCCCTTTCGCATTTCGCTTTTCAACTGGTCCAGGTTTTGCACTTCGCCGACTACGCGAAAGCTTTGCGTGTTAACGAAGCGGTCGATCAACAGCCGGCTTTCCACCGTGCGATCTTCATTGAAAACAAGCATCGCCATGTGCTTCACGTCGTTGTCGAGCGCATAGCCGAACGCGACCATCTCGATCAACGGCGGGAAAAAGAAGAAAAACAGAGTCAGCGGATCGCGCCAGACCACGATGAACTCCTTGAACAAAATTGCGCTAAGTCCTCGAAACGGTTTGTGTTTCATTTTCACATTGTTGGGCTGGTCATCCCGAGCGAAGCGAGGGACCTCGCAAAAGACGCAAAACGCCCGAACTTCCTTGGCTCATTGTCGTCTGCCTGTAGCCCGTGAAGCACGCGAGGAAGGTTTGAAGTGCTGAAAGAGCATTGGTGATAAATCCGCCCATCTCGGATTCATTTTTTCGACCAACGCATTCTTCTTCGCGCGTCGCCAGCCCTTGATCTCCTTTTCACGTGCGATCGCGTCTCGCGGATCATTGAAACACTCGTAGTAGACCAACCGGTTTACCTTGTAAGTTTTTTGTGAACCCTTCGATTTCGCTGCTCTGATGCTGCCAGACTCGGCGCATTAAGCTGTTGGTTATTCCTGTGCAGAGGACAACCCGGCTTTGGTTCGTCGTCATGTAAACGTAGAAGGCTTTCATCAATTCGTGAGGTCGTTCGCTTCCTACTCTGTCATCCCGAGCGCAGCGAGGGACCTCGCATCAGTGGACAAGGTTTCCAAATTACATTCGACGAGTTTGGTCCGTTTATCCTGGATTGGTTCCGGCAAAACGCGTATTGCAATCTTGTGAGGTCCTTCGCTGCGCTCAGGATGACAGTCATGTTATGCGGCCTTTTGTCGTTCAACAGCGTGCTTGGCGGAAAGCTCGACAAACACGTCTTCTAGCGAAGGACCCATTTCATGAATCTCGACGTGAGCGACGCCAACTTTGCGCAGTTGTTCCTCGATCTGCGCGCGCTTGACCGAGCTATCGACGAGCAAATGCATCGATTGACCGAAAATTGTGGCGCTGCGCACTCCGGGCATCTCGTGCATGGCGTGGAGCGCCGCGGTCACGTGGTCGCAAGTCACGTCGAGGCGGCGCGTTCCGGGTGGATTGACCTCCGGTAGGTTTTTCAACTCGTCCGGCTCACCGCACACGATCAATTTCGACAGGTAGATGTAGCCGACATGATCGCAGCGCTCGGCTTCATCCATGTAATGGGTGGTCACGAACAACGTCATTCCTTTACCGGCGAACTCGAAGAGCAAATCCCATAGCTCGCGCCGTGCGACTGGATCAATACCGGCAGTCGGCTCATCGAGAAAGAGCACGCTCGGCCTGTGCATGAGTGAACAAGCCATCGCCAAACGCTGACGCCAGCCACCGGAGAGCTGGCCAGCACGCCTGTCGATGTACGGCTCCAGATGCGTCGTGGCAATCATTTCCTCGCGCCGCTGGTTCAATTCGTGACCGCTCAAGCCATAAAGTTTTCCTGCAAAAATAAGGTTCTCATTCACAGTCAGCTCGTCGTAGAGCGAGAATTTTTGCGACATGTAGCCGATCAATTCCTTGATCGGTTCAAGATCCCGAACGATGTCGTGCCCGCCGATTCGCGCCGTGCCTTCGGTCGGCTCCAGAATGCCGCAGAGCATCCGAATCACAGTTGTTTTTCCCGAACCGTTTGGGCCGAGGAAACCGAAGATCGATCCTTTTCCGACGCTAAATGAAACGTGGTCAACCGCGGTGAAAGTGCCAAACCTCTTCGTCAGCCCTTCGACTTCGATCATTGGTTCAGCCATAAGAAAAAACTGAATTAGGAAAGCAGGAATGCAGGAAATTGACTCAAGTAGTGTTTTCTTTTCCTGCGTTCCTCTGTTCCTGATTCACCCCTTTCAATTCCTCATTTCACCCTCGGAAAGTAAACATCCGCTGCCATTCCGGCGCGCAAACGATCGTCGTCGCTCGGCAAACGGATTTTCACACCGAATACTTGTTTGATGCGGTCAGCGACAGTTTGCACATTGCGCGGCGTAAATTCAGCCTGCCGATTGATCTGCTCGATCACACCATCGAAATCGGTGTGCGGAAATGAGTCCACGCGAACGCGGACGTGCTCCCCCAGCTTGATCAAGCCCAGCCAGGATTCAGGAACGTAAACGCGCACCCAGAGATGGCCGGTCAAAAGCAGCGTGGCGGCTTCGCGATTCGCCGGCAGCACATCGCCCACTTTTACGCTGAGCACCTCGAGAATGGAATCAGCCGGGGCAACGACCTGCATCTCCGCCAGCTGCGCGTCGATATCCGCTAGTTGCGCGCGCGCTTGGGCGACACGCATTTTTGCGGCCGCGACATTTTTTTCCTGCGATTTCGCCGAGCTGTCAGCGCGCTCCGCATCCGTCGACGAAACCACTCTGCGCTGCAGTAAGTCCTGCTGGCGCTTCGCCTCGTCGCGTAAGAACACCAGTTGCGCTTCTTGTGCGTCTGCATCATGGGCCGCCGTGTCGATTTGCGCGGCAGCAAGATCACGCCGCGCTCGAAGCTCCGACGCATCCAATTGCACGATGACCTGGCCTTCGTGCAAACGATCTCCTTCCCATGCCCGGATTTTTTCCACGCGGCCGCCTGAGCGCGGGCCCACGTGCGCTTCGTCCACTTCGATCGTTCCCGAAACCGCATTTTTTCGAGAGTCGCAGCCAGCCAATAACAGCATTAATGCCAAAGCTCCGGCCGCGCGGAGCGATCGTGCATCGTGCCTAACGAATGAGGCGTTCACGCTTTCCGTCCCTTTGCTGTCAGCGCGCCTTCGAGAACAATCTTAAGGATCCCGGTGTACCCTTCTTTGGGCATCATCCCAAGCTCCTCCATCTTCGGCGGATTCATGATCGATTGAACCATCGCCAGCAAGATTTCGATGATCAGTTTGGCCGGAACATCTTTGCGCACCATTCCCAGCCGCTGCCCGTCGACAAAAAATTTGCCCATGTAGCGCTGGATTAGCGCGGCCCGCCGGCGCTCGACCAGTTTAAAGACGTCGGGCGCTTTCTGGCGCATATCGCGCACGAACGGCGGCTTGATCTCATCCAATTCGCGTTGCGTGCCAGCCAACAATTCGCGCAAGGTCGCCGGGAAATCGTCCGGGTGTGCGCGCGTAACTTCCCTCAGCGTCGCTTCGACACCTGCTAATTTATCAGTCAGCACGGCCTCGAGCAGATCGAACTTGCCGGGAAAATGCGCGTAGAGCGTCTTCTTGCTGACGCCTAATTCCGCTGCAAGATCATCCATGGTCACACTGCGGAATCCGTGATTGAAAAAATGCGCCCGCGCGGCTCCCACTATTCGTTGTCGAATAGAGGGGTTCTTTCGCATTCGCGGTCGCGATTTGTGTTTGCCAGGCATTAGTGTCGTTCGGCAGCAGACTGATCTTCCGATATTCGATCCAGATGGATCGCTTGCGCTAAGTCGCGATCGACACGTACGGGCGTCAACCTCTCTTCCAGCTGTCCAGCGGTAGCAGGATATAGAGTAAAGAGCGTGGTCACCGTAGAAACTAATATGGTATATTTAGTTTCCGCAGCAACAAAAATACATTGAGGACAATTTTGACCTCATCACCACACGATCTTGCAAGCCTGAGCACCGCGTCAAAAAGACTTATGATGGCGATTTGGCAGACAGGAACCGTTGATCGCGTTCAATGTGCTTCGTTCTCAGTTTTCGGTTCGAGATAGGAAAACGTCTTCAATACTTCGCGCAGCGCTGGCGCATCTTTTCGATAGCTCGCTTCGTCGCGGAATGAGAGAACGATATACGCCACGGCCTTTGGCAACTGGACATACGCAACGCGTTCCCATTGAGAATACGTTTTCGTCACGGGGTACTCGTTGATGAAGAACGGTTGACCGTTACCAGTCTTTCCCTTGTCGATCTTTTCCTTCGGCTTGCCGCGTTTACTTTCCATTTGTTTGATGGCCACCGCCGCGAACTTCTCGGCATCCTCGTACTCAGTGCTCGCGATTTTCGCGTACATCACCGTTCGCGCATCTGCCCAGGATTCTCCCTTCGGATAAAGAACGCACGGCAATCCCTGCTCTACGCCTGACTCGTTGTCCAACACCCAGCCTTCGGGTGCGCTAATGTTGAATGCGGCTTTCGGCCCGTAAGCAATTCCCCCGGGGTATTTCTTCTGTGCTGCAACTGCGGCGGCAAGCACGACGACCAAGCAAAGGACTACTGCTGATTTCATCATATTGAGCTCACGTTGTGCACGGATTCGTTAGCGCACACAAGCAAACAGTTCTAGGCAAAACGCTGCCGCGTGGCTAAAAGCACACGTTGTGAATCTGAAGACAGCAGCAGTCGTATTTGGTTTTCTTGCGCATTTAAGCGCCGGGACCATCAGCGCGGCCGATCTGCATCCGATAATTGAAATCGAGACAGGCTACTTCTTCGGCGCAAGCGAAAACGGAAAATGGATCAAGCCCGATGAAGCCGCGAAATCCGTCAGGAACAAAACAACTTATCAAGTTTACAGTCTCACCAAACAGGTCGGCCAAATAACAGCGGCCAAACCGACCTCGGTAGAAGAACCGTGCCGTGACACTTTGATGGTGTCGCTGTCGTCAAAACCGAAAGATGGCGTGATCGGATTGGCCGCCCCGTGGAATGCGTTACCGCGAAAACCCATCATGGCAGTCAGTTTACCTGGATGCTGTCCGCGATTTCTTGAAGTCTCACGGAATCGCTGATCCCAAAGTACGAATCACCCTCATCCTTCGGATCGATCTTGAAGGCGATGGCGAGGACGAGGTGTTAATCAACGCGACGAACTATTTCAGTCGGCGTGATGAAGTGCCAATGCACGCTCCTAAGCGCGGAAGTTATTCAATCGTCATGCTCAGGCGCGTGGTGGCTGGCAAAGTGCAAACCCAACTCCTGGCCGGCGAGCTTTACTCGAAGGCGGATGCATCCAACGCTCCGAATATCTATAAGATTCCCGCGGTTCTTGATTTGAACGGCGACGGAAAACTCGAAGTAATCGTTCACTCGTTTTACTACGAAGGCGGCCAAACGACGATCTATCGCTGCGAACCGGACAAGATCGAGGCCGCGCTCTCGGTCGAGTGCGGAGTGTGACGGATCCTAAGATTGACGGATGTTGACGGCTCCCAGCCTGGCACTCCCTGTTGCGCAAATTCGCTGTGCACAATACGCGATTTATTTTATGAAAACACAGTGGATTTGCTCGGTGCGTTAAAGAGGCACTTTGGCTACGATCAGTTTCGGCCGCTTCAAAAGGAAATCATCGAGGATGCGCTCGCGGGGCGCGATGTGTTTGTACTGATGCCGACCGGCGGCGGGAAATCGCTTTGCTTTCAGTTGCCGGCCCTAATGCGCGAGGGCCTAACCATCGTGGTGTCGCCGCTCATCGCGCTGATGAAAGATCAAGTTGATGCGCTACAGACCAGTGGTATCCCCGCAACGTATTTGAATTCAACGCTGGATCGGGATGAGGCAAAGGCGCGGTGGCGGGGCTTGCATCGCGGCGAGTATCGAATGCTATACGTCGCACCGGAGCGGTTGATGTTGGACGCGTTTCTGGAGCGTGCCCTTAACTGGGACATTGCGCAATTCGCCATCGACGAAGCGCATTGCATCAGCGAATGGGGCCACGATTTCCGGCCGGAATATCGTGAGCTCAAGAAGCTGCGGAAACATTTGCCCGATGTGCCGATCATGGCGCTCACCGCGACAGCGACCGAACGCGTGCGGGCCGATATCATCAAAGAACTAACATTGCGCGACCCGCGCTCTTACGTGGCCAGCTTTAATCGGCCGAACCTGACGTATCGGGTAATTCCGAAGACGGCATCTTACGAACAACTGCTGGCGTTCATTCGTGGCCGGCCTAACGACAACGGCATCGTTTATTGTGCAAGCCGCAAGAGCAGCGAGTCACTCGCGCGAAATTTGAACGAGCACGGCGTAAGCGCGAAACCGTATCACGGGGGGCTAACGAATGCCGAACGCACAAGACATCAGGATGCATTCCTGCGGGATGATGTCCGCGTGATTACGGCCACGATCGCATTCGGAATGGGCATCAATAAACCGAACGTGCGCTTCGTGGTGCACTACGATCTGCCGAAGAATCTGGAGAGCTATTACCAGGAGACTGGACGCGCCGGACGCGACGGATTACCCAGCGAATGCGTGTTGCTGTTCAGCCCGAGCGATGTTGCCAAGCAACTGCATTTCATCGACGAAAAAGCCGAGAAGGAGGCGCGTATCGCACGTGCACAACTTCAGCAGATGGTCCATTACGCCGAGACGCGCCAATGCCGGCGCAGCGTGTTGCTGGAATATTTTGGCGAAAGGTTTTTGCAGCAGTCGTGTGCCAGTTGCGACAATTGTTTGCAACCGCGCGAGACATTCGACGGAACGGTGCACGCCCAAAAATTTCTTTCCTGCGTATATCGCATCCGCGCCAGGCACGGATTCGGATTCGGGTTGGGTCACATTGTCGATGTGCTCCGAGGCGCAGACACCGAAGCGATCAGGCAACGAAATCACAACGAGCTGTCTACTTACGGCATCGGCAGCGAATTGAAACGCGGTGAATGGCAGGCAATCGGTCGCGAACTATTGCGGCTTGGGCTGGTCGAATGCGCGCCGGGCAAGTTTGCGACGTTGTCGCTTACGCCCGCCGGTCTGGAGGCTTTGCGAAAGCGGACACCTATTGTTTTGACCAAGCAAATCGACATCGTGGAAAAAGCCGCGCGAACAAGAGCAGGCGCGATCGAATGCGACGAAGTATTGTTCGAGCGCTTGCGTGCATTGCGTCGGCAGCTTGCAGATGAACGCGGCGTGCCCGCTTATATCATCTTCTCCGATGTATCGCTCCGCGAAATGGCGAGAAGTTATCCGACCACTGCGAGTGAGTTCCGCCGCATTCCGGGCGTGGGCGAACAAAAGTTAAAAAATTTCGCCGAACCGTTTCTCAACGAGATCAAGAGTCATATGGCCGCAATTCAGCGCGGAACACAGCGATAAGATCAAGGGCAACATCGAACGCGCTGAACAAATGAAAGTCCACACGCTGTTCGTGATCGGGAAACGCGATATGGGCGCCGACGCCGTCAGCGTTCGCGTCCACGGCAAAGGCAACCTCGGCTCGAAACCTCGCGCCGAAGTGATAGCGGATGTCTTATTGTCGATTGAAGGGCGCCGGCAATAAGCTAGGCAACGCGAAGGAGTGAAATGAGAACATTTTCAACCATCCCTTTTGTAATACTCGCGATTAATCTTCCGTTTTCATCGGGCGCAGACAGCCAGATCAGAGATACGTCGCCGGATGGAAAGTTTGCGTTACTAGTGAAGGAACAAGAAGAAGGGCACGTAAGAATACAACTGATCGAAGCCGGTTCGCGAAGCGTTGTAACGGACTTGGCTGAGAGCGGCCATCCGTATTCGGGTCTGCAAAGCTTCCATCTTTCCACCAGAGCGACATCATACGATCTCAATTGCGTGCGCGAGGATTGGCTGCCGGTTTACAAATGAGCGAATTAAAAACTTTTGCGATTTGCTCCGGGTTGTTGCTGACTGCTGCCATTTCTCTCACCGCGCACGAAAATATTTCTTGCAAATCGCCCGATGGAAAATTCGCGTTGCGTCAAACCTTCAATGACATAAACCCGATTCACGGCGACACCGCGATCATCGAGACCGGCACACGCAAAGTCGCCGTGCAGCTGCACGGCGACGAGCCAGCTGGCAGCGAGAAGTTGGTTTGGTCGAAAGATTCACAACGCGTCGCCAGCTTTCGCTACGATTGGCAGAACGGAACGACGAGAGTTTTCTTTCGTAACGGAGCAACCTTTGGGGAAATCAAAATCCCGGAGGTACCTTCACCCCAGCTGCCAGACCTTCCAAAACCAGACGCGTCGAACAGTGAAACTATAAGACGTGTAGAGCCGATTCGCTGGCTCGAGTCGGGGGATTTGCTTTTGGAAAGCGAATTACAAAACAAAGCCGGTGCGCGCGCCGCGCTTCAGATCATGCTGGGCTTCGAACAAGGTAACCAGCCAATGATTCGCAACAGCGAAAAGGAGAAGATGTCGGTCCTCGATTTTTTTTTGCTGTTGCCGCCGGATACTTTTGAAGGACCGCCGTCCATCTGGCTGAATGTGATGCGCGCGAATGGTGAGGTGATCGATAAGGAAAACGGTTACATGAATTGCCCGGGAGATGGCGCGCAGCCGGAATTTGAACTCGCGCTGTTTCGTTATCGCGATGGACGCCCGCTGTTGGCGCTTTGCTTCGGCGAGCTGGAAGGAACCGATTCGGTTCAGCTCCAATTCTTTGAGCTCGGTGCCGACGGACGAATGCAGCAAATCTCACAACCGATTTTGCCAGGCGCACCAATAAAAAACGATCCCGGAATGGGATACGTAAAAGAAAGCTGGCAATTCGAATTGCCGCGAAAAGGCTGCACCATCCTCGTGCGCTCAGAAAAGACGAAGAAGATCCTGCACAAGTTCACCTGGAGCGGAGAAAAATTTGTGGAGCAAAAATGAGAGCAAGGCTACTCCTCCTGTCGGTTTTCATCCTTGGTTCGTTAGTTACATCCGGCGAAGAGTTGTCGGAAAATTTTCTCGCCGCTGCCAAGATTGCTTCCGGTTTTTCCTCCGCGATTAACGCGGTGCCAATGAACCCGAAGAAAAGCTTGAATATTCCGATCGAGACCTTCGTGTTCATCGGAATCTTCGCATGATTAAAGCTCCCATGCCTCATCCGGCTGCGTTTCGATTCTCGCAGCGGTGACATCGCAAAGGAATTGGAGTCGGCGCTGCTCTTTTTCCGCCGCCGGAAAAACCGAAACATAGAATTTGGCTCCTTCATCGCGATGCTTGATCCAGTTGCGCTGTGCCTCCCGCAAGTTCGATATCTGGTCCTGGTCCGCCTTCTGAACTATCTCGGAATAGCGCTTGTTCAATTGTCGATCTAATCCCTCGAAGATCGTCTTCAAGTCCGCCTCACTCGGCAATGGATCAACAGGCTCGGCGCAAGCCAGGAACTCGGATTTTGTTTTGTTCAGCTTCCGAAGGTAATCAGTGAGCTCAAATTTCTTCGTGCGGGTGTTAAAGTAAAGTAAACCGCAGCGCATAGACCTTTTTTCTTCGCCTCCACAGAGCCTGATTAGGAGGCGGCCGGAATCGAGGCTCCACGCAACGAAAGACGTCATCGCATAAACGCCGGCTGTAGAAAAATCCTTCTTCAAAGCTCCGAGCTTTACGCAATTTTCCCAGACTACGTCGTTGAACTCACCGTTTATCGGCTTGTCGATCTTCAACGGAGTCATAACCTGGTAAACGTTGCCGTACCTCAATCCTGAGCCGACATGTCGGAGACCAAACAGCCATTCCTCGTTAGGTGAAAAGTGAAATTCGTCGTCGGTCGGCGAATCGGCGGACTGTTTCGGTAACTTCGCGCGCTGCGTTGGATCTTTGGTAGAAACTACCCATACATCTCCCGTTGCTTCTTCGGTTCCGGGACCTTCAGCCGGGCTAGACTCGATCCGAAACGCACCATTCGGACTTGTATAAAGAACTTCAGATTTTTCGTCGGCAGCTCAGGTCCCGGAGAAACCGAGGGTTAGGCTCAGCGCAACGATCACGGTTCGTCGAGCTGATGAAAGACTCATTCTCATCAACTACCGGTTTTGTAGCCGGAGTTCAAGCGCGAGCGGCCGTGTGCGCGAATCGACGATGCGAAGCTCGGTTGGCGCTGCCTAACGCTTTGGTTTTTGTAGACTGACGGAGGAACCAGGGGAATTCGATTTCGGTTGCTACTTCTTCTTCAGTTTTCGTAACGCTTCCTTTGCTGCCTGCGCGTATTGGCCGTTCGGCTCTAGTTTCAACGCTTCCTCGTAGTACTTTCGTGCGCTCCCGAAGTCTTTCATCTCAACGCTAACCTGTCCGAGAGCAATCAACGCCCTAACGGATTTCGGATCGATCTGGTGCGCTTTTTCGAACGACTCACGCGCCTTTTGCCATTCGCCAATATCGGCGCAATAACCGGCTGCATCATAGAAGCCTGCCGGGTGATTTGGATATTGCTCGGTTGCCAGGGTCGCAATTTGGTACCAGCGCTTATCATCCTCGGGGTTCTCCTTTTTCTCGTAGTACAAACCGTACTCGTGCAGCTTCTCCGGAATGAATTTATCGGCCGGTTCGTTGAGCGGTTCGCCTTCCCACATGAGCTGCGTCGGATGCTCGCGGGCATATGCGACCATCTTCTTCAACGTCGCCAATTCATTGTCGAAATTTCCGCTTTCCTGATAAATGAACGCGAGCCCGCACCAGATGCCGAGGCGATCTGGAAATTTCGTGGTCGCTTCCTCAAGAAGCTCGGCCGCTCGCTTCACATCCGCTTCATTTTGCTCGAATGAAATGCTCCCCGCTATCTTTCCTGTTTTCTTATCAGTCAACTTGAAGTCGCCTGGGCCGGGTTTCTTCGTCGAGATGTTCGCCTGGCGTTGGTTAAAATAATAATTCGCGCTCGTGATCCATGCCTCGGGATCGTCCGGCACTTTCTCCCGCCATTCGGTCAGCAGCGGCTCGATCTGCCCCTCCGCACGCTGATCTAACAGCTGTCTGTAACGATGAGCGTAAGCCTGGCCATTCGCGCTCTCGGACTTCGGCTCGACATAGACGAGGGTTTTCAGAACTTGATCGAGCGCACCGGAATCTTTGCGGTAACTCGCTTGATCGCGAGATGAAAGTACGATGTAAGCGACTGCCTGCGGAAGTTGGACGTAGCCGACGCGTTCCCACTGCGAGTAAGTCTTCGTCGCAGGATATTCGTTAATGAAGTAGTCGTGGCCGTCCTTAGTTTTGCCGGACGCGATCTTCTCCTTCGGTTTGCCGTGAATTGCAGCCATCTCCTTGATCGCGACCGAAACGAATGCGTTTACGCCTTCAAACTGCGGGCTGGCCATGTTGGCATACATCACCGTCTTCGCATCCGACCACGATGAGGCTTTCGGGTAAAGAACGCAGGGCAAGTCCTGTGCTTTGCCTGCCTCATTGTCGAGGACCCACCCTTCGGGCGCACTGATGTTAAACCCAGCTTTAGGGCCGTGAACAATTCCGCCGCGAAACGTTTCTTCAGCAGGAACGGACGAAGAGAAAGCGCCGGTCACTAGGAACGCCAAGACGCACATCATTAGTCTTTTCATTTCAGCGGATCGTTAGCCACCGGTTCTTTATCCTAATCTTCGGGTCGAACGTAAGCGGACCGATTGAGCGCACGCAAATCATCGGTCAGTTCGAATTTGCGGCTACGCACATTGTAGTAGGCATGCCAATCGTAGTATCCGAACGAGCCCTTACCAGTCACGCGCTTGCCGGTTCTAAGCGAGAAGTGCACGCGCGCTGAGTCAGGGCTCCAGGCGACAAAATCGACGATTTCCACGCCCCAATCTGACGGACGCTTTTTGCCTTTCAGCGCTTGCTTCCCGAAAAACTTCCAAATTGATTTTTCGTCCATCACTCGCTCGAAGTAGAAATCCTTCTTCCGTTGATACAGGCGTGCACCGCCCATCCCACTGCCATAATGCACCTGAGCAAAGATCCATTGCTCATCGGGTGAGACGTAATAGGTCGCCGACTGGGCCTGATATTTTTCGCCTAACGGCTCGCGGATGTTTGGATCGGTAGTGGAAACGACGTATTGCTGTTCATACTCGTCCGCTGGGTCTTCCGCTTTCGTAAGAACAGTCTCGATCCTGAAGGTTCCCTTTGGACTGGTGCAAACAATTTCGGGCTTTTCTTCAGCCTTGCCAGCCGCTGAAGATGATTCATCGGATGGGCTCTCAGCGGGTGCGAGTTTTTCGTCAGCGGCAAGAACAGGAAAATTGCAGCTGATCGCGCAAGCGATAATTCCCAGCACAGTAGGGAACAATCTCATTGTGTTCCTCCTAGTCCGTGTGCGTCTCGTATTTGATTGTCGGTTTTACGATCCGCGCTTTGCCCGCGCGATCGAACGCGAGCACAAATGTGCGCGTTGCGCTAACCTTATTCATTGATGTTATCGAGGCCGGCAAATTTCCAACCGCTTTTGGTCAAATCGAACACGAATCGGATGGGAGCGCTTTCCTTGTCCTCTGGAGTATCCTTGAAAGGGCAGTAGATCGCATACCGCCGTGCGGATTCTTTTTGCGGTTCGGCGCTTCCAAAACATTGAGCGGCGTTCGCCTCGCCTTTGAAAATCTCGTTATAACGGCGCAAGAAGTCCTCATTCTTCTTTACGGCTTTTACCCCATAGGGCATCGACAGTGGGAATTTCGTCATCTCGGCGACGGTCGCTTTATCGCCATCAATAACGGCGGACCTGAATTTCTTCCAGAATGTCGAAAAGTCGGTCTGCGCAAAAGCCGTCGGAAATAACAACAGAATCAAAATTCCGGCTATCCAAGTCCGACCGCGAGTAACGCGAACAGACACCAAACAATCCGGTCCTGACAGTCTCATTGTCGCTTCTCCCTATTTTCGACTTCTTTCTCTGATCGCCGATGGTTTTGACGATCTTCCACTTGCTACTCGCGTCGCGCCTTACTTGCTGAGCGCTTTCAGTTCGGCCGCCGCCATTTGGTATTCCTCTGACTCTTTGTCGGCTGTCGCCACGTATTTTCTAAAATCCTCGGCAGCGCTCGATTTATCGTTATTGAGTAATCGTTTCATGCCGGCATAAAACCACCCGCCGCCCGGACTATCACTAAGCGAGGAGAGAAAATCGTCCTCGCTAATTCTACCGAGCAGAAAGTTGCCGATTTTCGCGTGCCAGCCGCCGCTCCACTCTGCTGGATGCCCTTCCAGGTACGGTGCGAGTTCTTTGTCAGCTGCTTCTCTATCACCTAGTCGGGCGCGGATGAGCCAAATGTAAAAGCGCGCCTCGAAGACTTGGTACTTTTCCTCCTTCCTCAATTCGCAATGGTGCTGAAAATCACTAAGAGCCTTAGCCCAATCGCGCTTGATGAAGTTTGCACAGCCCCGAAGATAGTAGGCACCGACGTCGCTGGGATCGACCTTGATCGCACGACTGTAGGCGGCAATAGCTCCGTCAATATCGCCCTTGTCCTCCGCAGTTCTGCCCGCGGTCTCCAATTTCTCTGCCTTTAATGCCGGGTCAGAGTCTTCGGTCTCATATTTGATCGTCGACTTCAGGATCCTGCCTTTGCCGGTTCGATCGAACCCAAGCAGAACCGTCCGCGTCGCCGTGATGAAACTGCCTTCTCCGTCGATCGTCGTGCCGATACTCACCACTAGCGAGCCGTCCTTCTTCCACTCTTCTGCTGTCTGCCAGTTCAGATTTGCCACATGCGGGAAGTGCTTTCCGTGCTTGAGCTTTTCCGGGATGTTAGCCTCGGGAAGCTTGGGTAATTCAATCGTTCGAAACGTTTCGCCCCTCCGGAAATAAACATCCACCCCTTGAATTGGATGTCCTAACCTTGTCATCAATGCGAACCGATTCGAATCAGGCGACCACAAGACGTGCCAGTAGGCTTGTGACGAATCTTCCTCGCCAATCCGTTGCAATTTTTTCCCAGACCTCTTGTCGATCAAATCAATCGTGTGCACGTCCGAATCGTAATTTGTGACGAAAGCAAATTTTCCATCCGGCGACGGCGGCCAATCGGGGTTCTCATTCTCATTTTCCCCTTCGCTCGCGGATGCGCTCGCCGATGGCGACGCCTCCGGTGGACTCTGGCCCATTCCAGATGCCGGTGCCGCTGTCAGACTACTGGCCGCGGGTTTCGCTAGGCTTGCCGTACCGTTCTCAAGCATGGCTTTGAGCTCGGTGATGCGTCTCTGGGTCAGCTCCGTCATTGTTGTGTAACGGAGAGTGGGCGCCATCGAACCGCCCTCGGCCTCTTTAGCCGCGCGTGCTGCCTCGGCATCGCGGGATGCGATCCATGCTCGTTGCGTCTCCGTGAGGCTCTTGTTTGCTCTCAGCATCCCGAAGCTTTGCCAAAACCGCTTGGTAAGTTCTGTTGAGATCAGCATCAGCCCGCGCAAAATCCGCGCGTGCCTGCGCGTTCATCGCCGCCTGTGTCTGTGCGTGAAAGTGCGGGACGAAAATCAGAAACGAAATAAGCAGAGCCGCGCACTGCAGAAGTAACCAATCACCTAAGGAAGAATTGTAGCGCCAGTTCATCACTCGAGGGCGACTGACTCTATAATGCAGTCATTTCCAGAAGTTGAGTTCTATTCCTGTTTTCCTTCCCATCCTATCGGCTTTGCTTCCACTCCGTCTTGTCTGCTTGTTTCTTTTGGGTCTCTTCAATCCGCCTGGCTTCTTCCTGCTCGATCTCGTTGAGTCGCCCGACTCCCTCCGCTAGCACCACCTCGCGCGTTCTCGCAATTTTCCAGTGGCCCGCAGGATCGAACTTGAGCGTGAAGAAAAAAGATGCGCGTACGCTTTGCGTTTCGTTTTTGATTTCAAAGCTTTTCTCCCGGTGCGCATATAGCAGGGTGGTGCTTGAGTCGATCCATTTGCGAACCTGCCAGCTATTCATGATTGGCCAGCCCTCATCGTCCGACGGCAGTTTCAGCTTTTGCTTCTGCTTTGCCATCGAACGTTCGAGCGGCTCAAGCGTGGCGGCGTTCGATTCTAGCGAATCGAGCTTGCGCCACGTGTTCTCGTCGAGTTGATAAAATTGCGTTGTTTGATAGGCCTTGGCCGGCTGAAGGTTAAACGCAAAGCGTTTTGAGTCTGGCGCCCAAACGATGTTTGCGTAGCCAGGCGCTCGACCCAGCGCTTCTGCGAGTCCGTCAGTGTATTCTTCTTCGGAAAGCACGAGCGATGTCTCGTCGCTGCCGGCTTTTGCGATAACAAAATCCGCCTGTTCACCGACGGCGCCAGTGCGAAATTCGCACTGGCCATCCGGCGAAACAGATCTCGCCGGCGGCTTTTCCTGCTCTTGTGCGAAGGCGGATCTGGCGACAAGCAAAAACACCGCAGCGAATGTCCAGGTAACAGGGTGATTGCACGCGCCAAGGCCTGAGTTCGTTGTTGGATCGGTCTTCATTCCTCCAAGTGCACCGAATCCATGATTCGGTCGATCTCTTCCTTTAACTTGGGATCGGTGTTCAGGTTCGAGGTAAAGTTGATCTCTAAGAGTTGACCTTTATAGGAAGTGGTGAGGTTCCGCGTATAGACAGGGTTATGCGAGTAATCCTTCCTTCCCTTCATTATTGGGACAAAACTCCAGTCCGCCCATTTGCGACCATCGATGGTCACGATGTCTTTCTTCAACCATTGCAGGTGCGAATCTTTCGGTAGCCACTTGAATCCTTTGTTGTATTCGGAGACACGCATCTTGAGATAGCCGTCCAGCTGGTCCGGCCTAAGTCCGTGCGTGCCGCGCAATACTGTTCCCCATGCACCGTCCGGGCCTGAAAATTTGGCAATCGTTTTTGGATCCTTATGATCGTCAGGATCACGCGAGAAATCAGATGGAATGTCAATGGTGAGCTTGCCATCAAGCAGGCTCACGGTTGTCCCTCTCGAAGCACGATTGTTTTTTGAATCGGCGGTCGATTCTTCGCTGGCCAATTCCGGATCGAGCTTGGCGGCCATTTTGAAGTCGGCCTCAGCGCCAGCCTTGTCTCCTTTGGCCTCCTTCGTGACAGCGCGATTGTAGTATGCTCGTGCGTAATCGGGTTTGAGTTCGACAGCGCGTGTATAATCAGCAATTGCGCCATCCTGGTCGTTATTTTCCGATCTGGCGTTGCCGCGGTTGTTGTAAGCAGCCGGATTTGTGGAGCCGAGTTCGATTGCTTTGGTGTAGTCTGCGATAGCGCCAGCTGTGTCCTTCTTCACCCATTTGGCCTGGGCGCGGTTGTAATAAGGCGCATCATCTTTTGGGTCGGCTTTGATCGCGCGATCAAAATCAGCGATAGCACCATCCAGGTTGCCGTCCTTCGCCTTTTCAATCCCGCGATTAACGAGATCGCCGTCGGACTCGT
>QHOX01000069.1 GCA_003219465.1 Verrucomicrobiota bacterium | reverse complement strand
CTGCAACTAACGCTCGAGCGCGAAGACTTCGTCACGTTAGGCGAGTGGTTGGGCGACATCGACGTTTCTGTCGCAGTTGTTCTGGAGGGCGGTTACAGCAATGAATTGCCGGAGTTGATCGACGCGTTCTTAAGAGCCTGGCAGGTCTAGCGCCACAGATTTACACGCAGGAAATGCAGATGACTTTTTGGCTCTGTGAACATCTGTGTCAATTGGGTTGCTTTATTGCCCGATCCAATTCTGCCGCTGCGTTGCCTATCTCCGCATACCCATACTGCCGTGCTCTGGCTTTCACCGCGAGAAGCCCGCACCGATGAACGTTTGTGAAATCGCCGTAAGGAAACTTGTATCTTCGCTTCGAATTCTCGGAGAAGCGACGGTCGATGCCGAGATGCCATTTGGCATACTGTGCGAAACCATGAAGACGAATAAATTCATTCTCTTCATCCGCCGAAGGGCGATGTTTGGTCCACCCGCCTTTGCCGTCCGCAACGACCTGCCCCTCCTTGATAAGCTCCATAGCGAACGTGTAGGCAGTTTCGTTTAGCTCGATGCTCTGCCGCGACTGATCGGCAACGGCGCCGATGGCAAAAAGAGAAAATGCAATTGCGACAGAATAAACAAAGGCGTTGCTTTCATTGACAGCTTTCATTAGCTCGTCTCTCGCTATTTCGCCGCAGTTGGTGCATAGTTTGCAAGAAGAGCGGCCCGCAGCACAGCTTGATATTGCGGTCAGGGCACCGACAGGCCACGACTGAAATCGCTGGCGATTGCTCTCGCGATTTCTACACAATTGATCAATGTTTTCGAACGTTTCGGGCCGTAGTTCAGCTTGGTAGAACGCTTGAATGGGGTTCAAGAGGTCGTGGGTTCAAATCCCGCCGGCCCGAGATTTTTAGCCACGGATTGACACGGATAAGTACAGATTGTCCGTGGTAAGGAAAGATAAACCATCCGTGTAAATCTGTGTTCATCTGTTGCTGAATGTTAAGTGCTGGAATTGTCGGTCTACCGAACGTCGGGAAATCGACGCTTTTCAATGCGGTCACACGCACGCACAAAGCGCCAGCAGAGAATTATCCGTTCTGCACGATCGATCCGAACGTAGGCGTGGTAACCGTGCCCGATCCACGGCCGGAAAAGATCGCCGAGATTTCCCACTCGAAGAAAATCACGCCGACGGCAATTGAGTTTGTGGATATCGCCGGACTCGTCAAAGGCGCGAGCGCTGGGGAAGGGCTCGGCAACCAGTTTCTCCATCACATCCGCGAAGTGGAGGCGATTGTGCAGGTAGTGCGATGTTTCGAAAATCCTGATGTTCACCATGTCAGCGCGACCATTGATCCAGTTCGCGACATCGAGGTCATAAATACCGAGCTCGTGCTGGCTGACCTGGCTTCCTTGCAGAAGCGACGCGACCGAATACAGAAGCAACTGCACGCCGGCGAAAAAGCAGCAATCATTGAAAGCGCGATCATCGAAAAACTACTCGCGCATCTCGACCGCGGGAAGCCGGCGATTACTGCCGAGTTGACGCCGGAAGAGAAGGTAGTCGCACGAGGTTTCTTCCTGCTGACGTCAAAACCGACAATTTTTGCCTGCAACGTGGCGGAATCGGATTTGGCAGCAATTTCCAAAGGCGACTCTGCGAACCCGGCCACGCGATATGTCGATCTTGTTCAGGATTACGCCAGCCACCATTTCGCCACCGAAGCAATTGTGCTCAGCGCGCACATCGAGAGCGAGTTGGTTGATCTTAGCGAGCAGGAAACGCTCGAATACTTACGCGGTCTGGGCATTGAAGACAGCGGTGTGCACGCGCTCATCCGAGCGGTGTATCATCTGCTCGGGCTGCGCACGTTTTTTACCACTGGCGAAAAGGAGACGCGCGCCTGGACCATTCACTCTGGCAAGAAAGCGCCAGCTGCTGCGGGAGCAATTCACTCCGATTTTGAGCGTGGTTTTATCGCCGCAGAAACAATCCACTACAACGATCTGGTTGCGGCCGGTTCTTTCGCGAAGGCGCGCGAAGCAGCCAAACTGCGGCTGGAAGGAAGAGATTACGAAGTCCGAGACGGCGACGTCATTCTTTTCCGATTCAATGTGTGAGTTGTAGAGGCGACTGTGTCAGCCGCCCGCCACAGCGCTTGACACAGGCGTCGCTACAAGGACTGCTATTCGCCGAGGTATAAAATCCGGCCGCAGTTTTCACAGCTAACAATTTCTTTTCCCGCTTTGACTCGCGACGCGGTCGCAGTCGTTACTTTCATGTGGCAGCCGGTGCAAACGCCGTGCTCCACTGCAACCACCGCCGCGTCGCCTTTGCTGTTGAAGAGGCGCTCGAACTGGTCGAGCAAATCGGTGTCAATTTTGGCAGCAAGCGCTTCCCGCTCGGTTTCGAGTTCCTGCTGCTGAGATCCCAGCGCTTTTGATTTGGTTTGTAGATCGGCGAGTTGGCGTGAGATGCTGTCCTTCGTTGACCGCGCGCTTTTATCGGCTGCTTCAATTTCGCTTTTGAGCTGGTCGGCCTCGATCATCAGTTCGAGTTCCTGATCCTCGAGTTTGCGGATTTCGTTTTCGTACCGCTCAATTTCGTGGCCAATGGCCTGAAACTCATCATTCTTTCGGGTCTGATACTGCTGCGTCTTGAGTCGTGCGATGCTTTCGCTGCGCGTGCCCACATCGAGTTCGAGATTTTTGCGCTGAACTTCAACCTGGCGCGCTTTTAGTTTCAACCCGTCGACGCCCGCTTCGGTCGCGGCCAGTTGCGACTCAAGATGCGCGCGTTCCAGCGGCAGGGTTCTAATCTCGGCCTGGATGTGTCTGATCTTTTGTTGTCGATCTTGGAGGACGAGCAGTTGTTCCAGTTCCGAATGCACGAGCGCTCAACCTATTGATTCGGCAAAGCGGCGTCAATCATTGGCCCGCAGACTGAAGTTCGCTGAAAGCTTGTAGCACCTGCTCGGGGCGCGCACGCACGGCAATGTTCTCAGTAAGATTCACCCAGCGAACGATGCCATTTGAATCGAGAAGAAATTCGGCCGGGCGTGCGATGTCCGCTCCTTTCGGTCCCGCGCCGGGATGCAACACATCATATCGACGAATAATTTTCGCGTTGGTATCGGAAAGCAGCGGGAAGGTGTAGCCGGACTTTTGCGCTTGCGATCGACTAATCTCCGGCGGATCGACGCTGATGCCCACAACGCGGATGCCTCGCGCTTCGAACTCCGGCAGCCTTTGCTGGAAACTCCGCAACTCGGAGTTGCATAGCAGTCACCAGAAACCGCGGTAGAAAATCAGCGCAACACCTTTTGAGTTGGAAAGTAAATCGCCGAGCCCGACAGGTTTTCCATTTTGATCCAGCAGGAAAAAATCAGGCGCCTTTTGCCCAACGCGCGGTGCGCCAGCTGAAGCCGGCACTTGATGCAGGACATAGAAGATTACGTAGCTGAAAAATGCGACAAGAAGCACAGCAACCATGGCGAAGATCGAGCCGAAAATCGTTCCGCGATAAACCTGCGGCCGGCCGAACGCACGGAACAGACCGACCGTCAGTAACGCAATTCCAATTCCAAAGAGCAAAAGATTCGCCCATGGAAAATCGCGCGTGATTGGAAACCGGGCGAAGAACCCATACGAGAACAGCCCCGCGACTACGACAACAAACCCGGCCCAGATTGGCCAGTTCCATCTTCGTTTCATTGCCCTCTCGCCGGTGCTAGTCGCAGGATCCAGCGATACAGCCCGATCGCGATCGCCGCGAAAGCCAACCCACCGAGAATGATCCCGACCGTTTCAAAGTTCGCGAGAATTGGAATCAGTTTCGCCAAAGCGCCGTCCGGCCCAACTAGAGCAAGCGGCGCAGGTTTGCTGGAGAACGCCCGAATCAGGGAGATCACGACGGCGATGATGCCTTCGCCAACGATCAGACCCGATGCCAGCAAAACGCCAAGCTGCTTCGTGGCTTCTGGTCTGGGCGTGCGATCAGCTCGCCTGTCGTAGAACCAACCGGCAACGGCGCCCACAACAATCATCAAGGTGCTTGAAGTCGGAAGGTAAATTCCGAGACCGACAGCGAGCGGAGGAACGCGCATGTGCTTGGTCGTGCGGGCAAGAATTTCATCCACCAAAACAATTCCGACGCCGATCAATGCGCCGATACCTATCAAACTCCAATCGATGTCCGCCGCGATCACACCCTTCGCCAGCGATGAAATCAAACCGGCTTGCGGCGCCGGTAATGCGCGACGCGGATCCGCGCCCGGCGCGCCAGCAAAACCATAGGTATGATTCATAAGATCCAGTACCGGCGGAATCACCAGTGCCCCGGCGACGACACCAATCACCAACGCGACTTGTTGTTTCCACGGCGTCGCGTCCACAAGTTGTCCGGTCTTGAGGTCCTGCAAGTTGTTGTTCGCGATCGCGGCGACGTTGAAAATCACCGCCGTCGTGAAAAGTGCGAATGCCATCAACGCTTTGCCTGCGTCCGGGCTGACGTACGGTTTAACTCCGATTACGAGCAGTAATGCAGCTCCGATCACGACCAAAATTCCAATGCCGGATAACGGGCTGTTGGATGAACCGATCAGCCCGGCCATGTAACCGCAGACGGCCGAAACGAAAAAACTCATCAAAACGATGTAGACGACGCCACCAATGATAAGCGTTGGCAAATGCGCGCCGAGACCGCTCGCGTTTCCGAAATCGCCTAGGAGCCAGCCGATCGGCAGCATGCACACCAATGTGACAAGACCGACAATGCCGATCGGTATGTCGCGTTCGGTGATCGGCAGCGTTTCGGCTTTGCCCGCTTTACGCGCACGCGACGCAGCCATCGCACTGGCGAGACCGCTAATAAGCGGCTTCCCCAGCTTCAACAAGGTCCAAATCGCCGAAATCCCGATCGCGCCCGCGCCGATGTATCTGACTTTGCCGCTCCACGCTGCGCGCGCGAGCGCAGCCACCGGTGTAGTGAAGTCGTGAGCAAGACCAGAATAATGCGGCACTCCCCAGCCCCAGCCGATCAGCGCACCGATAAGCATCGCGATTCCAACCGAGAGACCGACCAGGTGCCCAATCCCGAACAACAAAAACGACAGCGAGAAATCGTAACCGGTAACCCCGCCTTTTCTGCCGATCCGAAAATTTTGTGCGACGTCGGAAGCGAAGATCTGTGTCTCGATGATCAATGCAAAAGCGGCGGACACAATTGACCCCCATAAGACTGCCAGCAGGCCCGCGCGTCCTTGTTCCATCTTCGAAGCAACATCAGCGCTGCCGCTACTGCCGACTTTCAAAACTTCGGCACACGCGACGCCTTCGGGATATGGCAAATCTGAATTCGTCACCAGCGCGCGACGCAACGGAATTGAGTACATCACACCAAGAATCCCGCCGAGCGCGCAGATCCAAAACGAGATCCAGAACGGAAACTCCGTCCAATAACCGATCATGATCAGCCCTGGCAAGACAAAGATGATCGATGAAAGTGTGCCGGCCGCGGAGGCGACCGTTTGCACAATATTGTTTTCCTGGATTGTTGCGTCGCGAAAACTCCGCAGGATCGCCATCGAAATGACGGCCGCCGGGATTGACGTCGAGAAAGTGAGGGCAGCTTTGAGTCCGGCGTAAATGTTGGCTGCAGTGAAAACCAACGTGATGATGACGCCGATGACTATCCCTCGGATGGTAAGTTCAGCGCGTGTAGTCTCGCGGAGTTGTTGATTAGCCTTCACGTGTCCGACGGTGCGAGCGGAGAATAGTGTGGAATCGGCAAAGGGGTCAAGATAGACAGCGCGCTTGCTCTTTTCCTCTGATTTTTGAAATCTTTGGCAAATGGCGAGCGTCGATACTGCTAATCCGCCACAGGAATATCCTGATATCATCGGCGCGCGGCCGACTAATCCGCTCGCGGCAAACTTCAGACCGTTTATTCCGCCTGCCGCCCGATTACCTGAGCTAACGCTCCCGCATCTGCTGACCGGCACACTTCTGGGAATCATCTTCGGCGCATCGTCGCTTTATCTCGTCCTTAAAGTTGGACTAACCGTCAGCGCGTCGATTCCAGTGGCGGTGATTTCGATCACGCTCTTTCGCGCCTGGTCAAAGATCTTTCACGCCCGCGACGCAACGATTCTGCAAAACAACATCGTGCAAACTGCGGGCTCAGCGGGTGAATCAATCGCGTTTGGTCTCGGTGTCACCATGCCGGCCATCATGATTCTCGGGTTCGATCTCGAAATCACGCGAGCCATGCTCGTCGCGGTGCTCGGTGGATTGCTCGGCATTTTGATGATGATCCCGTTGCGGCGCGCCCTGATTGTGGCTGAACACGGCGTGCTCAAATATCCGGAAGGCACAGCGTGCGCGGAAGTTCTCAAAGCCGCGGCTTCGGGGGAATCACTCGCGGTCGCGGACAAAACCCACAGCACGACAGACGCAGAGATTGTCAACCGAGAGGTCGCGAGCGGGGGCAAGATCATTTTCAGCGGTCTGGGGATCGGCTTTCTCTACCAGGCGGCTATGGGCGCGTTGAAGCTGTGGAAAGACACGCCGGAGAAAATTTTCGGCCCGCCGCTCAAAGGCGGCTCGATCTCCGTCACAATCGAGCCGGCTCTGCTCGGAGTCGGCTACATCATCGGGCCGCGCATCGCATCGATCATGTGCGCCGGCGGTGTGCTCTCGTATCTGGTTCTTATTCCAGCCATCAAATTCTTTGGTGAGAACGCTACGGCGCCGCTCGCACCAGGCACGATTCCCATAAGCCAAATGGGCCCAGACGACATCCGGGAGGCGTACATTCTTTACATCGGCGCGGGGGCCGTTGCTGCTGGTGGCATCATCAGCCTGTTCCGCTCGATCCCCACGATCTGGCGCGGACTGCGAGGCGGCCTCGCCGATCTGTTCCGAAAACACGCCCGGCGCGAGCATGCGCCGCGGACAGATCGCGACTTGTCGATGCGCATCGTGATCATTGGCTGTCTCGCAATCATGGCGGTAATTGTGGCCATTCCGCAGTTGCATCTGCGCGGCAATCTCATTGGCGCATTCCTGATCGTGTTGTTTGGTTCGTCACGGTTTCGTCGCGATTAACGGGAGAGATCGGTTCGTCTTCGACCCCGATTTCCGGAATGACGGTGGCGACGCTGCTGCTCACCTGCCTTGTATTCCTCATCGTCGGGTGGACCGGGCCGCCGTATTTCGTCACCGCGCTTTCGATCGGCGGCATCGTATGCATCGCTGCATCCAATGGTGGCACAATCTCGCAGGATTTGAAGACAGGTTTTCTCGTCGGATCCACACCGAGAGCTCAGCAGATCGCGATTTTATTCGGTTCGCTCGCATCCGCGCTGACGCTTGGATATGTGCTTTTGTTTTTGAACGACGCTTACACCGTTTACGTGCCGGTTCCCGCAAACACAGAATTGCGTGCGCCTGCTAACGAGATTGGTAAAACTTCAAAGCTGCAAGGGTTACAGGCCGCTTCAGATCCGAAAACGTATCGTGTCTGGCAACGCATGGATCCAGACGGCGGTGCTGCTCAGCGCTATTTGGTCGACGCAAGCGGCGTTCCTGTTTACCTCGTCGATTCGTCCTGACGGCTCGGCAGGGCAGAAGTTTGATGCGCCCAAAGCAACTCTGATGTCGTACATCATCAAAGGCATCCTCAGTCACAAATTGCCGTGGGCGCTTGTTCTGCTCGGCGCAATGATTGCAGTCGTGCTTGAGATGAGCGGGATTCCATCGCTTGCATTCGCTGTAGGAGTTTACCTTCCCCTCGCCTCGTCCAGCCCAATCTTCGTCGGCGGAATGGTTCGCTGGCTGGTGGATCGCTACCTAAAAGTTAAATTCCGACACAAAAACTTATCCGAGACCGAGCTCACTGCGGAGGGCGACAAAAGTCCGCGTGTTTTGCTCGCATCGGGTTACATCGCCGGCGGCGCAATCACCGGGATTGTGATCGCTGCTAAAGAGATGGTGAACCCACTTGCCGCGATCGGACACCGGATAGAGGAATGGCAAACAGCTCACAATCCATTTCTCAGCGGTGCGTACGCGGACCTACTCGCTTTGATTCCGTTTTTTGTAATCTGTCTCCTTCTGTATCTCGTGGGACGTGATCTTTTGCTCGTAACGCGCCCGAGAGCTCAGTGACAGCCGTGTCCGCCAGGATCTGTTGCTTTAATCAGAATCTCTCCACCGGCGAGATCTGGCGCTCGGTGACGGTCCTGCCGGCTCCCTCTTCACCGACGACGGCAGTGCGGAGATCCGCGATTTCTGTGTTGATCTCCTGACACGCGCTTTCCGAGAATTCGTGAGGCGGCGAGAGGTTCTTCTTAAAGTCACCAATGTGTTGCTGCGCGCGTTCGATTTGATCGGAAGGCAACGCGCCAAGGATTCGTAGCACCGTTTCGATTTCCGGAATGCGATGGCAAATCATCATCATGTCGTTTCCGGCCTCGAGGGCGAGGCGAATGGTGTCATCTAATCGATAACCCGTCAGAATCGCGCCCATGTCGAGATCGTCCGTCATAATCAGACCGTCGAAAGCAAATTCGTTGCGCAACAACTCTGTAACAATCCGGCGCGACACCGTGGCCGGCGTGGGTTGTGGTTCGAAGCACGGATACCACGCGTGGCAAACCATCATGCTGTCTACGTCGCGTACGAACTGGCGAAACACCGCCAGTTCATTCCGATCAAGTTCTTCTCGCGTGCGATCGATTTGGGGTAACTGAAAATGAGCATCTGAAGTGGCGGCCGAGTAACCGGGAAAATGTTTGCCGCAGCTGGCGATCCCCTGTTCGCGCATGGCCTCATTAAACGCACCGGCATTGCGCACAACCTCCTCGACGTTTTTTCCGTAGCATCGGCCGCGCAACGAATTCTCAGCGTCCTCATCGAACGAAATGTCGAGCACGGGACAAAGGTCCAGATTGAATCCGAAAAGGCGCAGCAAACGTCCGGTAATGTCGCCGTGGCGCCGGATCAGATCGATATCGTTCTTATCGCGCAGCTGTTGCGCATTCGGCGGTTCGTTTCCGATGCGCCGCAGTCGCGAGACGCGCCCACCTTCCTGATCGATTGTAATGATCGGTTCGATATCGCTCAGGTCCCGCAAATCGTCGATGAGCTTTCGGAGTTGTGCCGCGCTCTGCAGGTTGCGTCCGAAGATAATGAATGCACCCGGTTGGACGCGCCGAAACAACCGGGCTGTTTCCGCATCGAGTTCTTTGCCCGGCACACCGGTCATGATCAATTGGCCAAGGTAGTCAGCCTTCATGGGGCGCAAAGATGAACGCTCAACGGTCAAGATTCAACGTCCAACAGTCGCTTGTCATTCTGAGCGAAGCGAAGAATCTCTGATTCTCTGCTGACTCAAAACCCAAACCGAATAGACCGAGATGTTTCGCTCCGCTTAACATGACAAGATAAGGTTGAATCTTGGGCGTTGAGCATTTAAGCGTTAGGGGATTGAAGAAGATCGCAATTTATGGCGGCACCTTCGACCCGGTCCATCATGCGCATCTGATTCTTGCCCGCGAAGCGATTGAGACGCTCGATCTTGACAAAGTGATTCTGGTGCCGGCGGCGATTTCCCCTCTCAAGAAGGCCGCTCCCGTCGCGAGCGGCGAAGTACGATTAGCAATGTTGCGGGCGGCGATCAAAGGCGAGCCGGAGTTCGAAGTGGATGAATGCGAGCTGCTGAGGCCCCCGCCTTCGTACACAATCGACACTGTTGAGGAAATTCGTCGGCGCGAATGCGACGCGGCCCTCTACTGCTTGATCGGTGAAGACAACATTGAGCAGCTGCCGCGGTGGCATCGCTTCACCGAGCTGGAGAAGATGGTTCGCTTCATTGTTCTCGATCGCAGCGGCAAACAACCCACGCATTCTTATCAGTTGATCCATCGTCGGATCGACATTTCGGCCACCGACATAAGGCGGAGAGTTGCGCAAAACGAATCGATTCATTACCTCGTACCCGAGTCGGTCGAGGAAATTATTCAGCGCAAAAAACTTTATCGGGAGCAATCGAAATAACGGCAGAAAATCTAGCAAGAGCCTGCGCGGAACTCGCCTCCAATAAGAAGGCTGAGGACATTGTCGTGCTGGATTTGCGTGGCATCTCCAGCTTCACGGATTTCTTCGTGATCTGCTCGGGCACGTCGGAGCCTCAACTCAAAGCGATCGCGAACGAAATCGAAACCCGGTTACGCGAGGACCATTCGCTGCGGCCGGTAGCGGTTGACGGATTCCCTGCCAGCCAATGGATCGTGCTCGATTACTTGCAAGTGGTTGTCCACATTTTTCATCGCGACAAACGCGCCTTCTACAGCCTGGAAGATTTGTGGGGTGACGCGCCCGTGGTGCAGTGGGAACCAGTATCAAGCCGGTAGAGGAGAGACTCGGCGCGCACAGGACTGGCGCGCCCTACCAAACGCATCCGCAGGGTACGGCGGACAGGCCTCTGTACCCGGCTGTGTTTCACCGTGGGGCGCCCTCGCGGAAGTGATGCGCCTACTAAAATCCTCCGTAACGCTACTTCTTGGTCGGCGCGGGCGACGGCGGAGGAGGAACCTTCGGTGGAGCCTGTGCCTTGGGTGAACCCAGTGGGACAGGCGTCGGAGGAGGTTTCACTTCCTGCAGTTCGACTTCAAAGATTAGTGTCGAGTTCGCACCGATGTCCGGACCCATTGCACGTTCCCCATAGGCAAGGTTCGACGGAATAAATAACTGATATTTCGATCCCTGCTTCATCAGCTGAAGCGCTTCAGTCCATCCTTTGATCACGCCGTTAACCGGGAACGTGGCCGGCTGGCCGCGCTTGTACGAACTGTCAAACTCCGTCCCATCGATCAGAGTGCCCCGATAATTCACGGTCACCATCTCGGTGGCTTTTGGCTGCGGTCCTGTTCCCTCTTTCTCGACCTTGTATTGCAGACCACTCGCAGTCGTTTTCACACCGGGTTTCTTTTTATTTTCTTCAAGAAATTTCGCGCCTTCGGTTTTGTTTTTCTCTCCGAGCTGCTTTTGTTTTTGTTCCATATCTTTTTCAAATTGCGCCATGACGTCCTTGACTTGGTCCGCCGTCAGTTGCGGCTTACCCGCAATCGAGTCTTTAATGCCGGCAGCCAGGATATCGGGATTAATGTCCACCTTTTGCCGGGCCAGGTTAAATCCGATTTGCATCCCGATGCTATAGCTGACCTTGTCCTTTTGGTCTTTGAGTTGTGGTGATTTCTCTTGCCCGAACAACGGGAATGCAAGTAAGGATGCGCTGATAATAACAATAAAACGTTTCATAAGATCATGTCTCCGCGCCGTTTTTAATTTAAGGTTGTCGCCGCAGAAAGCCGCACGCTAATGGATAAATCCCGCCCGTCAAGAAAACAGCATTACCACCTGTTTGGCCGTGCTGGCTTGGCATTTGTATTGGTCGCCAGCGGAATGGTTGTGGCCTGGCCAAAAACTGTTGATTCCATGACCCTTTCGCAAAGCGAGGCTTTAAAAATCGGAAAAAGAGTATGGCAAAACGAATGCAATGGGACCATTTCCGGGCTCACTTCGTGGAACCGAGGCGAAGACTTTGCATCACTCGGCATCGGCCACTTCATCTGGTACCCGAAGGGACGACGCGGCCCGTTCGAAGAAAGTTTCCCAAAGCTGGTGAGCTTCGTGTCAAACCGTGGCGCCAAACTGCCAACAGTGCTGCTGGGCGTCAGCCGTGGGCGGCCTTGTCCCTGGAACTCGCGTGCCGAGTTTGTTCGAGCAGAGCACACACTTGAGATGAATCAGTTGCGCCGGTTCCTGGCCGATACGATCGATCTGCAGGCAGAATTTCTTGTTGCCCGATTGGAAGCCGCTCTGCCTAAAATGTTGGCCGAAGCGGCCCCTGCCGATCAAAGTAACGTGCAGCAACAATTTGAACGCCTGACGAAAACACCACAGGGCTGCTACGCGCTCGTCGATTACGTGAATTTCAAAGGAGAAGGTGTCCTGCACACGGAGCGTTATCAGGGCCAGGGTTGGGGTTTGCTTCAAGTGCTTGAAGCCATGCATGGGAATTCGGAGGCCAGTGCGGCTGACGAATTCGCGCGCGCAGCCAACGTCGTCTTGACCCGCCGCGTGCACAATGCTCCGCCCGAACGGCATGAATCACAATGGTTAACGGGTTGGCTTCGACGCGTAAACAGCTACAATGGCGGCTAATCTTATGCCGGGAAGATTTCGCGTATTTGTTTTGGTCGTTGTGTTAACGGGCCTTGCCTCTTCAATTAGCGCGCAATTTCGGCTGTTCGGACCGCGGAAGGCGGCCGCACCGCAACCGATGCGCCAAGCATCGGCTTACATCAGCCGGCAGGAACCGTTGAAGGTAAACCAGGCTGTATTGAAACAGGCGACGCCCGATAACACCCACATTGTTGTATCGCCCTCGAAGCAGCGAGCGTATCTGATGGTCGGCGACGACATCGTGGCTGACGGTCCGATCTCATCCGGCAGACGCGGACATGAGTCGCCGAAGGGCCATTTCACTGTGATGGAAAAGGACCCGAACCACCACTCCAGTCTGTACGGCGACTTTGTGGATAGCTCGGGCCGTGTTGTGCGCGCTGGCGTCAGCGCGCGTATCGATTCCGCGCCGAGCGGAACGCACTTTGCCGGGGCGCCTATGAAATGGTTCCTTCGCCTAACCGGAGAAGGTGTCGGAATGCACGTTGGGATTCTGCCTGGTTATCCCGCGTCACATGGTTGCATCCGCGAATCGGTTGACGGCGCGAAGCTATTTTACGACAACACAAAGGTTGGCACGCCAGTGTTTGTCGCCGATTAGTAACAATGCAGGAACGACGGTTTGGGAAGCCGTCATTTCTTGATTATTTTGCGTCTCAACAGATCGAGAGCCGATTGAGTGGCTAGTTGCTTGAACGTCTCACGATCGGTTGGGAAAAAGAATTTCTTCACTCGCGTCGCATCTGGCGCGGCGAAACCGATGTACACGGTTCCGACTGGTTTTTCTAGCGAACCACCCGTCGGCCCCGCGGTTCCAGTTGTCGCCAGAGCGAACGTGGAGCCTGCGCGAGCCCGTCCGCCCTCGGCCATGGCGCGAGCGACCGCTTCACTTACCGCACCGTATTTTTCGAGAAGTTTCGGATCGACATTAAGGATATCCGTCTTCGATGAGTTCGCGTATGTGACATAGCCGGCCAGAAAAACTTCTGACGCGCCGGGCACGTTTGTGATGGAGTTTGCGATCAAACCACCAGTGCACGATTCGGCAGTTGCCAACGTTTGTCTTCGTTGCTTCAGCAGTCTCACGATGACTTCTTCAAGCGCTTCGTCGTTGTCGGAGAAGATCGAGAGCCTTAATTCGCGGCGAATGATGGCGTCGGCCGCTTGGATCGCGTTCGGATCACCGATGATGCGCACTTCAACCTGGCCTGGAAGCGCGCAATAGCCCAGCTCGATTCCCGGGATTGCCAGAACTTTTTCGCCAATCGCTTTCTCAACCAGCGATTCGCCCATTGCGGCAATGCTGTACGACCGGCGCTCGACTGGGAGCGGCACCTCGATGATCGAATGCAAAATCGGCAGCACGAATTTCCTGAACATGGGTTGAAGCTCGCGCGGCGGTCCAGGGAGAACAAAAACGTGTGGCGACGGAATCCGCGGATTGATGTTCGCCTTCAAATAAAATCCCGAAGCGCTTCCGTTCTCGTTCGGAAGGACGTGCGCGCCTGCCACGACATCCGCCTGGCGTGCAATACCCGAAGTCCACTTGATCCCGCGCACTTGCAGCCTCTGCTGAAGCCAAGCCAGCAGTTGGGGGTCCTGACGCAGCTCCAGCCCGAGGGATTTAGCGACCATCTCCCGAGTGATATCGTCCGTGGTTGGCCCGAGACCGCCGGTGACGAAGAGAATTTGGCAACGCGGAAATAATTCAGTGAGCGTGCGGCGGATCACATCGCTATCAGGAACTGTTCGCCGTTCCACGATTCGTAGGCCCAACTGAAAGATCTCGCCCGCTATAAACGCAAGATGCGCGTCCTGAACGTCGCCCAGCAAAAGTTCGGTACCGGTGTTGATGAGCATCGCCCGCATAGAAGGAGGACACCATCAACGCGCAAAGCCCAGGACTCAACGCTCAACTGCCAACCATTAGGCTTGTCATGTTGAGAGCGAAGCGAAACATCTCGCATCAGAGATTCTTCGCTTCGCTCAGAATGACACGTTTTGAAATTATGCCGCGGTCTTGTCCTGTTTCTTGCGAATCAGGGGAAGTTTTTTGCCTTCTACCACCGCGCGATTGATCGTCACCTCGGCGATGTCTTCCCGGCTCGGCACGTCGTACATGATGTCGAGCATGATGCGTTCGAGCATTGAACGAAGCGCGCGCGCGCCTGTGCCTTTGGTGACAGCCTGCGCGGCGAGGGCGCGCAACGCATCTTTGGTCACCGTCAAACGGACTCCCTCCATTGAGAAGAGCTTCGTGTACTGCTTGAGCATCGCATTTTTTGTTTCGGTCAAAATCGCCACCATTTCATCTTCGGTGAGCGTGTCGAGCGAACTAACAACGGGCAGGCGCCCTATGAATTCAGGTATCATCCCGAACGCGAGCAGATCTTCCGGTTCCACGTGGCGGATCGACTCTTTACGCAGCGCTTGCTCGACCTCGAGCGTCGGGCTGCCAAAGCCCATCACTTTTTGGCCAATCCGCTTTTGGATGATCTTGTCGAGCCCAATAAATGCGCCGCCACAAATGAACAGAATTCTTTCGGTATTAACCTGAATGTATTCCTGGTGCGGATGCTTGCGCCCGCCTTGCGGCGGAACATTGCATGTGCTGCCTTCCAAAATTTTCAGCAAAGCCTGCTGTACGCCTTCGCCGGAAACATCGCGCGTAATGGAAACGTTGTCGGTCTTGCGTCCGATCTTGTCGATTTCGTCTATGTAAACAATCCCGATCTCGGCACGCTTCACATCGTAATCGGCATTTTGAAGCAATCGCAGAATGATATTTTCTACGTCTTCGCCGACGTATCCGGCTTCGGTCAGCGTAGTGGCATCCGCGATGCAGAAAGGCACATCGAGGATTCTGGCCAGCGTCTTTGCGAGCAAGGTTTTACCGGAACCTGTGGGACCGATAAGCAAAATGTTGCTCTTTTCGATTTCAACGTCCGCCAGTGGATCCGCCTGAAACGCAGCGGACGTGTCCGCCGGTGCGGGAGTCTGCAGCACGCGTTTGTAATGATTGTGCACCGCCACAGAAAGTGTCTTCTTGGCGATGTCCTGTCCGATTACATATTGATCGAGAGCTTCCCGAATTTGTGCCGGTTTCGGCACGCGAATATTCGAAGACTGACGCCGAGCGTCTTCGTTCAGCTCTTTGTCGAGAATACTTTTGCAAACGTTGATGCAGCTATCGCAAATGTAAACGCCAGGGCCGGCGATCAGCTTGCGCACTTCCGCATGGCTTTTGCCACAGAAGGAGCACATGGTGAGGTTCGAAGCGCGCGCCATATGCTCTGGATTTCCGCGTTACCCCTTCCGCGATAGGACTACTTCGGGCACTTCCACCAGCCGGCCATCCGGAGGCTTGCTGCCGTCTAACAATTTTATTTCCTTCCGCGACTTGATCACCTCGTCGACTAACCCGTATGCCTTGGCTTCGTCCGCAGACATATAGTAATCGCGATCGGAATCGAGTCGGACTTGCTCTTCAGATTTGCCGGTGTGCTGTGAAATGATGCGAATGATGCGTTTTTTGAGCTTGAACATGTAGTCAACCTGACGTTCCACGTCACTCGCCTGACCCTGCGCCCCGCCGTGCACCTGGTGAATCATGATGTCTGAGTTCGGCAGCGCAAACCGTTTCCCCTTCGTGCCCGCACAGAGCAACACTGCTCCCATGCTCGCTGCCATGCCGATGCAATACGTCACCACGTCGCACGTCAGAAACTGCATCGTGTCGAAAATTGCCAGCCCGGCCGTCACCACGCCGCCCGGCGAGTTGATATAAAGATTGATGTCCTTTTTGCCATCTTCCATTTGCAGGAAGAGCAATTGCGCGATCACCAGGTTCGCAATGTGATCATCGATCTGCCCGACAAAAACGATGCGATCCTTCAGCAGCCGTGAGTAAATGTCATAGCTGCGTTCGCCCCGACCAGTCTGTTCCACGACCATCGGAACCAGCACTTGTGAGACGTTCTCGTTAAATACGGTCATGATTTCTCTTCTTTGACGGCAGGTTCTTTCGTTAATTCGACGCTAACATTCGCCTTCAGGAAATCAAGAGTCTTACCCAGCAGAAGCTGCTCAGCGACGTCGTCGAGCGCGTTGCGTTGCTGCAATTCCTTGCGCATTTTGTCAGGCGAAATGTCGTACCGGGCCGCTTCCTGTCTGATGCGCGAATCGAGATCTTCCTTTGTGACCTGAACGTTTTCGCGTTCGGCGAGGCGATGCAGAATGAAATTTGTTTTCAGCCGTTGCCCCGCCATTCCTGCCGCGGCATCGATCAATTCCTTCTCTTTCTCCTTTAGCATGTCGTCCGTGACACCGCGCTCTCGATTCCGCTGGACTAACTCGGCAAGCGCGCGACGGGTTTCATTTTGCAGAAGCGCGGGAGGCACCTCTACCTGAATGCGCTCGTGCAAATATTTTAGGATTTGCGCTTCCTTCGCCCGTTCGACGTCATGCTCTTTCGCGTGCTCGAGATCGTGCTCGATCATCTCGCGAAGGGCAGCCAGCGTTTTGCCGGGGACCAACTTTGCTGCGAGCGCATCATCGAGCGGCGGCAACACCTTTTCCTTGATCTCGCGCAGTGTAACAGCGTAATCCGCCTTTTTTCCGGCCAGTTCTTTAACCGGGAAATCATTCGGGAAATCGACGATCACCAGCCGCGGCTCGCCGGGTTTGAGTCCGATTAGTTGCTCGCAAAACTTCGGCAAAAAATTTTCCGGGGCCAGGTGCAGCCAGAATTTTTTGCCGCCGTGCAAATTCTTGCTGGCTTGCGGCGCGATTTCACTAATGGCCTTGTTTTCTATCGAACCCTCGAAATCGAGCACCGCGAAATCGCCCATTTCCAACGCCCGCTCAGCCACATCTACAAAATCGGCGGATTGATCACGCAACCGTTCGATCGCTGCCTCGACTTCTTCTTCCGAAACCTTTGTGTCCTGCAATTGCACCGGAATCTGCTTGTAATCCGGAAGCTCAAATTCCGGCGCTGTGACCACAGTCGCGCGGAAGCGCATCGACTTGTCCTCGCCAAATTCGATGTTTCCAATGTTGGTTAGCGAAGCCACACGCAGTTGCTCTTGTTCGACTGCTTCGTGATAACTTTTCGAGACAAGCTTTTTCGTGAGTTCGTCCTGGATTTCCTTGCGGAATCTTTTGTCGATCACCGCGCGCGGAGCCTTACCCGGACGGTATCCGGGGATTTTCGCGAAGCGCGCAAAACTATTTGCGATGGCGTCCCATTCCTTCGCAACCTCGTCGGCTGGCAATTCAATCTGCAGCTTCGAGACAGAACCCGGCTGCTTTTCCACTTCAACCTTCATTGTGAATCACTGTAGCGGCGCTCAGTAGACACCGCAAAACTTACCCTCGCAATTAGTAGGGGCGCGACCAGAGCCTGCTCGCCGTGGCGAGGGCGCGGCCGCCTCACTTCTTCGGGAATCGAGTAAGATGCGTCAGCACGCATTGCCATCGCCCATCGCGCTTCACAAACAC
Source organism: Verrucomicrobiota bacterium (assembly GCA_003219465.1). Lineage (GTDB taxonomy): Bacteria > Verrucomicrobiota > Verrucomicrobiia > Chthoniobacterales > UBA10450 > Udaeobacter. The sequence continues at coordinate 2,147 of QHOX01000069.1, read as the reverse complement.
ATCTGTGGCCCTTTCCTGCGTGCTGAAGTTTTGTCCCATGAACGTACCCTTCGTGCGGGTTACGGCAGTAACCACCGCGCTATCTCCATAAACACGGACCCGGAGATCTTCGGATTCCATCATTTCGTGGGTTAAGGCGCCTGATTTAATGACTTCGAAAAAGCGCGTCCGATCAACTATTTCTCCATTCGGGTCAATGATGATCCACTCATCTGCGACAATTCGTCCGATGCCTTCGAGATCGTTGCTAACGATTGCCTGTGCGAATTCCTTTTCGATTTTCAAAAGTTCTTCTTGCCTTTCGCTGGTCTTCATGTGCGTAAAGTTTAAACTAGATACGGCTGCTGTTTAAAACACAATCCCCACGGACATAAACCGCATGTGTCTGCGGCATTCCGAACCAGTACCCCAATTCACGATAATCTTCGCAATCGAACAGCACGAAATTGGCAAGTTTGCCAGGCTCGAGCGAGCCAATCTTATCGCCCCGGTTGACGCTGTATGCCGCGTTCACGGTTGAGGCGGTGATGGCTTCCGCAGGCGACATCTTCATTTGTGTGCACGCGAGGGACAAAACCATCGGCATGCTCGGTGTTGGCGACGATCCGGGATTGAAATCGGTCGCGAGCACGACGGCAAGTCCGGTCTCGATCATTTCGCGCGCGCGGGGATAGCGGCTCGATCCGAGCGCGTAAACCGAACCCGGCAGTAACACTGGTTGCACGTTTGCCCTTTTCAAAGCGGCGATCCCCTGCTCATCGGTTTGCTCCAGATGGTCCGCCGTAGTCGCATTCAATTGGGCCAGCAACTTCGCGCCGCCGGAATTTGTTAGTTGATCGACATGCCCGCGCAGACTTAGTCCGAGGTTTTTCGCTGTGGACAAAATTTTGTGCGATTGATCAATGTCGAAATAGCCGGGTTCGCAAAAGACATCACAAAATTCAGCTAATTTTTCCGCAGCCACCCGCGGCAACATTTCCGTAACCACAACGCCCAGATACTCATCGGGCGAGAATTCTCTCGGAACCGCATGTGCGCCAAGAAACGTCGGCACGATTTCCAAACGCACCGCCTCCTTTAGTTGGCGTATAACGCCCAAAATCTTTAATTCATCTTCAACAGTCAGGCCGTAGCCCGACTTGGCTTCGGCTGTCGTAGTCCCACAACGCAAGAACCAGTTTGCATGCTTTTTTGCTTGCGCGAGAAGATCGAGTTCGCTCGCAGCGCGGGTCTTTTCCACAGTTGACCAAATTCCGCCGCCTGCCTTCGCGATCTGCTCGTACGTTTCGCCTCTTGCCCGGCGTTCGAAATCGTCGAGCCGATTGCCTGCGAAAACCAAATGCGTATGCGCATCGACGAATCCCGGCATTACAACGCGGCCGCGCGCATCCACAATTTCCGCGTCGGCAACATTCTTTTCGATCTCATCGCTCGAACCGATTCTCTCGATCTTCCCGTGGCGGACGAGCATTCCGCCATCGCGAATGATCCCGAGCTCCGACAACCCTGTCCCGGTGCGCGGGCGGTTCGGTCCGGCCAAAGTAACAAGTTGCGAGGCGTGAAGGACAGCGAGCGAACTCATGATTCTTTGAAACGTTGACGCGCCAAAACGGAAAACGGCGTTGTCATTCTGAACGAAGTGAAGAATCTCTGGTCAATTCTCCCGTACGGATTGAGCTGACAAACAGAGATGTTTCGCTTCGCTCAACATGACAAACGGACTAACGCTTCGATTGTTCAATCAAGTTTGCTCTCTACGACCTCGTTGATCTTCTTGAACTGCGCCTCTGAATCCGCGCTTACCCTTTGAACTCGTTCCTGGAGGTGAATCTTAAATTTTTCGTCCTTCAGCTGGCCGAGATTGATCCGCACGTTCATGGCTGCCCCTTCGACGCACGCCCGCGTTGCCAGCGTTCCGACGCCGACATCTGAAACCGAAGCGGGATTTCCGTTGTCCGCCATCTCCGACAGCAGTTCATAAGATTTGGCCGCTGTCTCCATGACTTTCAACGGAACCTCGGCCGCATGTTTTGTCGCCTCCTCAATCGCCGCCGTGCGCGCTGCTTTTTCTTCTGGTGAACTCTTAGGTAGCGCAAATGCGTCCATCACTTTGTTGAACGCGTTCGTGTCCTCCTCTACCAGCGACA
>QHOX01000400.1 GCA_003219465.1 Verrucomicrobiota bacterium | reverse complement strand
GAAATTCATTACCTCGGAAACACGGATGCGAATCTGCGCTTTTCACTCCTGTCAGATTTTTCTGACGCACCGCGGCAGAGCATGCCGGAGGACGCAGAGTATATCGACATCGTGGCACGCGGTATCGAGGAATTGAATCGCCGACACGGAGCGGGGCACTTCTTTCTTTTTCATCGCGGTCGCACTTGGAGCGACAGCGAGCAACGCTGGATCGGTTGGGAGCGCAAGCGCGGCAAGCTTGAGGATCTCAATCGATTTCTTATCGGCGAATCCACGCCCGAGCTGGAAGGATTTCTCTATGCGGGCGATCGTGCGCAGCTCGAGGGCGTTCGTTTTGTCATCACCCTGGATGCCGATACACAACTGCTGCGCGACACCGCTCGGAGGATGATTGAAACCCTCGCGCATCCGCTGAATCAGGCGCGGCTTTCGCCAGAGGGTCGCCGCTTAGTTCGCGGCTACACGATCATTCAACCAAGCGTCAGCGCGTCGCTTCCGAGCGCGACGGCGACATGGTTCTCACGCATCTTTGCTGATCCGCGTGGGATCGATCCTTACACGCACGCTGTCTCCGATGTTTACCAGGATTTGGTCGGAGAAGGCAGTTATCACGGCAAAGGTATTTACGATTTGCAGATATTTCACCGGCTCTTATCAAGACGATTTCCAACGGCGCACTTGTTGAGCCATGATCTGTTGGAAGGATGTCATGTCCGCGTGGGACTGGCGACGGACATCGAGCTGCTGGATGTCTTCCCGAATAGTTACATCGCATGGTGGAGTAGGCAGCACCGCTGGATTCGCGGCGACTGGCAAATCATTGACTGGCTCAAGTCTTGCGTGCCTGTGGGCGGCGGCAGGATGGAACCCAATCCGCTTTCCGTTTTCAACCGCTGGAAGATCTTCGACAATCTGCGCCGGAGTCTGGTGCCACCGGCGACGATAGCCCTCCTCCTAGTCGGCTGGTTTTGCACACCTGCTCCGATCCTGTGGAGCGCGATCATCGCGGGCCTGATGTTGTGGCCGGTCCTGAATGCTTTCCTCGCGCTGTTGTTCCATCCGCCGCCGCCCGGAACGAGGTTTTGGCGCGACCCGCGCGACCGCCTCCTGCGCTCCATGTTCGCCGTCATTTTTCTGCCGGATTACGCGGGCATGGCATTCGATGCCATAATTCGCGTAGTCTATCGGCGAATCACGTCGCATCGGTTGCTCCTGGAATGGGAAACGGCGGCGGATGCTCACCGGCGCGCGAGAAGTCGGCAACTGCAATTTATTCTCAGCAGGCTTTGGATCCCCGCTGCCTGCGTGCTCCTTTTCGTCGTCGTGGCGGCGCACGGAACCGCGGCGATGGTAGCCGCCGCTCCCTTCCTCCTTTTGTGGGCTCTCTTTCCAGTGGCGGTAATGGTGATCAATCGGCCGGCGAAAAGCTGGCGCGGCGGAACACTCACCGCGGATGATCGCCGATTCCTGCGCGCGGTCGCCCGACGAACGTGGAGATACTTCGATGATTTTGTCGGACCACAGACCTCTTGGTTGCCGCCGGACAATATCCAGGAAACGCCAACCCGGCAAATTTTCATGCGCACTTCACCAACGAACATCGGGCTCTCGATGCTGGCGACTGTGGCGGCGAATGATTTCGGTTACATCACCATCGACGATTTGGTGGAGCGCAACCTTCGCACGCTTGAAACCCTGACCCGACTTGAGCGTTTCGAGGGCCATCTTCTTAATTGGTACGATCTGAGCACGCTGGAGCCTTTGCGTCCACGCTACGTCTCCGCAGTCGACAGCGGAAATTTGCTTGCCAGCCTCTGGACTTTCGAAACCAGCTGCGATGAGTTGGCCGCGCGTCCCCTTCTGGATGACGCCGCATTGCGAGGAATAGCGGACACGCTAAGGGTGTTTCGTCAAATCGCACCCAACCAGAAAGAAGCAGAACGCCCTTTGGCGTTTCTTCGCTTAGAGGGCCTCACCAGGGACAAGCCGGCGAATTTGGAAGAAATCATTCTACGAATTAGGGCAGCTCGACAACTCGCGCAGGATCTTCTGCTCCACTACCGCGGACAGGAAACCGATCCGCGCACTTATTGGACGCAACAAATTTCGAAGCAGGTCGCGGCGTGGAACGGCGTCATCGATAAATATCTTCGGCCGGTAGAAATTCTGATGTCGCCGCCTGCGCAATTGATGTCGTTAGGCGAAGCGACGCACGAATCTCGCAGGGAAGCGCTCGCGGCCACCTTTTCGCTACGCAACATTGCCATCGAGGGCATCGCTGGGCTGGTACCGCTGCTTCCTTTTTATCAAAGGCGAGAGGACCTCGAAATATCTCGCGACGTGCGCGAGTGGCTCGATCTTCTCGTCGCGGAAGTCGACCGTTCGCGCCAGAACGCCTCGGAGCAGCTCGCGCAATTGGACGAATTAATCGGCCAGAGCCGAGAGCTGGAAGAAGGCATGGGGCTTCGATTTCTCTACGATGAGGAACGACGGATTTTTGCCATTGGCTATCAGGTGGCTGAGCGCCGGCTGGACAGCTCGTTTTATGATCTACTCGCAAGCGAAGCTCGCTTGACGAGTTTCCTGGCCATCGCGCGCGGAGAAGTGCCGATAGAACATTGGTGGGCTTTGAGCCGGCCCTTTGGGTCAGCATACGGGCGACTGCCGCTTCTGTCCTGGAGCGGGACAATGTTCGAATATTTGATGCCGCTTCTGTTCACTCAGACGCATGAGAATTCGCTGCTCGATCGCGCCTGTTACGACGCGGTTCGCTGCCAGATTGCCTATGCCCGGCAAAACCGCGTGCCGTGGGGTATTTCGGAATCGGCCTTCAGTGCGCTCGACCGACGCAACGTTTATCAATACCGAGCCTTTGGCGTACCGGCGCTGGCTTTGAAGCGTGGGCAGGATGAAGACTTGGTGGTCGCACCGTATGCCGCCGCGCTCGCTCTCGGCGTGGAACCGGCCGCTGCGATAAGGAATCTGCGGCGGCTCGCAACTCTGGACGGCTCGGCAGTGCTGGCCGATTACGGCTACTACGAAGCGATCGATTATTCGCGACGCACGGAACTCGACGGCGCGGCGGGAATCATCATCCACTGTTACATGGTTCATCACCAGGGAATGTCACTCCTTGCTTACGACAACGCCTTACATGACAACGCGATGCGGAGGCGGTTTCATTCCG
>QHOX01000068.1 GCA_003219465.1 Verrucomicrobiota bacterium | reverse complement strand
CGTAAATTTCACCGCGTTGTTGATCAAGTTCCAAAAGATCTGCTGCAGTCGCGCCGGGTCCGCGCGCATATGCACGTTTTGTGCGCCAAGATTGAGAGAATGCGCCAAATGTTTGCGGTCGATTTCCGGCTGACAAATCTCCAGCGCGTTTTGCAACAGCGTGTGCGCATCGACTACTTCAAAATTGAGCTGCACCTTGCCGCGATCGATACGCGTCAGGTCCAATAAGTCATCGATCAGCCGCGCCTCCAATTCCACGTTTCGCCGGATCATTTGCAGCGACTCATGAACATCGTTCGGCAACTCCGGCTCGCTTTCCAGGGCCAGGGCAGAGGCGAGCACGGGCGTTAGAGGCGTACGCAATTCGTGGCTGAGCATTGCGAGAAATTGGTCCTTGGCCTGATTCGAACGCGCTTTTTCCTCAAGCTCGAGGTTGGTCTTCTGCAACTCGGCAGCGAGCGACTGCGACTGTTTGAGCAGGTTTTCTGTGCGCGTGCTTGCTTCGATCGTGTTGAGGACAATGCCAATGCTTTCGGTCAACTGCTCAAGGAACGCCTGATGCGCCGGGCTGAACCGCTCAACCGAGGACAGTTCCATTACTGCCTTTACCTGGCCTTCGAAAAGAATCGGCAGCACTACGATGTTAATGGGGCGAAACTCGCCCAAGCCTGAATTTACTCTCGCGTAATCGGTTGGTATTTCGGTTATGAGAAAACGCCGCTTTTCCAGAGCGGCTTGTCCGACCAGGCCCTCGCCAATTTTGAAGCGATTTTTTGCGCCGTTGCCTTCCTGCTGTGCGTAGGTTGCGAGTAATTTGAGCTCAGGCTGTCCGTCTAAGTTGTCCATCATGTAAAACGCGCCCTGCTGCGCCGAAACCAGCGGGGCCAGCTCCGACAAAATCAGTTTGCCAACGGTAAGGAAGTCGCGTTGTCCCTGTAGCATTCGGGTGAATCTTGTGAGGTTCGTCTTCAGCCAGTTCTGTTCTTCATTGCGTAATGTCGTGTCCCTGAGATTGCGGATCATTTCGTTTATGTTGTCTTTGACGAACGCAACCTCGCCTTGCGCCTCTACCTGAATTGAACGCGTGAGATCGCCTTTTGTGACCGCCGTCGCAACGTCGGCGATAGCTCGGAGCTGCGTCGTGAGATTTGCTGCGAGTCGGTTGACGTTATCGGTTAAGTCGCGCCATGTCCCCGCAGCCCCCGGCACATTCGTCTGGCTGCCGAGTTTTCCTTCCACGCCCACTTCGCGCGCGACAGTCGTGACCTGATCGGCGAACGTCGCCAGCGTATCGATCATGCTGTTGATCGTCTCGGCGAGCTCGGCGATCTCGCCTTTGGCTTGGAGAAAGAGTTTGCGCTTCAAATCGCCGTTCGCGACCGCCGTCACCACTTTCGCGATGCCGCGCACTTGATCCGTCAAGTTCGATGCCATGAAGTTAACGTTGTCCGTGAGATCTTTCCACGTTCCCGAAACGCCTTTCACTACGGCCTGACCGCCGAGCTTGCCTTCCATTCCTACCTCGCGCGCCACGCGCGTGACTTCATCGGCAAATGACGACAATTGGTCCACCATCGTGTTCACCGTGTTTTTCAATTCGAGAATCTCACCTTTGACGTCCACCGTGATCTTCTTGCTAAGATCGCCCGTCGCGACCGCAGTGGTCACACCGGCGATGTTCCGCACCTGTGTCGTTAGGTTTGACGCCATGGAGTTGACATTATCGCCAAGGTCCTTCCACACGCCTGCAAGACCGCGCACATCTGCTTGCCCACCTAGTTTGCCTTCCGAGCCGACCTCGCGCGCCACGCGTGTAACCTCCGATTCAAACGAACGGAGTTGACCCACCATCGTGTTGATGGTGTCCTTTAGTTCCAGAATCTCGCCTTTTACATCGACTGTGATTTTCTTGGACAAATCGCCCATGGCGACTGCGGTCGTTACCGCTGCGATGTTGCGGACCTGCGCAGTTAGATTGGACGCCATCGAGTTCACCGAATCGGTTAGATCTTTCCAGGTGCCGGCGACGCCGCGCACATCGGCTTGGCCGCCGAGTTTTCCTTCGGTGCCGACTTCGCGTGCTACGCGCGTCACCTCCGCGGCAAAGGACGAAAGCTGATCCACCATCGTGTTGATCGTATCCTTCAACTCAAGAATCTCACCTTTCACGTCCACGGTGATTTTCTTGGTCAGATCCCCGGTGGCGACAGCTGTGGTCACCCCGGCGATGTTGCGGACCTGTGCGGTCAGGTTCGAAGCCATGAAATTGACTGAGTCGGTCAAGTCCTTCCATGTGCCCGCCACGCCCTTCACGTCGGCTTGCCCGCCGAGTTTGCCCTCGGTTCCGACCTCGCGGGCCACGCGCGTTACTTCCGCAGCGAAGGATCGGAGCTGATCAACCATCGTATTGATGGTGTCCTTGAGTTCGAGAATTTCGCCGCGGACATCCACAGCAATCTTTTTAGACAGGTCGCCCTTGGCGACGGCGGTGGTGACATGCGCAATGTTGCGAACTTGCGCCGTCAAATTGGATGCCATCGAGTTCACCGAGTCGGTCAAATCTTTCCAAGTGCCGGCCACACCGCGCACATCGGCTTGGCCGCCGAGTTTTCCTTCGGTGCCGACTTCGCGCGCCACGCGGGTAACCTCGGAGGCGAAGGACGAGAGCTGATCCACCATGGTGTTGATCACGTTTTTCAGCTCCAAAATTTCGCCCTTAACGCTGACCGTGATCTTCTTTGACAGGTCCCCGTTGGCCACGGCCGTTGTCACCGCTGCGATGTTGCGGACTTGCGAGGTGAGATTGGACGCCATCGAATTCACCGAGTCGGTCAGGGCTTCCCACGTGCCTGAAACACCTTCGACTTTTGCCTGGCCACCAAGCTTTCCCTCGGTGCCGACCTCGCGTGCGACGCGCGTCACCTCAGATGCGAAGGAACGGAGCTGATCCACCATCCTGTTGATGGTGTCCTTCAATTCGAGCAGTTCGCCGCGAACATCCGCAGTGATTTTTTTCGCAAGGTCACCGTTTGCTACGGCGGTAGTTACTGCCGCGATGTTCCGCACCTGGGATGTGAGATTGGATGCCATGAGATTCACGTTATCGGTCAGATCTTTCCAAGTGCCGGCAACGCCTTTGACCTTCGCCTGACCTCCGAGTTTGCCCTCGGTTCCGACCTCGCGTGCGACGCGCGTTACTTCCGAGGCGAAAGCGCTCAACTGGCCGACCATTGCGTTTACCGTTTTGGCAGTGTGCAAAAATTCACCCTTTAACGGGCGACCTTCGATTTCGGTTGCCATTGTTTGGGACAAATCTCCCTTGGCAACGGCCCCGATGACTCGCGCCAACTCGCTCGTAGGCTGAACGAGATCCCCGATCAGATTATTGATCGATCCAATTGCGTCGGCCCAGGAATTGGTCCCTTCGCCTATCGAGGCGCGCTGGGCAATCCGCCCTTCTTTGCCAACGACCCGCCCGATGCGTTCCAATTCGCGCGTCATGCGCTCGTTCCTCTCGATCACCGCATTAAATGTGTCGGCGATCTTGCCTGGCACGCCTGTCCAATCCTCCGGCAGCCGCGCGGAAAAATCACCGCGCTTGAACGCCATCAATGCTGAAAGCAGGTGCCCCGTGTCGAAATCATTTCCGTTAGCTTGCAGACGATTTTGCCGTCGCGTCTTTTTAGTAAGGGGAGCTTTTTTCATAGAGTGGTCCTCACAGAAATGGTCTTTTACTCGCCATCGCGAAATCGAGGGGTGATATTGGAACGATCATATTCCAACGCCGTACGGTAATCGGCCAATTAATCGCCCCAGGCCGCATTTTTCTTCAATAAACACGCCGGCATTGGGTTTCGTCGCCCAAAAAGTTCGCGAACCGGAAGATGCCGCTTTCACGACACGCAAAACAGTCCGCCCACTTCGGACGGTAGGACTGAAGAGGTTTTGCTGCTGATCAACGGGCTGCAAATGTCGGTAAGCTGCGCAAGCGAAAGCCAAAAATGATTGCCAGAACGCCCATTATCACTGCGTACCAGGCGATGATCCAGATCAGCGCCGCCGCACCAGCGAGCGGGTTCCACAAGAGAAGACCCGCGAAAATGATAGAAGCTAGGCCCATCAGAATCAGAAACCACTCGCCTTTGATCTCCCGCCGCATTTTGATTGCCAGCGCAATTTCAGTTGCACCGATCATCAAGGCCCAGGCGGCGATGTAAATGACCAGCGCCAGCGCGGTTATTGCCGGCGCGTGGAAAGTAAGCAAGCCCACGATCACTCCGAGAATTCCGATGATCAGATTGAATCCCCAGTCCGGATCCGAGTCACGATGCCCAATCGCGCCTACAACGCGAAAAATACCGTCAATCAAGACCCAGGCTCCAAAGAACAGCACGAGCGTCGCGGCAGCCATAACAGGATGCGTGAATGCGATTATTCCGAAGATGATTGCAGCGACACCCCGTAAAACTGGAACCCACCAATGACGTTTTAAGGTTTCGAGAAGCATGAGGCCGTTTTAGAGACAAGCCTTTCAAAAGGCAAGCGCATTCCGCTGCCGTACCTATTGCGCGCCTACCAGAGCTGGTGCGCCGGACGACGCATCTGGCAGCAGGCCACTACAGCCCGCACTTCGCGCCAGCCTCTGAAATGCTGGAGCGACTTCGGAGAAGAGAGGCCAAATAGGTATCAACGAAAGGCGCGCTACTGATTCGCGCCAAATTAGCCGGTGTTTCGAAACGCGAGAAAAGCGCGTACGCGATTTTGCTTCGCGGCACACTTTTCTCCCCGTAACCCGAGGGAATATTGCTCGACCAATAACGAACGTACTGTCCGTCCGGGCGATTCTCCATTCCCAGGAAAATCGTGGAGTGTCCGTGCTCGTTTCTGCCAACCGCCCTCGACCAGAAAATTTTCATGAAATCACCAGGCTTCGCTTGATCGATATTGTCGAAATTTCGACCGAGCCGCAGCTCGTGAAATAGGCGCGCAGTGCCCGGGCCATTTGCGTTCCAGCGGCCCCAGACGCCTTCTCCATCCCGCTGGTCGCGAATGATCAGGCGTTCAAGCGTACCGTAGTCCAGACGAAGCTGACCACGTTCGCGCAAAGCTTCGATCGTTCTGATAAACACCAAATACGTCGCCCCAGAACAGAAACTCGGCCCGGAAGGGATGATAAAGAATTTCCCCGACTCAAAATGTGCCGACGATTCCAGGCGAATCTTTGCAAAATGCGAAACAGAGTAACGGCCGCCTTTTGGCATCTGCCTGACCTGCTCCAGAACCAGGTCGTTGTAATCGCTGGCGAACGAGACCTGCGGCGCGACAGCAATAAACGCTGTAACGATGCATACACAGAGCTTGTTCACCGGCGCTTAAGTAAACACCGAAACATGATCTCGCAACGGCGCGCGCGAAACAATGAGCGCCGCGTTCGCGTTGTCGCCGGACGTGTGCTAAACGAAGTGCATGCTGCGCTTCACGAAAATGAGTGGCGCTGGGAACGATTTTATCCTGTTCGACAACAGGACAGGAGACATCGATTTGGATCGCAACCAGATCGCGCAATTATGTGATCGGCATCGCGGCATAGGCGCCGACGGCATCCTGTTACTCGAAACGCCAAGAAACCGCGCAGATTTTCGGATGCGCTATTTCAACGCCGACGGAGGAGAAGCAGAAATGTGCGGCAACGGCGCGCGCTGCTTCGCGCGGTTTGCAATCAAAGTCGCCGGACAAAAGGGAAAAATTTCTTTTGAAACACCAGCCGGCGTGATTTCCGCGGAATTGAAAGGCGATTTGGTGACTCTTCGAATGACCGAACCCACTGATTTGCGGCTCAATCTCGACTTACCGATCGGGGCTGAAAAAAAGACGGTTCACTTCATCAACAGCGGGGTCCCGCATGTCGTGATTCCCGTTGCGAAAATCGATGATGCCGATGTGCGACGCGAAGGCGCAGCGATTCGTTCTCACAAAATGTTTTCACCGAACGGCACAAACGTGAACTTCATCGAAAAACGGGGACCCAACAAAATCGCCATTCGCACCTATGAACGCGGCGTGGAAGACGAAACTCTCGCGTGCGGTACCGGAATAGTCGCAAGCGCGGTCATCTTCGCAGCTCGTGAAGATTGCGAAGGGCCGGTCGCTGTTCTCGCGCGCGGCGGAGACGAACTGCAGGTCAGCTTTGAAAAGACTCGGGATCAGTTTCGTAACGTCACGCTAACCGGCCCAGCGGACTTCGTGTTTGAGGGAGAGATTGAAATTTAGCGAACGTCATTCCGAGCGGAGCAAAGCGAAGTCGAGGAATCCCGTAGCGTTACCCTCGGTTACATCTCGGGATGTCTCGACTTCGCTCGACATGACAATTGAATAGAAAACATGTTTCGCGGCACGTTCACGGCATTGGTCACACCATTTCGCGATGGCGGCGTTGACGTTTCTGCATTCGAACAATTGATCGAAACACAAATCGACGCAGGTATCACTGGGATCGTCGCGATCGGCACGACTGGCGAATCACCCACGCTCTCACACGAAGAACGGGAACAGGTGATCCGTGTTGCAGTAGCAAAGGCGAACAAACGTTGCCTTGTGCTTGCGGGAACAGGCTCGAACGCCACACAACACGCCATCGCCGACACAAAGCTGGCCGAGAAACACGGAGTGGATGCCGCGTTGCTCGTCGCGCCGTATTACAACAAGCCGAGCCAGGAAGGACTCTTCCGCCATTTCAAAGCAATCGCCGACGCCACGTCGCTGCCGATCATGCTTTACAACATCCCCGGGCGTTGCAGCGTGGACATTGTGCCAGAGACCGTGGCTCGCTTGGCCAAAGAATGTCGCAACATCGTGTCCATCAAGGAAGCAAGCGGTAGCGTGGAGCGCGTTGGTGAGTTGCGCCGGCGTTTGCCCGATACGTTTACGATTTTGAGCGGCGACGATTCGCTCACCCTTCCATTTATGGCCGTGGGTGCTGCCGGTGTCGTGAGCGTGGCCTCGAATTTGTTTCCATCTGAAGTATGCGTGCTCGTGCGCGCCTGCGAATCAGGCGATTTGAAATCGGCGGAGAAATTGCACAGGCAACTGCTGCCGTTGTTTAAAGATTTGTTCATCGAGCCTAACCCGGTTCCCGTGAAGACAGCGCTCGGCTGGCGCGGCGCGATCTCGCCTGAAGTTCGTTTGCCGCTGTGCGAAATGAGCGAAGCGAACCAGGCGTTCCTGCGCAAGACGCTGGAAGACTTTGAATCGAAGCGATAGCTCGCATCGGTTGTAGCGTGCGCTCTCCTCAGCGCAGAATGCGACGTGCAACATCGAGCGTAGCGAACTCCGCTGAGGACAGCGGACACTACAGCGTATACACTGCGCAGCTATGAAGAATTCTCGCGTGCGCGTACTCCTCATCGGCGCGGCCGGTCGCATGGGAAAAACTGTGCTCGAGCTGGCGCAGAGAGATCGGGAAGTCGAGATCGCCGCGCTATGCGATCTGGGCGATTCAATCGAACCGGCAATGAAAAACTGTGACGTGGCAGTCGACTTCAGTCACGCCGACAGCATTGATGAAATCTGCCGCGTCGCGTTGCAGCACGGCAAATCGCTCGTTATTGGAACGACCGGCCACTCTCAGCAGCAACGCAAAGCAATTGAAGAGACAGCGCACTCGGTACCGATCGTTTTG
>QHOX01000067.1 GCA_003219465.1 Verrucomicrobiota bacterium | reverse complement strand
GCTTTTACTTCGGCGACCGATTCACGTTCGATGTTAGCTCCGAGTCACTGCCAGGAGTGACACGACACTTCACTAGTTTCTCTGCCGCGGCGGAGGAAGCGGGACTGAGCCGTATTTACGCAGGGCAACACTTCCGCACTGACCACATCGGTGGTAAGGATTTGGGCGGGCAGGTGGCAGAGTCTATCGACGGTAGCATTCTCCTCCGCGAGGAATGATGGCGTAACGCGATTGCTGATCAAGGTCCAGATCGCGACGAAATAACGTTCGTTGCGACCGATGGGAAAGATTCGGTTGAGCCAGTGGCGGCGGTCACCAACATCGTAGCAGGATAAGTGGTAGTCTTCTTAAGAGTGACTTGGATTCCGGGCATTGGATCCTTTCTTGAGTAAGAGCCCGCTCAGGTGTCTTGCGTTGCTATATCCGATCCTCTTCCAGCAGCCCAGCTTTCCGAAACGCCTTCTCACACGGTGGGAATATTAGTTTAGCAACACGGTATGAATAACTGAAGACAATTTTACCGATGAAAACATCACTAAAACCAAATCGCGAAAGGACTGATCTTTTGTTCGCTTCTCCTGTTCACCATCAGAAACACACCGCCAGGCGCGCATCCGTACTCTCTTCGATTCTGAAACATGTAAATAGAGGCACTCTGGCGTTTGCGATGTTCGTTGGTCTAGCGCTTTTGAGCAGCCCTGTTGTTGCGCTTCCATTTACTTTTACGCAAAGCAAGGACTCCCGAACACGAGAGTCACTTCCTGTGAAAGCGACAAAGACTGAGGTTGCTATCGACAACTTCAGGTTTTCTCCAAACACAGTGACGCTATCAGTCGGCGGAACAGTGACCTGGACTAACCACGACAACGTGCCACACGTTGTGTCCAGTGCTGACAATCAATTCAAAAAGTCGCCTCTATTGAAGACTGGTCAGAGCTTTTCCCATACCTTCGCCACAGCGGGAACCTACTCTTACTTCTGTTCTATCCACCCCCGGATGACAGGGAAAATCATTGTCAAGTAAACCTCAACCCCACCGACTGTATGAAATCACCACACTGGTCGTCCCTTTTGAAAGGCGCGCTCCTAATTGTTCTGCTGGCTTTGTGCTTTGGCGGTTCAACGGTCGCGCAAGCCGGAGGTAAGGATCTGTTGTCTCCCGGCCCAGTAAGACCAGGGAATTTGGATTATCGAACTGAGTTACCACAAGGATATCTCAAGGTCTATTCCGCCACCGATGAATTCAACGATGGCGACGCGTTGTACTTTCCACACAGCTCCTATGCCATCTACACGATCGACGGAAAGCCCTTTAAAAACGTCAAGAACCAACGTTTCCCGGCCGATGAAATTCCCGAGGTTGTGCCGTTGCCCGTTGGAACTTACACCGTGGTAGCTCGGTCGGAGAGAGACGGATACGGCCGCGTTCGCGTTGTTATCAAGGAAGGTCAGCAGACAATCGTTGACTTGGATCTCTGGAAGAAGAAGACAAGGCGCTTAGTACACAACTGACCAATAATCTCCGAAACGGGAAATGAGTTTGAGGCAGAGTACCACGATCGCGTTCGGAAAACCCGCAAAGCGGCCGCGATCGCGTTAAAGGACTTATATCAATTGCGTTCGGGCGGACCCATAACGCAAGAAGCCCTCGATGCAGAGGTCGCGCGTATCGCACGAGAGAAGCTCCAGCCGTTACGGATGCGATCTCGTTGTTCTTCGGATGGCTAATAGGGTCACGCGATTCATAATCAAGGTCCGGAGTACTGGGAGAGGAAACGATCTAATCAAGAGTTTTTTCCATCGTGACGATGGATTACTTCCAGAAGTGGAGGCCTGTTTCCCACCGGTCGCAACCACCTTCTTTCCTGTAACGTCAAGGGCCATAAGTCATTCCGTCGGGCGAGCTATTGCTGAAGCAGTGGCGCGTGAAGGAGCCGACGTAGTGATCTGGCTGCGAAGGTGCAATGATGAGGTGAACGAAGAGAAAGTATTGCCAATAACGCTACTGGAAACCCCATCGCAGTTACCCAATGGAGGAGCGCCAACATCGCTCTGGCGCCAAACAATGGCGCAGAAATCTTACTGGTGATCCGGTTGGGTAACGCCAAAACCTCACGTCTTACTCTTAAATATTTTTGGAATAAAAATGCACCGGATCGGTATGGAAAGGCGTTAGGCCTGACACCTAAACAAACAAAAGTAGTAAAAATCCACATTCTATGAAATCTGAAATCAAACCTACAGCTACTAATGGGCGCGACAGCGCCGAATCATCGAGCCATAAGTCCTCTCAGGGAAATATTGCTGGATTTGGGGAATATTTTTTCCAATTCCGGAGTTTCACATTTGGCAAAGGTTACACAAAACAATCCCAAGATCGGAGTGCAGAATAACGTGAAAAAAGGGAATCTCTCCACAACTGTCCCAAAAGGACCCAAAGCAATAACAAAACTAATTAAAGGCGGTTTATTCCTCTTAGCACTGTCAGCTGCGAGTTCCCTGCAGCAACTGTCATATGCACAGATCGCCGAAGCGCCAGGTTCGTCGATCTTTACGGTCGTGCGAACGCCTAACATCCGGCCGTTCCCGTTTCATAGCGATTTGGCTGCGGTTTCGGCGTCCTCAGGAAGCGATATATGGGCCGTTGGTCAGTCTGGGGTTCATTTCGACGGGCTGACGTGGACCGCGTTCGCTCTGCCCCATATTGCCGGTGACTTGACCAGCGGAATCACGGGAGTGGCAGATCTTGCCCCCAACAACGTCTGGAGCGTCGGAAATATCAATATCAATGAGCAGAACCCCAACCAGGTCATCGAGCATTTCGATGGCACCAGGTGGAGCGTTTCTCCCGGGCCCTCATTCCAGCCTACGGATCAACCCACCCTGGAGGGGCTCACCGCAATCTCCGCTACCGACATCTGGGCGGCGGGCTCAATTCTTACTACCATCGGCGGCTTCCAGTTTGCCTTTCCCCTATTTGAGCACTTCGACGGAACTTCCTGGACAGCTACGATCGACGAATCGACCTTGGACGGTTTTATATTTGGTATCTCCGCGGACGCGACCAACGATGTCTGGGCCGTCGGAACCGTAGCCCTTGGAGCAACATTTATCGAGCACTTTGACGGTACGGCATGGAGCGTGGTGCCCAGTCCCAGCCCCGGCAACGGACAGATAAACCTTTTCGGAGTTACCGCTATCGCTCCGAATGACGCCTGGGCGGTAGGATTTTTCGTGAAAGCAGTGAATCAAGACCGGCCGCAGAAGACCCTCATCGAGCACTGGGACGGCACAAGTTGGACGGTGGTGCCGAGCCCTAATGTGGGCGGCCCCAACACCCAAACCATCTCCAACCAGCTTCGCGGAGTCATCGCCGTGTCCGCAAACGATGTTTGGGCATTCGGAGATACCGACCGGTTTGATACCTCGGAGATTACCAACCTTGTATTGCACTGGAATGGTACCGCGTGGTCAATTGTACCCTCTCCCGATCCGAATCCCAGGCACACACTGATTGATGACGTGATCGCAGGCGGTACCGTGATTCCCCAAGGGAACCTCTGGCTAGTGGGCGTTGCGGACGGCTTCGGCACGATGGTGCTCAATGCAACGGGACAGTAACCAGGGGTGAGATATTGGGTGGCCCTCGATAAGAGCGAAGGCTACTGGAAATCCCATCGCGGCTACCCAATGGAGGAGCGTCAACCTCGCTCTGGCGCCAAACAATGGTGCAGAAATCTTACTGGTGATCCAGGTTGGGTAACCCAGAACCTCACGTCTTATTCTCAAAGATTTTTGGAATAAAAATGCACGGTACTGGTAAAGACAGGTGTGAGGCAACCTGCCAAGCACCTAAAACAAAATAAAACCATATTATTATGCAACCTGAAATCCATCACTCCAGCAATAACGACGCCAGAGAAACAGAATCAGCCCAAACAACACGGTCGCTCTCAGCGCCCAATCAACTCGCCAGGCGATCCTTTTTACGAAATCTCGGGCTGGGCGCAGCCCTTCTCGTGCCAGGCGCCGCTTTACTGAGCGGTTCTAGCAAGGCATTAGCAGGTAATGGAAGGCAAAGGCTCAACGCAGGTGATGTCGCGATCCTCCAGCTCCTCGCCGCTGCCGAACTGATCGAAGCCGATCTTTGGCAACAATACAAGGAGCTTGGAGGAGTCGACGCACCAGATTCAGGGTACAAGGCAGGACTAGTAATTCTGGATGGGGACCAGCCGCAGTACATTTCCGATAACACCGATGATGAGCTGAGTCACGCGGCTTTCCTAAATGCGTATTTAACATCCAAAGGCGAGCAGCCCATCGATCTGCACCAGTTCGCTACCCTGCCGCCCAGCCAAGTCTCATTCGTCCCGCAAACTGGACGGCTTACGAACCTTAAGCAGCTCACTATCGACACCAGCTGGTGGACCCGCTACCGCAGCACTACCAACCCTGATTTCGGCGCGACCTTCCCGAATGCTGTCCCCAGTTTGGACATTGGGCTGCATACCGCGATTCCGAGAACTGACAACGAGCTAGGCGACCCAAATCACCCTAGTAATCGTGTTAAGGCCACTGCTTTCACGGCCGGCTTTCACTTTGGTTATATTGAACAAGGTGGCACCAGCCTCTACGCTACCTTGGCGCAGAAGGTAACTAGTCTGGAAGTTCTACGCATCCTCCTTAGTATCGGCGGATCCGAGATTATGCACTTTCAGACCTGGCAGGACAAGGCGGGCAATGCCACTCCGTTGACCGCCTTCGACCCGATCAACAATTCAACGGTGACATTTATCGACCTGACCACAGGGCAGCCGGAGACGTTGCAGGCCAACTTGATCATGCCCGAGCCGTGCGAATTCATCGGCCCAGGCTTGCCGGCCTGTTCAATCATTCGTCCGACCGGTCCCGGACAGCTAGATGCCACTGGCGTTATAAACAGCTTCATTGCCGACGGGCTTTTCATCGGACAACCGCCTCAGTTCTTGCACCTAATTACTTCTCTGGCCAGCGCTGCGGACGCAGCAGAGAGAGAAGGCGGCGATTGACGTTACTTCGCGAATTCGGACGCCGCGCTTTGGGTCGAGGCCCCGAGCGCGGCGTTTTTGCCTAGAAGTACCGAGAGAATCAAGTGCAAGCAGGAACGAGGGGCGAGCGTTTCTGCCGACCTTTCCTCGGCTCCGGTAATGAGGAACTCATGCTTTCGTTTCCAATGACACGACAACTCATCTCGGCCTTAATCGTAGTCTTTGTGAGCGTAATGGGAGCCCAGGCTCAATCGGGAGATGTAGCCAAGGTGCTGATGGAACTCGAGAACGCATGGGTGGATGCGTTAGTGAAGGCCGACACGGCAAAGCTCGACGCGATACTCGTCGATACGTACGTCGACACCGAGGAAGGCGGGCATCAGTCCGACAAACAGGGCACGCTGGCGGTGTTGAAGTCAGGCGATCTAAAGTTCAAATCCATCAAGCTGTCGAATATGAAAGTGTATGCCTATGGCAACGCGGCGGTAATAACCGGCGTGGCCGCGCAGATGGGACTTTTAGGGGCCACCCCATTGAGCCCAAACTTGTGTTCACCGACACCTTTGTCTTGCAAGACGGGACGTGGAAGGCGGCCGCGTCACATCGGATTACCGCGCCAAAATGAGATCGCTGGCCGGTCGATCCGGCCTCAGGCAGCTTCCGACCGCGGTACATTCCATGCAGATCTTATGAAGTTCGGGCCGCGCGGTGATAAGCGCAGTTGCTGACTGCGTTTCTCGAACTTGAAAGAACCACGCACTATGGCAGCCATTTCCAGTTTTTGGCGTGACTTTGGTACGCCTAAGCGGATTTACTAAGTTATGCCCTCTGATCAAAACTTGCTGCCAGAACCCGAAGATAGCGGCGTTGAGCCTGTGTTCCAGTGCAAGGATTACGCAATCGACTACGCACGGGTCCGCGCGTGTTTTCGCTCTGGCGAAATTCGCGTGATGGACTCGACCGGCAAGATTGAACGCACAATTCCGTTCAGCGAAGCGGACGGAAGCTGTGATTGTGCGGTGTAATTGATTGCGCTTCCAAAATGCCCAACGGTCCGGCACAATTCTTTCCATGATTCCGCTTTTGTCGGGCTCTCCCCAGGCAACCACGCGAATTAGACGGAATAATTCCGTAAAATATTATGGAAAAATTCTATCTATATCTCGTTAGATGAAGCATTCCATTAGATCGTCGTGGGTTCGTGGCGCAATTGCTGAATTTGGCCTTAGTAGCAGGCGACCGGCGCCGACAAATTAACCGTAAATCGTATAGCCGACATAGCGTCGCGTGTGAATCAGCGGCGGTTCGCCGAGCTTCTTTCGCAGTCGACCAACGAACACTTCAACCAGCTTCGTGTCGTACTCATGTGCGTGTTCCCAAACGCGTTCGCATAGTTCCGTGCGCGTGAATACGCGGCCGGGTTCCCGCATCAGCACTTTCAGCAGCCTCAGCTCGCGTCCGGACAATTCTATCCGACGTGACCCGCGATGGACCTGGTGATTCACCACGTCGAATGTCAGATCGCCAGCGCCAAGGTTCAGCATCGGTTCTTCTGGATAGCGTCGCCCGAGCGCGTTCACACGAGCCACGAATTTACGCATCGCAAACGGCTTCGGTAGATAATCATCGGCGCCCAGTTGCAATCCAGTCACGCGATCCTTTAATTCGCCTCGAGATGTGAGTATCAGCACACGGCTGGTCATATGTTGCGACCGCAAATGCCGCAGGACCTCAAACCCGTCCATTCCGGGGAGGACGATGTCCAGCACAACTAAATCGAACGGTGTCGCCTTTGCTTTCTCCAATCCGCGCTCACCATTATGAACGATGACCGGATCTTGTCCCGCTTCAGTCAGGGCGGATGAAACTTGCCTGGCTAACTGAACGTCGTCGTCAATTACAAGGATGCGCACGGATCGTAGGTTGGATTTGATTGTATTGCCAGACTCGGTGGTTTTTACAGCGACTAAAGGTAACGGACTCGTTACCTGTTACCTTTTCCAGTGCCGCAACTTTCCAACCTTCTGGTGATTCAGCTTCCGTTAATCGTCATCTGCGCTATCTAAGTGTCGCCATCGCGTTAGCCACTGACAAAATTGTAGGGATTGCGATTATTCCAAAGGCCGCAAGCTCGACCAAATAATCTGGCCGTTCTCTGTAGGCGTATCGATCAGTGAAAAAACGAGAAACGCGAATGCGCATCGACGTTGTAGGTTGGTTACACTTTCTTGCTTTCGTTTTAATGCCATCTGTTCCTGCGTTACAGTAACGACGCGGCACGCGATTTGATGCAGCGGACGCATCAAAAGTAATGAGTGACGCTCATCGACGCATCTGGCGATGTCGAGAAGATCAAATGACTGGCGCGGTGCCAGGTAAACGGGGACTAACCCGGACCGGTGTATGAAAACTCAGCACGACCTAGCCTACGTCAACCGCCTCTTCGCACCCCGGAGCCCCGTCCAGTCGCTTTTCCCAATTCCATGGGCATAACATGGCAGGGCTTTGCGGTGCGCGTCACCTTGCAAAGAATTACATGCTTGTTACCGATTGAACCGATGCAGGCGTTGCGCGGTTATGCTTTACCCCGTTGATTAACACGGTTTTAGTTTGAACACTTCAGGAACCCGACAATAGCACGCTGCTGGCAGCCCGTGATAATTGGCACGAACACGCATGTGATGAACGATCACAAATGAGCCGTCACTGTTTGTGCATTTGCCAAAGTGACAGCAGCGTTACTTTTGCGCTGCAACGCAGCCCAACAGACCGTTGTCGATGTGGTTGACATGGAAATCAAGACAGCCACTTCCTCATCAATCAAGACAAACCTTAGCTACAAAAGGAACTACCAATGTGGCGGCTGCATCGGTTTAGGCGGTAACAAGTGTGTAACTTTTGCCAGGTACCGCCTACCGAATAAAACCGCACCGAATCGGTAAGAATGGATCAAAGCAATCTTACCACGCAAAACCAACTAACCACATGAACTATATGAAATCACTACTTAACAACTCGCTCTTGAAGACCGCGCTTCTGCTTGTATCGCTTACGCTATCCATCGGGAGTTCAAAAATCGTCCAAGCGGGCCGTAATAATTTACCATTCGTTGTTGAGCAATACGGGACAGCCCCGGACGGCTCTATTCTTCAATGGGCTCGATACACGCCGGCAGGGAGAGGCCCGTGGCCAGTTGTAATTTTAGTGCATGGTGGCGGCTTTCGGGGAGGTGGCCTGTCATCAAATGATGTGGCGGCCCAGGACTTGCAGGCCGCAGGCTTCTTAGCACTGTCGATTACCTATAGGCTGGCTCCGCCCGGTCTGATTCCCGGCCAACCACGCACGTTTAATGGGCGCACCACAGGCATTGCGGCTGGCCCAACTGCCGACCCGACCATCCATGATCAAATAGATGACGTGCGGGCAGCAATCGTTGCTGCGAGAACTATCCGACGGTCCAACGGCAAAGTGCTTGGTGTTGGCGGCTCCGCTGGCGGCTCGCATGTCGCTTTCGCTTGTCTTACCGGCACGCCGGGTGCCGACAAACTCGATGCAGCTGTGGGATTGTCGGGGGCCTATCAGTTCGACGACTTTGAAGATGACTACCAAACGCCCGCAAAGCCAAACGCAGGGTTGGGATTCAGGGCAAACGTTACTAACTATTGCAACGTGCCGGATATGAATCCTAGCAACACGCCGGCCCTGCAATCAGCGTCCCCGGCGTCGCAATCCAGCATCGACCCCAATCCGATGTTCTTGATTGCGTCACAGCAAGACCCGATGCCGCCGCATCAAATCACGGACATGGTGGAAGTGTTGCGGGTGGCGGGCAAGACGGTCACTAACTGGCCAGAGACATCGGATTTTCAGTTTGTCGTCATTTCCGGCGACCTGCATGAGTTCGCTTATTGGACGCAAGTGATTGCTCCGAACACCGAGGTCAAGGACGCTGTTATTGCATTCCTTAACGCTCACAAAGGATGAGCAATAAGAGAGGAACGAGACTGTGACACGATGCATTGCCAGTAGCTACATCATTAGCGTCAGGCGGTGTCACGCTCTACAAGTCAACGCGGGAGTCTGGCCGGAAAATTGAAGTAATGCTGTCAAATTCTCACATGACGTGATCGTGCGGCCTTGTAGTCGGCAACTGACAAATTCATCGACGGAGATATTCCATATAATCCGCACAGCTCGTATGTGATTTACACCACCGATGGGAAGTTTCTTAGGAATGTGGAGAATCACATCTCGCGTAGTGACGAGTCTCCCGAGCTGGTGAAGCTAGCTCCTGGATCTTATACGCTGGAAGCTCGGTCAGCAAACGATGGATACGTCCGCGTTGCCGTGGTGATCAAGCCGGGGCGACGGACAATTCTCAATCTGGATTCGCAGGGTTGAAGCCTTTGGCGAGGTTCTGCCGCAAAGGATTTCGGGAATAAAATCGCGCAAGATCGGTAAGCACAGGTGAAAACAAATTACCAAGCAAAATCTCAACCTTAGAAACCAAATATTATGTCGAATTACATTTGTCACGATCACGAACACGACGGCATTGATCGCCGCGGTTTCTTGAAGTGCATGGCCTGGGCCGGCACCGGAGTGCTTTGGACCGTAAGCGGCGGGGTTCTTGTCTCAAAGACCCTCGCCGAAGTGGCAAAGACTGGATCGTCGTTACCTAAGGCTACCGATCTAAGCTTTCTGCAGATCAGCGATAGCCATATCGGCTTCAGCAAGGAGGCAAACAAAGATGTGACCGAGACCTTCAAGATCGCGCTTGATCGCATCAATGCAATGCCCACTCAGCCCGCTTTCCTTATCCACACTGGGGATATCAGCCAACTATCGAAACCGGAAGAGTTCGACACGTTTGATCAAGTGCTCAAGAGCTGCAAAACAAAGGATGTATTTTATGTTCCTGGCGAGCACGATGTCCTGAATGACGGCGGCAAACTTTTTCGCGACCGTTATCTAAAGAGCGTCGATCGAGGGCAAGGGCTCCGGCTGGTATAGCTTTAACAAAAATGGAGTCCACTTCGTTGGGCTGGTCAACGTCGTGAACCTTCAGGCCGGAGGCCTCGGGCAACTCGGCGACGAGCAGCTGGAATGGCTCGAAGACGACGTCAAAGGTTTGAGCGCGGAAACCCCGATTGTCGTGTTTGCCCACATCCCTCTCTGGGCGGTATATCCAAAATGGGGCTGGGGAACCGACAACAGCGAACGCGCGCTTGGATATCTGAAACGCTTCGGCTCGGTGACCGTTCTAAACGGCCACATCCACCAGGTGCTCCAGAAAGTGGAAGGCAATGTGACTTTCCATACCGCGATGTCCACAGCATTCCCGCAGCCTGAGCCGGGAAAGGGGCCAAACCCCGGCCCTTTAACAGTTCCGTCTGAAAAGCTGCGCAGTATGCTCGGCCTAACCAGTGTCCAATACAAGCAAGGCAAAAGTGCCCTTGCCGTAGTTGATTCAAATCTCAGCTAAATCCATTGAAAACATGATCACACCTACTCCTAAAATTAAAACAGCGGCTCTTTTGTGCGCCATCAGTCTTCTTAATTTTTCGCTCTTCGCTCTCGCTGGCGAGATGAAGGACGCGGACGGTACCACCGCCAAGCAAAATAGGATTGAAATCAAAGACTTTGCTTTTAATCCCCAGAAAATAACGGTCAAGTCTGGTGAGAAGATTACCTGGATTAATCGAGACGGGGAACCGCACACCGTCGTAAGCGTGGGGAAGAAGTTTCAGAGATCATCTGGGCTCGACACCGATCAAGAATTCTCGATCATCGCCGGTGCGCCAGGCACCTATGAATACTTTTGCTCAGTTCATCCGAAGATGACTGGAACGATTGTAGTCGAGAAGTAAGGGACGATTGAGCCTCTTTATGGGGACCGCTTTAGCATCAGTCGATGAACGTTATGAAAACGTTTCTAGCAGCGTCCGTAAATCCTTTTGATGTTAAGGCCGCGCTCCTGGCGGGACACGCTCAGCATCCGGTCATCATTCATTTTCCAATCGCGCTCTTTATCGCGAGCATTGTCTTCGAGGTAATGGCGGCTTGGCGCAGGCAACCGGTTCTCGCAACGGTCGCCTATTACAATCTGCTGGGAGCCGCGTTGACCATCCCGTTTGCAATCGCAACTGGTCTGGGAGCCTGGCACTGGCAACTGGAAGGCGCGGCAATAAAAGACAACTTACGCCTGCATATGATTTGTGCGCTGACTTCTGCCTTGCTGATCTTGTTTCTCACCTGGATGCGCTCGCGTCTGCGTACCAAGGGCGATTCGCCGCGTGCATCTTATTTTGCAGTGATGGCGCTGGGTCTAATGATGATCACCCTGACAGGGCACCTCGGTGGAATCCTCAGCGGGGTGGAAACGCCGTGATGTCAACGAGCAAAGCTCGAATGAATTTCAATCGGAAGTTAGAAAAGTGAACTCGGTTACGGTCTATTTGAGCGTAGCGTGAAATTTGGTGTCGAGTTCCGTTTCGTTTTCGGTCAGCGCTCAAGCCGCGACACAATTGCCGGAGCTGACAGCCGATGGAGCACAACCTCCACAAAAGTGACGCCGGAATTCGTCAGGTGATTACCACCGGAATCAAAGGCGAGATGCCATCTTTCGGGAAAAAGCTGGGCGACCCGGACGTACGGCAACTAATTGCTTACCTGCGGACACTACAGGGCTGAATCACAATCGAAGTTTGGTGTTGCAGAAGACAAGTTGCGCCCGTGCGGTATAGTGCCGATTTCATATCATGCACAAGACACCTGAACTCCGGCTCGCCAGGCGTATGGCGAGGCTCGGCACAGAGACTGCATTTGAAGTGCTGGTGAAAGCGAAAGCGCTCGAGGCAAAAGGCCGCGACATCATTCATCTTGAAATAGGAGAGCCCGATTTCGATACGCCGAGCAATATCATCGAGGCAGGATGCGGCGCCCTGCACAAAGGCTTCACGCATTACGGACCTTCGGCCGGTTTGATCGAGTTGCGGGACGTTATCGCGCAGCACGTGAGCGAAACGCGTCGGGTAAACGTGACGCCCGATGAGGTGGTCGTGGTTCCCGGCGGCAAACCCATCATCTTTTTCTCGATTCTCGCACTAGCGGAAGACGGCGATGAAGTCGTTTACCCGAATCCTGGGTTTCCGATTTACGAGTCGATGATCAATTACGTCGGCGCCAAAGCGGTGCCGATCCGGTTACGCGAGGAATTGGATTTCCGGCTCGACGTCGATGAGCTCGCCAGTCTGATCAACGATCGCACCAAGCTCATCATTCTGAATTCGCCGCAGAACCCGACAGGCGGTATGCTGGAGAAGGCGGATATCGAGGCGGTCGCGAGCGCGATCGGCGATCGCAACACCATGGTGTTGAGCGACGAAATCTATAGCCGCCTTATTTTCGAAGGCGAACATCATTCCATCATGTCCCTCGATGGAATGAAGGAGCGCACGATTTTGCTCGATGGTTTTTCCAAGACTTATGCAATGACTGGCTGGCGCATGGGTTACGGAGTGATGCGTGTGGATCTGGCGACACATATCTCGCGATTGATGACGAACTCCAGCTCGTGCACCGCCAGCTTCACGCAAATCGCAGGCATCGAAGCCTTGCGCGGCCCACAGGAGTCAGTTGATCACATGCGCGACGAGTTCAAGAAACGCCGCGACGTGATGGTCGCCGGATTGAACAAGATCAAAGGGTTCTCGTGTCAATTGCCTCATGGCGCGTTCTATGTTTTTCCGAACATTACCGGGACCGGGTGGCCTTCGAAGAGATTGGCCGATGCGCTCCTCGATGATGCCGGCATCGCCGCTTTGTCCGGCACCGCGTTCGGTGAATTCGGCGAAGGTTATCTTCGCTTCAGCGTGGCGAACTCGATCGAGAATATCGAGAAAGCACTCAATCGCATCAACGGCTGGACGAGCAAGAATCTCTGAAGAATTCAGGAACGCAGGAATTCATTCTAATTTGGCAAAGATTTTCCGCGTTCCCGATCTCATGATTCAAATTCTCGACAGGAGGGTGTTTCCCACGGCGAAGCCGCTCAGACATTGATCGCAGGCTCGGCTTTGGGCGGCGCAGTCACTTTCTGCGCGGACGGTGTTTCTTTTCGCGCAGCAAACAGCCGCTCGATCACGTAAAACGTCACCGGGATAAGAAAAATCGCGATTGCTGAGGCAGCGATCATTCCGCCGATGACAGTTGAGCCGAGCACGCGACGAGCAACAGCGCCCGAACCGGTCGCGAACCAAAGCGGCAAACATCCGAAGATGAACGCAAACGAGGTCATCAAGATAGGCCGCAAACGCAAGCGCGCGCCTTCAAGTGCGGCATCGAGCAGCGGCTTGCCTTTTTCGTATTCATCCTTCGCGAACTCGACGATCAGGATCGCGTTCTTCGCAGCGAGACCGATGAGCATGATCAAGCCGATCTGAGCGTAGATATTGTTTTGCATTCCGCGTAACCAGAGCGTGAGGAACGCGCCAAACACCGCGACGGGCGTCCCTAACAAGACGCTGAACGGCAGCGACCAACTTTCATAAAGCGCGGCGAGAATGAGAAAAACGAAAAGCAGCGACATTCCGAAAACCAAAGTCGGTGAAACGCCTTGCTGCGCTTTCTTTTCCTGAAACGACATACCGAGATAGTCGTAACCCATCTCCTTAGGCATCGTTTGGCGGAAAACCTCTTCGAGCGCTTGCATCGCTTGATTCGAGCTGTAGCCAGGTGCGGCGGCGCCATTGATTTGTGCGGACCGATATTCGTTGTACCGCAACGTGAATTCCGGACCGGCGATCTTTTCGATACTTGAGATGGCGTCGAGCGGCACCGGGTCGCCGTTCGAGTTGCGAACGAAGAACTGACCTACATTCTTTGCGTCAGTACGGTAATCACCCTCGGCCTCAATGTAAGTTTGCCATGTTCGGCCGAACCGATTGAAATAGTTTACAAAAAATCCGCCCATGAACGTCTGCAGCGTTTGATATACCGAGGTCAGATCGATTCCCTGCTTGATCACCTTGTCGCGGTCGACCTTCACGAAAACCTGCGGCACGTTTGGTTGGAAGGTCGGAATGAGAGTGCTGAGCTCAGGACGCTTGCGCGCGGCGTCGAGAAACGTATTCATATTTTGCGCCAGGAACGCGACGTCTTTTCCTGAGCGATCTTCCAAGATAAACTGAAACCCGCCAGAAGTGCCCACGCCTGGAATCACCGGCGGCGGGAAGACAAAGGCGATACCTTCAGGAAGACCGGCGAGGTATTTATTTATTCGCGCCTTGATTGCGTCGTATTGTTCCTCCGGCTTCGTTCGTTCGCTCCAGGGCTTGAAAGTGACAAAGAAAAACGCGTGGTAGGTGTCGGACACCAGGCTCAGCAGACTAAAGCCGATGACACTGGTGGTATATTGCACGCCGGGCGTTTTGCCCAAAAAATCTTCGATCTCTCGACAAACCTTGTCGGTGCGCTCAAGGGAAGCCGCTTCGGGTAATTGCAGCGCCAGAAAAACGTAGCCCTGATCTTCTTCCGGCAAAAAGGCGCTCGGTAATTTCGATCCGAAAAAACCCGCGCCGACCGCGAGCACGAAGAGCAGCGCAAAACTGAGGACGGCCTTTCGAATAGCCAGGCGCGACCAGTTCACATAGCCGTGCGTTGCGCTGCCGAACACGCGGTTGAATCGATCGAAAAACCAGCCAAATGGACCCCACGCCTTTTTCTTCGGGCGAAGCAGTAGCGCAGACAACGCTGGACTAAGCGAGAGCGCGTTGAACGCGGAAAAGATGACAGAGATGGCGATCGTTAGGGCAAACTGTTGATACAAACGGCCCGTGATGCCGGGAAGAAAGGCTGTCGGAATGAACACCGCCGAAAGCACGAGCGCGATGCCGATCACAGGTGCGGACACTTCACGCATGGCCTGAAGAGTCGCGTCGCGCGAATTCATTCCTTCCTCAATGTGACGTTCGACCGCTTCAACCACGACAATCGCGTCATCGACCACGAGGCCGATCGCCAGCACGAGACCGAAAAGAGAAAGTGTATTGATCGAAATTCCGAATAGGGGGAACAAAACAAAAGTGCCGACCAAGGAGACCGGCACGGCACACAGCGGAATTAGCGTGGCGCGCCAGCCTTGGAGGAAGATGAAGACAACCAAGACAACGAGAGCGAGCGCTTCAAACAGCGTCTTCACTATTTCGCGCATGCCTTCAGTTACCGCGAGCGTTTGATCGAGGGAGACCGCGAAATCCATGTCCCCGGGGAAGCGTTGCTTCGCTTCAGCCAGGAATTGTCGCACGCCCTGCGCTGCTTTGACCGCGTTCGTGCCCGGCAGTTGGTAACAGGCGACGATTGCCGCCGGTTGGCCGTTCAGTCGCCCCTTTAAGTTGTAGGTTTGAGCGCCAAGATCGATCCGCGCGATGTCTTTTACGCGCACGAATGAGCCATCCGGATTCGCGCGCACGACAATCTCACCGAATTCCTCCGGTGTTTGTAGTCGTCCCTGCGCGCGCACAGTGTAAGTGAATTTCTGTCCGCTTGGAATCGGTTCGCCGCCGACCTGCCCGGCGGGATTCACAGTGTTCTGCTTTTGCACTGCGCTGATGATGTCCGGCACTGTGATTCCAAGCTTCGCGAGCTGATCGGGCTTCACCCACAAGCGCATCGCATACTGCCCGGCGCCGAACACCTGCACGTTACCAATTCCTGGAATGCGCGTCAGTTGATCGACCAGATTGATATAGGCGTAGTTCGCGAGAAAAACGCCATCGTAGCTTCCTTTCGGCGAATAAAGTGAAATGAGCATCAACGGCGCCGTAGTCGATTTTTTGACGGTGATGCCGTAGTTGATTACGTCGGCGGGCAATTGGGATTGCGCCTGCGAGACCCGGATCTGCGTCAGCACGTGATCGATGTTGGGATCGGTCGCGACGTCGAAATTGACGATCAATCGAATGTCACCACTGTTGGCGTTGATCGAGTACATGTAATTCATGTTGTCCACGCCGCTCATCTGCTGCTCGATCGGCGCCGCGACCGATTGCTCGATCGTGAGCGCATCCGCCCCGGTGTAGTGCGTTTGCACCTGAATCTCCGGCGGGGCGATCTGCGGATACTGCGCGATCGGCAGCGCGAGAATGCAGACGCCACCGATGAGCGTCATCAGAATGGCGATGACAATCGCAACGATTGGGCGCCTGACGAAGAACTCTGACATTTTATGGCGCTACTTTGCCTGATCCGATTTTGAAACCAGCGCGTCCTTCGGAGGCGTCCACTCTTTTACCGTAACTTGCGCGCCCTCGCGCGCCTTTTGAATGCCTTCAACCACGACCTTGTCGCCCGGTTTGAGGCCTTCAGTCACTTCCCACATCGCGCCGATGCGTTCGCCCATTTTCACCGGACGAATGCTGACCTTGTTGGTTTGGTCGACAACTGCGACCTGATAACTTCCCTGCAACTCGTTCACCGCCTCCTGCGGAACAACGATGGCGCCTTTTTTCATGTCGGCGACGAAGCGGACCTTTCCGAACTGTCCAGGCCGCAAAATATTTCCCGAATTCGGAAACGTCACGTAATAACGGATCGAGCCAGTCTTCGTATCAAGGTTGCGATCGAGCGCGTAAAATTTGCCTTTCTGCGGATACATCTCGCCGTTGCCGAGAAACAATTCGAAGTCGAGACTTTTGATATAGGCGTTGCGCTCCGTAGGATCAGGGTGGCGCGAAACAAAATCGGTGAATGGCCCTTCGCCAGCAGTCACCACCGCTTTGATCGGATCGATCTGCGACATGGTTGTGAGTGGTCCCGTAGTTGGTCCGACCAGATCGCCGACCTGATTGTTGGCAAATCCAACCATACCATCAATCGGAGCGATAATTTTCGTGTAGCCGACATTGATCTCAGCCTGTTGTACCGCCGCTTTGTCGGCTTCCACATTTGCTGTGGTTGAGTCGGCGGCTGCAATGGCGGTATCTCGCTCCTGATCGCTGATGACTTTCTTCTTAAAGAGGTCCACAGCGCGCTTTTTGTCCGCATCAGCTTTCACCTGGTTGGCCTGGTCTTTTGCCAAAGTGCCCTTCGCTTGTGCTAATGCAGCCTCGAACGGACGTGGATCAATTTGAAAAAGCAGGTCGCCCTTTTTCACTACACTGCCTTCCTGATAGTCTCGCGAAACGATGTAGCCCTGCACCTGCGCGTTGATATTGGCGTTGATGAAACCGTCCAATGTGGCTACGCGTTCAAGCACACGCGGCACATCCTGCGGCTGCACAGTTGTAACGAGTACCTCCGGCGGAGGCGGAGCAGTTTGCGCCGCCTTGCGCGAACAACCAGTCGAGAATGAGACGGCGATCAGGAGCGAAGCGACACGAATAACCGGTTTCATTAATGCACTATTGCTGAAAGGAAGCTGAATATCGAGCGCAGAGCGAGACAGAGCCAACCACCTTGCACGCCACACGCAATCCCTCTTTCTATGATTCCATGCCCATGCTGGTGCCGTAAATGTGACCGGATTCAAAATCGACAATGATGCCGTCCGGAATTCGGCATCCGTTGATAATGACTTTTTGGTCGGTGCTTGTGACCAAAGCCGTTAGGCGAGCGCAAATAACTGTTGCTTGGCCGGCACTCAATTAGTGTTATTCAGCAAATGACCAAAACCACGATTCGTTTCAAAGCGAAACTCTTCCGGCCGGCGGAAAGCGAGAAAGCCGACTCGTGGACATTTCTCGTCCTGCCAAAGAACGCCAGTGCCAAGCTGCCCTCGCGCGGGATGACGGCGATCGAAGGCACCATCAACGGTTGCCCATTTCAAGCCGTGCTCGAGCCAGACGGCCAAAGAAGTCATTGGCTCAAAGTGGAGCGGAAGCTGTCCGAAGCGGCGGGCGCAGAAGCAGGCGACGTTGTCACGCTCGAGATCGCGCCCGCGGCAGAGGAACCGGAACCCACTATCCCTGGAGATTTGAGAAAAGCT
>QHOX01000066.1 GCA_003219465.1 Verrucomicrobiota bacterium | reverse complement strand
GTGTCGGCAAGGCCGCAATAGGCCAAAGCATAGTTGGGATCGAGTTTCAGCGCCTGCTCGTAATAGCGGATCGAGCTGGTCCAGCCGGCTTCGCTGTATTTGCCAAACTCGTAGCGTCCCAGCAAATAGAGGCGATGAGCCTCAGGATTTTCGGTCGGCTTTTTTGATAATGCGCGCGCCGCCTCAGTGCCGAGCTGTACTTGCAAAGCTTGCACAACTTGCTCGGCCACGTTGCTCTGAAAGGTAAAAATATCTCTTACGTCGCCGTCGTAATCCTCCGACCAGAGATGGTACCCATCGGCCACATTGATCAGCTGAGCGGTGATCCGAAGTTTATCTCCGGCTTTGCGCACACTGCCTTCAAGCACGGCGTTCACATGCAGTTGCTCACCGACTTGCCGGAAAATATCCGCTTCGGTTTTGCCCTTGAAAGCGAAACAAGATGTCCGTCCCGGCACGCGCAGCCCTGGTACCCTGGCCAGCGCGTTAATTAGTTCCTCGGTCATCCCGTCGCTCAAATACTCGTCGCGCTTGGCTGCGCTCATGTTGACGAACGGCAGCACCGCGACGGATTTGACTGGCACAGCGCCCCTGATGTTTTGGGGCCGCTGCGGGTTACCCAGCTCCTCCGTGTAGAAATTGACCAGCGAAATGATTTCGCCGTGTTTGACCTTGCATTCGCCAATCTGATGCAGATACGGCCGCCAGCGAGCGTAATGCTTGAGATCGTCTGCCACGCGCCTCGAGAGAAGAATATGTCCGGCATCTCCGCAATCCATCACTCGTTGCGCGATGTTTATGCCCGCACCCGCGATGTTCGCTTGTTCGTTCAAGTCGGTAACTTCATTTACAGGGCCACTGTGGATTCCCATTCGCACCTGAAGTTCCAGATGTGCCTTGAGGTCTTTGGCAATTTGTAATGCACAGAGAAGCGGTGCTTCCGGACTGTTGCGAAAAACGAGCGCGCCACCATCGCCAGTCGGTAACCGGAGCAGTTTACCTTCGGCTTCGGCGAGGCGGAACTGCTCTGTTCCGCGCACGATCTCCTTTAACTTTTGAATCTGCTCGCTCTGCTCGTTGATCAGCAGTTTCGAGTAACCGACAATGTCGATGAACAACACGTGCCCAATCTCGAATTTCACGTCTGAGGAAGACTCGGACGGCATAAAAGATTTATTCTTATCTGGAAACTCGGCCTTTAACGAGTCGATTCCGGTCCGAGACATTCGTTTTCATTCGCCCGCAACTTTGTAAACATTCCGCCGCTTTAGCTCGGCGAAGAAATTGATTGACTCGCGTCCCCGCTCGTCAACCCTCGCGGGCTTGCCCGTCGATGTCTCTCGGCTCCCGCCGGTTCCATTGTCGATCTTCACTGTTTCGCGAACAACTTTTGCACCAGCGCGTCGAAGCGGGGTTCGCCGCGCAGCGAGTCGAGCATCGGATCAACTTTGATCACTATGATCTCGGGATCCGTGTGCTCGCGGCAGGCACGCTCCAGCCAATCGATCGCCTTGTCCTTCTCGCCAAGTCCAGTGTAGGCGAAGGCAAAGGCATAGTCTTCCACATAACGATGCGTGGCGGCTTGCTTTAATTGCTCTAGCTTTTGCAGAGCTTGATCCCGTTGACCGAGTTTCGCGTAAGCTCGGGCAAGGAGACCTACGACCAGCGGATCGTCATTTAGCTCGGCAGCTTTGCTGTATTCGGTGAAGGCTTCCTTGAAACCTCCTTTCATCTCCAAAGCCATACCGAGGGTCCAGTGCGCATAATAAAAGTGAGGATCCATCGCAATCGTCTTGCGGAGCTGGGCAACGGCTTCGTCATAACGCCTTGCATTGAAAAAAACGACGCCGAGATCGGCGTTGATGATCAAGGAAAGCGGATCGAGCTGTTGCGCGCGCCTGAGCTCCGCGATCGCGGTTTCGAAGTCGCCGGTGATCATGGGCGGCCCGCTGCCGTACCAATGGTGCGCAGTTGCGTAATTGGGACTCAGTGTGATGGCCCGTTGGAATTCGTTAGCCGATTGTTGAAAATCAAGATCGTAAAACATAAGCGCCTGCCCGAGCGACGCGTGCGCTTCTCCGAGCGAGCCATCTAGCTCAAGCGCCTTTGTGGCCGCTGCTTTCGCAAGCGGATAGGACTCCTGTGGAGTGCTGCCGCCATACCCGGGAAAAAGCACATAGCAATCCGCCAATCCCGCATAGGCAAGAGCGTAGCCGGGATCGTTTGCGATCGCCTGTTTGAAATATTCGGCGCCGGTCTTCAGGTCCGCGCCGGTTCGTTTATTCCAAAAAAACCTGCCTTTGAGATAGAGTTCGTAGGCCTCTGGATTCACGGTCGGCGTTTTCGCCATCGACGTTTTCTCCGAACCGCTGAGCCTTGCCTGCAACGTGTCGGCGACCGTTTTCGCGATATCGCTTTCAACCGCGAAGATATCGGTCAGTTTGCGATCGTAAATTTCAGCCCACAGATGCGCATTCGTTAGGACGTTGATCAACTGCACATTGACCCGCACTTGATCGTTCACTTTCTGGACACTGCCTTCGAGGATGTTCATCGCGCCGAGTTGCTTCGCGATGTCCGGCAGATTTTCCGGAGCGCTCTTGAATTTCTGTGTTGATGTCCGGGCAATGACTTTCAAATCTGCGACCTTCGCGAGTCGGGTGAGGATTTCGTCCTGCACACCTTCGGCAAAAAAAGCGTTGTCCGGATCGCGGCTCAAATTGTCGAACGGCAACACCGCGATCGATTTTGCTGGAAGTCTAGCCGCCTCGCTCTGTCGAAGCGTTACAGAGTAACGTCCAACGAAAAATAATCCGATGGAAAACGCGGCGCCGACCACGACGACGTAAATCCATGCATGTTTCTTTGGCGCGCGGGCCGCGGCGTTAAGATCGACATCCTCGGTGCGTTTGATTCCTTCCGGCGTCGCTTCAAACGCCCACGCGATGACCAACGCGATCGGAAATCCAATCACGACCAGCGCGATGACGAGACGCACAACCCAGTTGGGAATTTCGAGGAATGGGAAAACCTGAGTCGCGACTTGAATGAGTAGCCACGCGATGACCGCATACGCGACCGCGACTTTGTAAACGTTGCGCCGCTTCAGCTCGGCAAAGAACGAAGGTTTTTCGTTCATCGGGTTGCCGGGAAATTCATCTTTGCGACCAATGCTTTGTAGCGTGGATCGTCGCTCAGCCCTCGCAGCAACGGATCAGCTAAAAGGGCCAGCATCCCGGTGTCGTGATTATCAAACGCGATTTGTAACCACTCGAACGCTTTCTCTTTCTCGCCGCGCACGGCGTAAACCTGCGCGACTTGATAGTCCAGGCCTTGGTCGTGGGCGATCAGGTCGGCCAAAGCCGCATCGGCGGCCTTTCGATCTCCGCGCGCATATTGCGCAACGGCAAGTTCGAAACGGCGGTAGCTCTCGTCCGGTTCCAATTGCGCTTCGCGTAACGCCGTTTCGCTATCGCCGCGTTGAATTGCAACCAGCACTTGCCAACGACGGCTGGACGCGGCTGACGGTTGCAATTCAGCTGATTTGCGCGCAACCGCGTCAGCTTCGTCGAGTTTGCCCTCGTACCAAAGAACACGGGCCAGGTTGGTTTGCGGCGCATTCGCAAGCGGATCCGATTCTACTGCCTGTCGAGCCTGCTTCTCGGCCTCATCGGGTTTGCCGACGTATACAATCACTCGCGCCAGCAGGTCGTTCGCGGTCGGATTCGCGGGCGAAAGTTCTTTAGCGCGCTTCAGTTCGCTCAGACCTTCGGCAAATTTCCATTCTGTGAAAAAGCGAACCCAACCAAGGGCCGCATGGGCCTCTGCCAACGCCGGCGCGATCGCAACTGCTTTTTCCGCATCACTCCGCGCTTTCGGCCATGCCGTCTTGCCTTCACCGGTGAGGTCCCCAATCAGAGTCCATGATTCGGAGCGCTCGGCGTAAGCGAGAGCGTAATCAGGATCGAGACGGATCGCTTCATCGTAGTGGCTGACAGCTTTGCGATAATCCTCCAGATTGCGTCGCTGGAAATAATAGTGCCCAAGAAGATATGCGTTGTGGGCCTCTGTGTTCTTGGTTGCCGGATTTGCGGACGACCCTTGCTCTGATCCGAGCAACGTAGTTTTCAGGGACGACGCCACTGCAGCGGCGATTTCCTGTTGGACGGCGAAAATATCTTTTAGTTCGCGGTCGAATGTTCGGGTCCAAAGTTCGATCCCGTCGGCGGCGTTGATCAGTTCGGCAACGATTCGCACCCGCTCACCTTGTTTCCGCACCGTGCCCTCCAGTAGCGTAGCCACGCCGAGCTTCTCGCCGATTGTTTTAGGCTCCTCTTTTCTGTCCTTGAAACGGAACGAAGAGCTGCGGCCGATCACTTTCAGTTCTCTGATTTGAGCCAGGGCTGCGATTAATTCTTCGGACAGCCCGTCTGAAAAATATTCATCCTTCGGATCTCCGCTTTCATTCAACAACGGGAGAACAGCGATTGACTTGTTGGTCGCGCCGGACGGGGTTGTCGATCTTGGCGCACGAAAGAATTGATAAGCGAATAATCCCGCCGCAATCATCGCAACGCTGATGATAAATGCGGCGAACTTGCGCCTGCTCCAGTAGGGAAAAGAGCGGACCTCGTCGGGCGAAACATCCGCCGTGCGTTTCATCCCTTCCGGCGTCATCTCGAAAGCCCACGAGATGATCACCGCAAAGACAAAGCCAAGCGCGATGATCACGACGAGCGCTTTCATCACCCAGGATGGCGCTTCGAAAGTCGGCAACAGAATCGACGCCGCTTGAATCAAGAGCCACGAAATGACTGCATAGGCGACGGCGACCTTGTAAACATTGCGCCGTCTGAGCTCGGCAAAAACATCGTTCATTCCTGTTCTAGGATTAGAAGGCGATTTTGCTGCTAAACCTGCAAGATGTCGATCTTTGCAGCGTTGGCATCGCGCGTTTGGTGGAAAATGCGCGGCTCGCACCGAAACCCAATCAGAGCAATCCTGTTGATCCTGTCTTTTAGATCGATTTAATAGATGGCCGGCGAATGAATGTGTTCAGGTCGCGGGCCGATGCCGATGAAACGTGCCGGCAATGAGCGCAACGCCGGGAACCATTGCAAAAACCTGACCAAGATTGGGAGCGAGTCTCCGCTCTTCGATTCCCGCCCGGTCACGACATGGCGGTGAATGAATACCTGCATCGCCTGGATTACGCGCGTCGGCCATTCCCGTCGTTCTTGAATCTGCTCCAGCTCAGTAACCGAAACTGGTCCGGTTTTTAATTTCGCGGCGAGTAAATTCGCGGTCGCGACCGCGTCCTGGAGCGCGAGATTGATTCCGACGCCACCCGCAGGCGACATCGCGTGGGCGCTATCGCCGATGCAAAGTAAACCTTCACGACACCATTTTTTCAAGCGATTGATCTGGACTGTGAGCAGTTTAATCTTCGACCAATGGTCCAACTCGGCAATGCGATCCTTCAGAAAAGGCGCGAGCGCGATGACTTCCTTATGCAAGGCGGGAAGTCCTCGCTCTTTAGCCGCTTCGATGCCGCCTTTTGGAATAACGAATCCAGCCTGGTAGTACTGGTCACGATTAATGAGCACGAGCAGTTTGCCGTGGCGAAAGAATCCGAATAACTGCTCCGGATCGCCGTCACGTTTCGAAATGTGCATCCAAAGGACATCGATCGGCACTCCGAGTTCTTGAATCTCAAACCCCGCGCGCGTGTGCGTGATGGCGTGACGGCCATCGGCGCCAATAACGAGATCAGCGCGAAAATCGCGTTCGCCGTCAGGAGTTTTCGCGCGGACGCCTACGACGCGGTCGCCTTCGATGATTAGATCGACAACTTCGTGTTGCATGTGGAGCGCGAAAGAAGGAAAGGCGTTGGCCTTGCTGGCGAAAAAGTTTAGGAAGTCCCATTGCGGCATGAACGCGATGAATTTGCAGTGCGTCGCCAGACGCGAGAAATCGGCGATGACTGCAATCTGGCCATTAAAAATTCCTCTCAATCGGGCGAACTCCTGATGCGGCAGCTTCAGGAACTCATCGAGCAATCCAAGCTCGTGCATTAATTCGAGCGTGGATGGATGAATGGTATCGCCACGGAAATCGCGATTGAAATCGGAATGTTTCTCCAAGATCACAACGCCCACGCCGGCGCGCGCCAGTAAATAGCCGGCCATCATTCCGGCTGGTCCGCCGCCGACGATCACACAACGCGTCCGGATCTCGGAGGAAGAATTCATCCACAGATTTTCACAGATTGTCGCAGATTAAGAACTCAAAAGATACGAATCGAAGAGAAAAATCTGTGTAAATCTGCGTAATCTGTGGATGTTCCGCTTGTGAAGTCTCGATACAATGTGGTTGTCCTCGGTGCTGGGCATCCGCCTTCGCCAAGGCTTCGGCGTGACAAGTAACAGCGAGCCACCCGATATTCGATGATCACTATAAAGCCTAAATACGACGTGGTAATCCTTGGTGCGGGCCACAATGGTTTGGTCGCCGCGAGTTATCTCGGCCGGGCCGGGCTGAGCGTACTCTTATTAGAGAAGAACGATTACATCGGCGGGGCGACCACTTCGCAGAAAGTTTTTCCCGACTACGATGCGAAACTCTCCCGTTATTCCTATCTCGTCAGCTTGTTTCCGGAGAAGATCATTCGCGATCTCGGATTAAAGCTGGAATTGCGTCGGCGCGCAACCGGCTCGTTTACCCCTTATATTAAGAGCGGCCGGCACGATTGCCTTCTCCTGAGCAACGTCGACGAGAAGCAGAGCCGGCGATCGATTGTCGATCTTACCGGCAGCGACCGGGAGTACGAGCAGATGAAGAGGTTTTACAATCTGTCGCGCGTCTTCGCCGAACATAGTTGGGACTCCATGCTCGAGCCGCTTGTTTCAAAGGAGGAGATGAAACTTCGATTCGATCTCGACGATGTCTCGCGCGAAGCCTGGCGAAGTTTGGCTGAAGAGCCGCTGGGACGCGCACTTGAGCGGTATTTGCAGGACGATCTCGTCCGCGGCCTCGTTCTGACCGACGCCAAAGTCGGAGTCTTCACTCACCCGCACGATCCGTCACTCTTGCAGAACCGCTGTTTTCTTTATCACCTCATCGGTAACAAAACCGGCGAGTGGAAAGTGCCGGTTGGCGGCATGGGGGCGGTGACGCGTGAATTGGAGGAGGCGGCACGGAGCGCCGGAGCGGAATTTCTGACGAATGTCGATCTTAGTGTCAGTCCGGATCGGACTGTCGATCTAGGCGGGAAAAAGAAAACGATAGAGTTTCAAATCGACGGAAAAAAGCAAACCGTCGAATCGGATTTTCTCTTAGTGAACTTCGGCCGCAACGTGCTGGCGAAATATTCGGGCAAAGGGTACCACCCCGAAGCGGTAGACGAGGGGAGCGTGTTTAAGATGAACATGTTGCTGTGCCGACTACCGAAACTAAAGGCGAAGAAGTATCCGCCAGAGCAGGCGTGGTGCGGGACGTTCCACAGCGACGAAGGTTACGAGCAAATGAATGCGAGTTACGAGCAGGCGGGCAAAGGCCGGTTGCCGGACAAACCGCCGTGCGAAGTTTATTGCCACACCTTAACGGACGGCAGCATTCTGTCGCCGGAGCTCCGCGCGAAAGGCTTTCACACCATTACGCTTTTCGGACTCGACGCACCGTATTCGTT
>QHOX01000024.1 GCA_003219465.1 Verrucomicrobiota bacterium | reverse complement strand
TCCAGGCCCAACTCGCTGCGAACCGAGCTAAGTTCTATTACGACCTGCCGGCTGGCCCGTTCTACGGGTTCAACCGTCCCGGCGTAAAAACAATCGAGCCTATCGTTTGGAACTGGTGGCGCCAGGGCATGATGGGTGGCGCGAAGGCGGCTTACGACGGCATCGTCGCGTTCTCGCAGACCGACTTCACGGAAGATCTGAAGAAGATCTCGGTGCCGGTTCTGGTCATGCATAGCGAGGACGACCAGATCGTGCCCTATCAGGCAGCCGGTCCACTCTCAGCCAAGCTCCTCAAGAACGGCACGCTGAAGACGTACAAGGACTACCCGCACGGAATGATCACGACGCAAGCCGACGTCATCAATGCCGACTTGCTCGCGTTCATCAAGAGCTAAGTAACATGCAATGCTCCCTGCGATATGAGTGTGAATATTAACAAGAAGCCAGTGGCCATTGTCACCGGTGCATCAAGCGGCATCGGATTGGGCGTAACCCGAGCGCTTATTGAACACGGCTACTGCGTCGTCGCAAATTCGCGCTCGATCAGTAGATCAAAGGATCTAATAGCCTCCACGGACCTCGTTCTGGTAGACGGTGACATTGGGAAAAGAGAGACCGCCGTAAAAGTGGTTAATGCGGCCGTGAAACAGTTTGAACGCATCGATCTGCTCGTCAATTGCGCGGGCATCTACATTCCGAAGCCGTTCACGGAATATACCCTGGAGGATTTTGAAACGATGATCCACACCAATATCGCCGGATACTTTTTCGTGACGCAGCAGGCGGTTGCGCACATGCGCAAACAGAAGTCCGGCCACGTCGTGGGCATTTCGACAACATTGGTGGATCAGCCGTTAGCGGGCGCGCCCATCTCGCTGCCAGTCATCACAAAGTCTACCATCCCAGCGTTCAGCCGCGCCTTAGCGATGGAATACGTAGCAGACGGGATTCGGGCTAATACAATCTCGCCCGGCGTTGTTGACACACCATTGCACGCCCATGACGACCACGAGGCACTGAAAAAACTCCATCCGATTCCGCGATTGGTTCAAATCTCCGAAATCGTGGATGCTTTGTTCTATTTGCAATCGGCACCGATGGTAAATGGCGAAAACATTCGAATTGATGGAGGAGCTCATGCCGGCGCCAAGTGGTAATAAGCATGTTGCAAGCGGTCCGAGTAGGCGTCTCAGCGAGCTCGGAATCGTCTTGCCTAGGCCGCCGACACCTTTGGGGGCTTACGTCGAGTCTTCCGACGCTGGAAATTTGCTCTTCCTAAGCGGCACGCTTCCGGTGGTGAATGGAAAGCTGGCCATTTCTGGCCGCCTGGGTGAAAATCTTTCCGTCAAGGAAGGCCAGGAAGCCGCGTACATTGCTTCGCTCAACGCGCTGGCAGCCGCGATGGAACATCTTGGTGATCTGGACCAGCTGAAGAAACTTGTGAAGCTGACGGTGTTGATAGCGACGACCGAAGATTTCACCGAACATGCGGCTGTTGCAGATGGAGCGTCAGAACTTTTCGTCAAGCTTTTCGGCCGAGAGACGGGCCACGTTCGATTGGTCTACGGAGTGCAAAGCTTGCCTGTTGGCGTGCCAGTGATAGTCGACGTTATTTTTGAAATCGAGCCGTTGGCCCACTCAACCTCCGGACGGTGAAAATAATTAGGGAAGTAAATGCTCGGTACTCAGCAAAATGAGCGCGGTGAATAAAACTCATATCGAAGGCTTAACAACCATCGCGAGCAACTTCGGTCCTAAGGAGACGATGGATCGGCTGGAAACCGAGATCCGGACCAAAGGAATGGAAGTGTTCGCGCGCATCGATCACGCCGCAGGCGCAGCGGAAGTGGGACTGAACTTGCGGCCAACCGAACTTATCATCTTCGGAAACGCCCGTGGCGGCACTCCTCTCATGCAGTCAGCGCAGACAATCGGAATCGATCTCCCCTTAAAGGCGCTTGTTTGGCAGGATGCTGCAAACAAAACATGGCTATCGTATAATGGGCCTGGCTGGATCGCACGACGACATGGGATAGCTGACAAAGGTGGCGTAGTCGGCAAGATGAGCGAAATGCTTGGCCTGATCACGAAAAAAGCGGCAAATCCTTAATGAAAATGAAACTCGATATGAGTGCAGGAAATGCTGCTCGCGTACATTAAAAGCTAAACTCCTGAAGCCGCCTTCTTGGCGCAGTGCCAGAACTTCTCGGTGGCGGGACTGAGTCGTCCTTTTCGCGGGACGGGCAGGAAAATTGTGGACGTCGGGTAGGAACTTGGAACGTTTGCTTTTAGCCTATCCGCGAACATGTCGGTAGTTCTTCAAGAACCCTGTGACGAAAATATAATCCGATCTGCGCCGCAGACGGCGGCGTGTTCGAAAGCTTGCGGTCGTTGGATTCTCGCCGCAACCATTCTCGCTTCGAGCATGGCGTTTATCGATGGCACCGTCGTGAACGTGGCGTTGCCCGCTCTGCAAACAAATCTCAAAGCCACCGCCACGGACGTGCAATGGGTGATCGAATCTTACGCGCTTTTTCTCTCTGCCTTGCTGCTGGTGGGCGGCTCGTTAGGCGATCATTACGGTCGTCGTCGCATCTTTTTGCTGGGTGTTGTGATATTCGCCGTCGCATCGAGCCTCTGCGGTCTCGCCGGGAACATCCACCAATTGATCGTGGCCCGCGCGTTTCAAGGACTCGGCGCGGCACTTCTCGTCCCGGGCAGCCTGGCAATCATCAGCAATTCTTTCTCTGAGCAAGAACGCGGACGCGCAATTGGCGTATGGTCGGGCTTCAGCGCTATTACTACAGGGGTTGGGCCCGTTCTCGGCGGATGGCTGATCGAGCACGTTTCATGGCGCGCTGTGTTTTTCATCAATCTTCCGCTCGCACTTGTTGTGATATTGATTTCGCTCCGCCACGTCGCAGAAAACACAGATAGAGAAAGCAGTCGCGTCGATTGGTTCGGCGCAATTTTGGCAGCGCTTGGCTTGGGCGCGCTGGTTTACGGATTGATCGAATCGTCCCAAGTCGGTTTTAACGATCGCTCAGTAATCATGGCGTTGGCGGCAGGCATTGTCGCTTTGATTCTTTTCTTGTTCATTGAATCGCGTCTTTCGCATTCAATGTTGCCCCTGACATTATTTCGCTCGCCGACATTCGCTGGAACGTGCTTTATGCTGCCCTCGGCGGAACACTTTTTTTCCTGCCGTTGAATCTCATTCAGGTTCAGCGGTACTCACCGACTTCCGCTGGCGCGGCGCTGTTGCCGTTCATACTGATCATGTCTTTGCTTTCGCGTTGGTCCGGCGGACTTGTTGCACGTTACGGTCCAAAACTTCCAGTCGTTGTTGGCCCGGTTATCACAGCCGTTGGTTATTTACTCTTCCTGATGCCGAGAATTGGTGGCAATTACTGGACAAATTTTTTTCTACCGGTGGTTGTGCTGGGATTAGGTATAGCCATCACTGTGGCACCGCTCACCACCACCGTGATGAGCTCGATCGAGCAAAACCGCGCGGGGATCGCATCGGGAGTGAACAACGCCGTCGCGCGCACGGCAAGCCTGATCGCAATCGCAGTGTTTGGAGTCGTAATGCTTCACGTGTTCAAAACCCGTCTGGATCACACATTGACCACCGCCAATTTGCCGGCGTCAGTCGCGCAATCGCTGCAAAGTCAATCGATCAAGCTCGCGGCTATCGACATTCCTAAAAATGTGAACCCCGCAACGCAACAGCTCATCCGCGGCGCAGTCGACGCATCCTTCGTGTCCGGGTTTCGTTGGGTGACGGCCATTGCCGCCGCACTCGCCGCTGCAAGCGCTTTGACTACGCTGTTTTGGATCTGGGGAACGCCCACCTCGCGCTCGCCGCTCAACACGGTGGTCGTTAGGCCGAATTCTATTTAGGCTTAAAATCGTCCTTCAAAGACGCTCTCGGAAAGTTTCCGTCGATCGTTGGGTGTTTCGCGCGCCTGCAATTTCTCAGGAAGTAATTCTTTCGGACCCGGCCTGCCCACTGCGGCCATTGCTTCGACTTGAAAATCATCAGGGATCCGCAGTTCCGTACGCGCGCGCTCGTAATCGAATCCTTCCATCCCATGCACGACCAGGCCTTGCTTAAAGCCTTGCAATGCGAAATTCTCCCACGCTGCTCCGCAGTCGTATGAATGGGTAACCGACGGTTCGTCGTTATGATCGAAATTCCGTCGTGAAATAAAAACGACAAGAACGGCAGCGTTTTTTGCCCATGCTTTGTTCGCGTCGACGAGCAAGTCGAAGAACGTCTGCCAATGTTCCGTGCCGCGGCGCGCATAAAGCGCGCGCCATTGCTGCGCGTTGAATGACGAGGGCGCCCACCGCGCAGCTTCAAAAAGTCGCATCAATTCCTCATGTGAAATTTCTTCGCCCGACATCGCGCGGGGCGACCAGCGATCTAGCAGGAACGGTTCGACCTCATGGTCGGCTTTTCGAACTTCGCTGCCTTTAATCATTTTAATTTCCGCAGCCAATCTCGCGCACTTTCAACATCAGCCATCGTTAGCTCATGGCCAGCGTGGAAATAGCGGATCGTGACGTCTACACCGGCGTTGCGCAAGAGCTCGGCAAGGGCATTTGTCTCAGATATTGGAATAATCGGATCATTTGTTCCCGCTCCGATCCAAACGCGAACGGAGGAAAGATTTGGTTCCTTCTCCGGATGGAGCGGAACCATTGCGCGAAACAGGATTGCAGTGGGCAACACCCCGGGGCGCAGTAGTAGCACGCTCGCAGCGATGTTGGCGCCGTTAGAATACCCGACGGCAACTAACTCATCGGTAGCGAACCCATAGTGTTGAGCGGCTGCTGCGACAAAGTCCGCCAATTCGTTCGTCCGGCATTTTAAGTCTTCCAAATCGAATACACCCTCGGCGAGTCGTCGAAAGAACCGCGGCATTCCATTTTCGAGAACTTTTCCGCGCGGGCTGAGCAACGCAGCATTCGCATCAAGCTCACGTCCAAGTGCCATTAGATCGCGTTCGTTTCCACCGGTGCCATGCAGAAGCAACAATGTCCGGTTCGAAGTACCGGGAACGAACTCGTGAATGAAATCGGGTTGCAGTCTCATCATTTACCGGG
The DNA here is from genome assembly GCA_003219465.1 of Verrucomicrobiota bacterium. Classification (GTDB taxonomy): domain Bacteria; phylum Verrucomicrobiota; class Verrucomicrobiia; order Chthoniobacterales; family UBA10450; genus Udaeobacter. The sequence goes on along the minus strand of QHOX01000024.1, from coordinate 9,254 downwards.
CACCTGGATTGGTGGAAGAATGTTTTCGATTTGTGAGCGCGACGATTCCATCCACTGCGGTAGGCGTAAATGGGTGCCGAGTTCTTCCAGTTTTTCGTCCAAGGTGAAACCGGGTGGCTCGGTTGCGATTTCGAACAGCACGCCGCCCGGCTCGCGGAAATAAATGGAATGAAAGTACGTGCGATCGATTACCGGCGTGACGTTGTAGCCGAGGTCGACGAGATGCTCGCGCCATTGGAGCTGTTCGGCTTCGTCTTTCGCGCGAAAGGCAATGTGATGCACCGAACCAGCCGCGACGCGGCCGGTCGCGGTGTCGGGCTGACACAAGAGGTCGACAATTCTGCCCGGCGCGGAGTCGTCCGGGGATGCAAACCGAAACCGATTCCCAGATTCTTCAACCAATCGATAGCCGAAGCTCTCGGTCAATAATCGCGCAGTTCTCTCGTAACCTTCCAACGCGGCGGAGACACTGTGAAAACCGCGAACCGCGTGCTCTGGCGAAACCGGGCTGTCCGGCCACAGATCAACTTTCCCGTGAGAATTTGTGGCGATCAACTCAATCAGAAGTCCGTCGGGATCAAGCAATCGGATTACTTCTCCTCCGAAACGCGTAGATGTTTTTTCAGCCGTCACGAGCTGTTGTTTCAAATGCTCCAGCCAATACCCAACCGAATCCGGTGGAATTGCGAACGCGGTCGCTTCGACCTGACCGGTGCCGCGAATTCCGCGTCGCGCACCCGGCCACGGAAAAAAGGTCAGAATTGTCCCCGGCGTGCCGCGCTGATCTCCGAAATAAAAGTGGTACGATCCTGGGTCATCGAAATTGACTGTGCGTTTGACGAAACGAAGGCCGAGAACCCCGACATAAAAATCGAGATTTCGTTGCGGATCGCTTGCGATCGCAGTGACGTGATGAAGTCCCGGAATTTTGCTTTTCATGAGGAAGTCAGGACGTTCACCCACGCGGCTGCGAGAAGGCGCCGCCAATGGCCGGCCGGATGGAACAAGCTCCATCCACACGAATGCTTTCAGCTTTCGTACTTAAACGACAGCTGCAAACGCGTTCGGAACTCGAGCACTTTGCCGTCCTCGATCTTCACATCCATTTTCACGACCTCCGCGATGCGCAGATCCCGTAGCGTACCTGCGGCGGTTTGAACGGCAGTCTTCGCCGCATCCTCCCAGGACTGCGTGCTCGTGCCGATTACTTCCGTTACTCTGTACACTGAATCTGTGGATTTATCTGTTTTGGCCATAATGTTTCTTTCTATCTGTTTGTTTGATCTTCTGATTAGATCCGTTTCCAGGCAAGTCAGTGTTAGCGCGTAAATGCTCGCTTTGGCATCCCATTTTTCTACGGTCCAGTTGGGCAGCGTGATCGATCGCGAGATTCCGGCGGCTTGCTGGAGTCCATCACGTATCCAGTTCTCATCTGCTACAAACGCCACTTCGTTAGGCTGATATCGAATCGCCACGAACTGAATACGAAAGGCCTGCCGGCCGAACGGGAAAGATTGTAGTCGCAAAGGTTGCGTGAACGATCCAACATAGCGCTGCCGGTAGAGAACAGTTCCGTCAGGCTCCGCCTCGGCAGATTCCGGTAGCTTGCGAACAACTGAACTCGTTTCATTCGCGATACCCACTCGCGGAGTCCAGACTTGATCGAGCGCGTAGTACGCCACACCTGTTCCCGTGTGCGCAAGCCGAGCGTCCTTCCAGCGAAATACGATAGCAAGGTCGGCGGTGAAGTTTTGCTGGGCGCTGTCGGTGTTAGTGATGTCCACAATCCAGATTCCAACGGAGACTTGAGTTGGCCCCGCACCGGCTGCTGGCCGATCAATTAAGGCGGGCGTTTCCGCGCTCCGCGCGACGCTTGAGATAGCAAACAAAACGAAGAACGGCAAAAGAATTCGCTTCATGGATTGCTACCGGGAGGCGGTCAGATTCGATCAGGACGCGCACTCCCTTCAATCTTTGTCCCCCTCTTTATCCGAACTGGATCGTCGCTGCCGGAGAAAATGTAGATCATTCCTCATCGGTCATAATTTCCTCCCTATCGTTTTTGCGTAGTCGTTTTGTGTCTCCAGCGAAGCTATTTTGCTCAAGCGCCGCAAATGTCGCTGTGCCTGACTAACCCTGGCCGCGAGAAAAGTCTGAACAAGATCCCAGGCGACGGCTGGTCCGACAGTTCTGCCGCCCATACAAAGAATGTTCATGTGGTCGTCTTCGACACCTTGCCTTGCAGAAAAGTGATCGTGAATTAACGCAGCCCGAATGCCGCGAATCTTGTTCGCACACACCGACGCGCCCACGCCGCTCCCGCAAATCGCCACTCCTCGCTCTACTTGCTCCGCAGCGACTGCTTGCGCGAGAGGGAGGACGTAATCGGGATAATCGTCGCCCTCATTCAAGCGATGTGCTCCAAAATCGACGACCTCATGGCCCGCCGCGCGCAGCTGTTCAACCAACTCTTCTTTCAAACTAAATCCCCCGTGATCGGTAGCAATGCCAATGCGCATATCGTATCGTTTTTTACATTTGAGAAATTGGGATTCGCCCTGGCATTCCGCACATTGATCGGATCACTGCCAGCTGGTTGGCGAATATGAAACCACCGCACATCTTCAGCGCCGCGCGAGCCGCGCAGGCGACGATTCCGGCGCCGGGATCAGAAGACATTTCAATGTTCACGAATCTATCCCTCCACGGTCGGGTTATACCAGCCGCCAACGGGAGATACTTTCTGATTGATCTCGCGCGGCCCCCAGCTACCTGGCTCGTATTCGTAGAGTGGAGTGCCCGCTTTTAGAACGGGATCGACGATCCTCCACGCCTCTTCCACATAGTCCTCCCGGGCAAAGAGGCTCGCGTCCCCGGCCATCGCGTCGCCGAGCACGCGTTCGTAGGCATCCATTTCCTCGGCGCCAGGGTGGTGGCAGGCTAAAAGTTCCACGCTCTGGCCAATCTCCTCAGCCGGTGCCATGACATTCATGCCAAAGGCCAGGATGACGTCGGGACTGATGCGAAAACGACAATAGTTAGGCTGGAGATTCAAACCATGATACATCGTCGGAGGCTGATGCAGTCGGACAAGAACTTCCGTGCAGGTCACTGGCAAACATTTTCCCGTCCTGATGTAGAAGGGAACTCCTCTCCAACGCCAGGAATCGATTTGCAATTGTAACGCAACAAACGTCTCGACCTGCGAGTTGGGAGCGACCCCGTTTTCACTTCGATAGCCACGGAATTGGCCACGGACCACATCTTTCGGCTCCAGCGGAGGGATCGCCCGCAGCACCTTAACCTTCTCGTCGCGCACGGATTCACTATCGGTTCTGACCGGTGGCTCCATCGCCAGGTTGGCAAGCACTTGGAAAAGGTGGTTTTGAACTACGTCGCGGATAGCTCCCGTTTGGTCGTAAAAAGCGCCTCGTCCCTGAACACCGAAGTTCTCAGCCATGGTGATCTGTACGCTCTCGACATGATGGCGATTCCAAATTGGTTCCAGTAACTCATTTGAGAAGCGAAAGAAGAGCATACTGTGCACAGGCCGCTTTCCGAGGTAATGGTCGATTCGAAAGATCGCCTTCTCATCGAAAGCGCCGAGCAAAGTGCGATTGAGCTCTTGCGCCGAAAAGAGGTCGTGACCGAACGGTTTTTCAATAATGACGCGAGCGCCCATTGTGCATCCAGACTTGGCAAGTTGTTCCACAACCGTACTGAACAACGCCGGCGGGATGGCGAGATAGTGCGCCGGCTCTTGCACTGCGCCAAGCTCCTTGCGCAGAGACTGAAACGTTGTCGGATCCTTGTAGTCGCCGTCAACGTAATGCAGCAAACGAATCAGCTTTTCGAAAGCGGCGGGATCAATTCCGCCGTGTTTTTCAAGGCTCTCCTGCGCTCGTGCCTGAAGCTGAGCGAGCTTCCACCCAGCTTTCGCCACGCCGACGACCGGCACCTGCAGGTGTCCGCGTTTTACCATCGCCTGCAGTGCCGGAAAAATCTTCTTATAAGCAAGGTCTCCCGTAGCGCCGAAAAAAACCAGCGCATCCGAATGGGAAACGTTCATTGCTTCCTCCTCACTTGGCAGATTTTTCCAGGTGTCCGCCGAAGCCAAAGCGCATGGCTGAAAGCAGTTGGTCCTGGTAATCGGCTTCACCACGCGAAGCGAACCTTTGGTACAAGGCGGTCGTCAACACTGGCACTGGCACGCCTTCGTCAATGGCTGCCTTGATCGTCCAGCGTCCCTCGCCCGAGTCCGAAACCCGGCCTGTGAATTTCGCCAACGCTGGGTCCTCAACCAAGGCACTTGCCGTTAGATCCAGCAGCCATGAGGCGATCACACTGCCGCGTCGCCATACCTCGGTGATGTCGCGCAAGTTGAGGTCGTATTGGTAATATTCCGGATCGCGCAGGGGAGTCGTTTCAGCGTCGGCGTCGTGCTTACGCTTACCCACACCGGCGGAATGCAATACGCCCAACCCCTCGGCGTATGCTGCCATGAGGCCGTACTCGATTCCGTTGTGCACCATTTTGACAAAGTGACCGGCACCATTAGGCCCGCAGTGAAGATAACCCTGCTCAGCGGTGCCACCGATCTTTTCGCGTCCCGGCGTGCGTGGAATGTCTTTCCCGATTCCGGGAGCCAGGCTGGCGAAAATAGGATCGAGGTGCTCGATTACGGCGTCCTCGCCGCCAATCATCATGCAGTAGCCGCGTTCCAAACCCCAGATCCCGCCACTTGTGCCCACATCCACATAGTGGATACCCTTCAAGGCCAGTTCCCTGGCGCGCCGGAGATCGTCTACATAGTAGGAGTTGCCGCCGTCGATGAGGATATCGTCGCGTTCCAGCAGGGGTAGGAGGTCAGTGATGGTTTTGTCGACCACAGCCGCCGGAATCATTAACCAGACTGCCCGTGGTTTCGTGAGTTTCTTCACGAAGTCCTCCAGTGAGGATGACCCAATAGCTTTCTCCCGTGTCAACTCCATCACTGCTTTCGGGAACATGTCGAAGATTACGCACTCATGCCCTGCGCGCAGAAGCCGTCGCGTCATGTTCGCACCCATTCTGCCAAGACCAATCATGCCAATTTGCATAGTTTGTTTCTGGTTCGGAGGAGATTCTAAGACCTCCTACGTTGTTGCTAATTTCACGTTATTGCCACTCCCAGCCCGATTCTCTTAATCAAAGCCTTGGTTAGGTATTGGACGCCTCAAAAATGTCCTGAATGGATTTATCCAGCGTGGCGTTGAACTCAGCATCGGATTGCTGAGCCGAGAGTGCTTCCGCTAGCGCCCGGGAGAAGCTCGCGATAACGCCATGGTTCCGGCGCAAACGGTCGTTGGCTTCTTCCCGGGAATAACCACCCGACAACGCAACTACCCTCAGGACTTTGGGATGTTTAACGAACTCGGAGTAGAAGTTGTCTTGCTCCGGGAGGGTCAGCTTAAGCATGACCAACTGGCCTGCTGGCAGTTGATTCAGCTTCTGAAAAATAGCCGCCTTGAGCAACGCCTCCGCTTTCGCCTTTTCCGGGCAGTGAATGTCAACCTCCGGCTCGACGATTGGCACCAGTCCGGCGGCAATGATTTGCGCGGCGACATCAAACTGCTGGTTCACGATGTCCTTAATACCGGCCGAGTTGGCTTGCTTGATGAACGAACGCATCTTGGTTCCGAAAATATTTTTCGCTTTGCCTTTCTCGAGCAATGCAGTCAGCTCGGGCATGGGTTTCATTAGCTGAACGCCGTCCTTTTCCGTGGCCAGGCCTTTGTCTACCTTCAAAAAAGGCACGACGCGTTTTACCTTCCAAAGGTAGTCAGCTGTAGGTTGCCCTTCGATATACCTATCCATGGTATTCTCGAACAGGATGGCACCAATAATCCGTTCACCCGTGAAACTGGGGCTGGTAATCATCCGGGTGCGCATCTGGTGCACGATCGCAAACATCTCGTCCTCATTCGACCATGCGCCTTCTTTGATTCCGTAAAGAGCCAGCGCCTTTGGTGTGCTGCCACCACTCTGATCCAGCGCCGCGATGAAGCCGGGATGTGACTTCATCTGCTGCAGTTGTTGTTCGTTCAAGCCGATCGATTTCATAACGTCTCCTTAAATTGTCGATATTGGCGAATCAGGTTATTGGTTGAGCTATCGTGGTTAAGCGCAGGTTTCTCCTTGCTCTCCAATTCCGGGATGATCCGCTGGGCTAATTGCTTGCCTAGCTCGACACCCCACTGGTCGAACGAGTCGATGTTCCAGATCGTCCCCTGTGTAAAGACACTGTGCTCGTAGAGGGCGACTAGTTTGCCGAGAGTTTCGGGAGTGAGTCGCTCGGCTAGAATCGTGTTCGATGGGCGGTTACCTTCGAAGACCCGGTGCGGCACAAGCCAGCCAGGTGTGCTTTCCGCCTTAACTTGTTCCGCTGTCTTGCCGAAGGCCAGTGCCTCGGCCTGCGCAAACACGTTTGCCAAAAGAATGTCGTGGTGACGGCCAAGTGGGTTGAGCGTCTGGTAGAATGCTATGAAGTCGCAGGGAATCAGTCGGGTTCCCTGATGGATCAATTGATAAAACGAATGTTGCCCGTTCGTTCCGGGCTCACCCCAGTAAACTGGGCCGGTGTCGCAGGAGACTTTGTTTCCTTCAAGTGCGACATGTTTTCCATTACTCTCCATTGTCAGCTGTTGGAGATAAGCCGGAAAACGCTTGAGGTATTGCTCATAGGGAAGAACGGCTACGGTCGCTGCGCCGAAGAAGTCGTTGTACCAAACAGCCAGTAGCCCCATGAGAACCGGGAGGTTGCGGTCAAAGGGCGTTGTGCGGAAGTGCTCGTCCATCTGGTGAAAACCATCCAACATGGCGCGAAAGTTATCCGGGCCGATCGCAATCATCGTTGAAAGGCCGATTGCCGAATCCATCGAATAGCGCCCGCCAACCCAATCCCAGAACTCGAACATGTTGCTGGTATCAATGCCGAACTTTTCGACCTCAGAAGCATTGGTGGACACCGCAACAAAATGTTTGGCGACCGCTTTCTCATCACCGCCAAGACCTCCAAGAGACCATTCGCGGGCGGTGCGCGCATTCGTCATTGTTTCGAGAGTGGTGAAAGTTTTTGAAGAGATGATGAAAAGTGTTTCTGCCGGCTCGAGCCCGTAAACGGCTTCAGCGAAGTCAGTACCATCCACATTGGAAACGAAGCGAAATGTCATCGCTCGTTCGCTATAATGCTTCAACGCTTCATAGGCCATGACCGGCCCGAGATCAGAGCCACCGATACCGACGTTGATGACGTTGCGAATGCGCTTGCCCGTGTAACCTTTCCACGCACCGCTGCGGACGCGGTTGGAAAAATCGGCCATCTTGTCGAGGACGGCATGGACTTCTGGCACAACGTTCTGACCATCGACCACGATCGATGCGCCTTTCGGTGCGCGCAGCGCCACGTGCAGCACGGCGCGGTTTTCCGTAACGTTGATCTTGTCACCCCGGAACATGGCGTCGATCCGCTCACGCAGTCCCGACTCGTCTGCCAGCTGCACGAGGAGCTTCAAAGTCTCATCCGTAATGCGATTCTTCGAGTAATCCAAAAATAAACCCGCCGCCTCGACAGTCAGGCGCTGGCCACGTGTGGGATCATCGGCAAAAAGTTTCCGCAGATGCAGCTCCCGGATATTTTGATAATGAGCGGCCAGAGCATTCCATGCGCGAAGCTCGTTGACTGATTTCGTTGTTGGTTCCATTGTTACCTTCCTTTCATTCCGTAGCGGTCGTGTCTTGCGATGTCGGCATTCTCTTCGGAGAAGCCGAAGACTAATTCAGATCTGTCGTGCCTTTCATTTGTTCCAACGTCTTGCCTTGCGTTTCATGCACACCAGCCCAGGGCCATCCCATCGCCCCTTGGTAATCGGATTAGTTTTCCCCGATTTCTTGGCCGTGCAAAACGCTTCGGAGCGCCGCACAATTTCGTTCAGTTGCGGCCGTCGTTCACTCTGCAGGTGGATTAGCAACTTCAAGTAACCGACAATGTCCGCGAATAATGCATGGCCGATCTCGAGTTTTACATCTGAGGAATGCTGGGACGGCATTTGATTGGTGCTCACCTTGCAGTGACGTCTGCGTGCGTTGGCCTCAAGGAGGAAGCAGGTGAGTGGGAAAGATTCAATCTTAGAATTCGTTCTACTTCCCGAATTGTTTGGGGATTATACTGCGCGCCGTGATCTGAATTCACGATTAACTCCGACTGCGCGCCTGGGAGATGAGAGCTCCAGTAGGGAACCACACCATCGGAACTGTTGGGTGTGTCGCCCCGGCCGCGGTCTCCGATGATCGAATGATATGGAATACCCGGCGTGATCGGCAGGTTGTTCACCGCTTCCACGAATCGATCGTTAGGCTCCAGCGTATCGACACTATTCGGCATACGATTCAGCGGTCTAGCCGCAGGATCGGCGATTAGGAGCGGTTTGCTCGAAGCATAGATCGACGTGAAAAGCCGCGGAGTTCTGACGAGAGCAGCGCCGATGCGGCCGATCCAGTTCGACGCCAGTTCGCTCCCTCGATGCGGCGTCGAAATAAATATCACCCGTTGAACATCCGGCCGATGACTAAAGACCAGCGCCGCTTCCAAAAGTTTGCGTGTGTCGCTCGCCAGCGGCGTTTTGGCCGGAGGCGTGGCAAAAAAATTGCGCCAAATTTTGTCGCCAGCGTCTGTGATCATTAATCGACAAATCAATCCGCCCATGCTGTGCCCGATGAGAACGGCGCGCTTGTGATTTGGGAACGCGCGTTTGATCCCATCGAGATCCTGGCGGAAGAGCGCTGCCGCGTAGGGATACGGATAACCACTCGGGTAGCTGAAGAACCAGAACTGATAATGCTCTCTTATCCAGGGGTCATCGCGAAGGGAGTCGATCATAGGGGCCCAGCTGCCTCCTGTTTCTTGCAAGCCGTGAACGAAGATCACAGGCGTCCGCGCTGGGTCGAATTGCTGCAGCCGACAGAGCATTGCTGTATTCGCATAAGCTCCCGGATTCATGACACGCGAGAGCCCAAGTCGTTCCGGGCGTTCACGAGCGATCAGGAGTGCCGTGGGCGCATGAAAATCGGCGGCCAGCGGAAAGACTTGTTTGTTTAATGTGATTCGTTCGGTGTTTAACGGATCCACGAACTCCAGGCTCGCTTTCCGGCCGGAGAAGCGGACGATCGCGGTGATCGGCGCGTACACGCGGCGAAGTTTGTATTGCTGACGGAAG
>QHOX01000398.1 GCA_003219465.1 Verrucomicrobiota bacterium | reverse complement strand
TCTAATGGTTATCACCGGTTTTACGGTGCGAATCAGAAACACCCGCTGTATCCAGAGCTGGCTCGCATTGTTCAAATGAGCGAGCGACTTCCGCGGGCAAAACAAGCTGCGTTGTATCGACAGCGACGCTTCCGCACTCAAATCAAACGACGGCGAAATGTCCCTAGATTGCCCGCTGATCGGCCAACAAATTGGCATCTGTTGTCGCGCACCGACAAGAATCCGACGAAGTAAACCACTTTTGAGGGATTCCATTTTGCACACGCACACATAGATTGCGGCTCTTGACACTCGACTGCTTAAAGCAGTCGAGTTTTTCGTTGGATCGCGCTTGGATCGTCTCGATGAGGCTCAATCAACTATCAACTCCGAAAGCGTCCGCGAGTAAGCTTTGAACTCTTCATGGCGCCGTAGCCGCTGGCTCACCGCAATTTCTCTCAGACCTAGAGTGAAACTTGACTGCTTAAAGCAGTCAAGTCGGGATCTGTGAGCCGGCTTTTAGTTGATCTGGATACACACATGATGCTAGCGTCCTCGGGCGCATATCCCCCGGTTTGCGCGATCACGTCGATCAAAATCGGGAGAATTGAAGGTGATTTCTCGCGGCGTCGCGAAAACTCCTATTCGTTTACGACCTCGATCTGCTTGTCGAGCACCTGCCCGGTAAACCGATCGATCGCAACATGGACCCAATAATGCTGTTCCCCTTCCGCGATGAAATCATTCTGGAGGCTTTGTGCATTTGGCTTATAGTGACCCGACTGGGCTACTACATCGATCACTGCGTTCCAGACACGCGTTTGCGAGACAGAAGTCATCGCGCGCGGAACAGCTTCCCGTCGCGCTTTAACAGCTTGATTGTCGTTTGATGCCGTGGGCAGGATTGTCGTTGGCAATCCAGCACGAGTTAATAGTTCTGCCTTATTCTTCATGGGAGCCGCCGACGTTGCGTTCACGATATTCGCGGCCAATACCGGCGCGTCTGTTGCGCCTGCACCTGTTTTGTTGACAGTGGTAGAATTGATCTCATCCAAAATAGTCCCAGCCAAAACTGGCTGAAGATCAGTACCCAGCGTACTGTTCAGATTGACCGATCCAGCAACCATTGCAGGGCCATCACTAATCGTGAAGATGTCCAGAAGACCCGCATCCGCGCTCTTGTCCGTGAAAAAGTCCAAAGTTTTCCAGGGCAGATCGCGAAACGCGTAGCCTAGCTCTGCCACGTTTCGAAACGGGCGATTAAGCATGATCGGATGATAACTTGTCGAAGTTGTGTAGTAAGGTGTCGATGATCCGGTAGTGGCCGCGGCGCCGGGATAGATAGCGTCAGCAGGCCGGGTTACGCCATCGTTATCGGCGTAGGTGGTGGTAGCATTATCACGTGCGTCCACGGGGCCATTGATAGCAAAGGTAGCTGGGTAGTAAGCCGCGCTAGAAAAACGATTGGGCGCGTGCTCGACAGGCCCAGGCCAAGTCGTGGCGACCGCCCCGCCAAAGCCATTTGGCACTGTTGTCACCGTCGGATAATCGGTTGGGCTTGGCCAAAGGGGCAGCATTATCCTTGACTTTGCCGTCGTCAGGACTGTGTCCATCTGGAAAATACCGAAACGCGTGGCCCGCGGATCGGCTTTCATATAGACCCCGGGCGGAGCGGGCGGAGCTTGCGTTAGCTGAGCAGTGCTAAACGCCTGAGGCGCACCCGTGAGGCCTCCGGAGTCGCGGACCGGGAGCGGTGCATCGGTGATCCAGCTCGCAGAGGCATCGATGCCCACAAAGCGATTGTATGGCACCCAGGTGCCGCCCCCGGCATCCACCTCGAGCGTCGCATTAAATCGATTTGCCGGCGTGGTT
>QHOX01000023.1 GCA_003219465.1 Verrucomicrobiota bacterium | reverse complement strand
TTCACAGCCCGAGGGCAAAACAAAATTTCTTTTTCCAATTTCACTGCCGGCTCGCTCGTTGATATCGCGTGAAGAATTCTGGAAGCTGCGAAATTCCTCAGAGAAACGGAAGCGAAACAACTTCGACCGGAATTGCTCCAGCCGGATCCAGCGAAAGTGCCTCCAAATTCGTGGCAGGATTGTTGAAGCCGCGTTTCACGTACCCGAGTGCGATTTCTTTTCCAAGTCGTTGGCTGCGCGTGGCACTCGTGATCCAGCCGGCTTCTTTTCCAGGTGCTGAGGGAGCGACGAGTTTCATCCCTGGTTGGAGCGGCGTGTTGTTCAGCGAGATCAATCCGGACAATCTTTTGTTGGTTTGTCCGGATATTTTGATTCGGGAGATCACTTCCTGGCCGATGTAACAACCCTTTTGGTAATCGATTGTGCGTTGTTCCAGATTTGCTTCGATCGGGATAATCTCATCCGTAAGTTCGCGTCCCCAGCGCGGCAGTCCTTGTTCGATTCGTATTACATCCGCGGCTGCAGAATCGATAAACAGATATGCTGAGGCCAATTCATGTCGCACAGCATCGTGGCGTGCTGGGTCGCTCCAGATGTCCCAACCTGTCGCGGCAAAACGGCGCGCCGACACGATCCGCCCAGAGTCGGGTGCTGGCGGCTGCTCGGTAAGAACGTGAAAGAGCGAGAATTCGTCCGTTACGTCCTCAATCTGAACGTCGTCGGCAATGACATAGCGCTCCAGGCGTGCGCCAAGCGTTTCGCGAAGCTCCGGCTCGGCATCGATCAGCAAGCTTTCCCCGAGCGCGGCGATGAAAGTGTATGCGTTCAGTTTGCCTTTCGCATTGAGCACGCAGGCTTCCACCGCAACGGTTTCACTGGCCTTGCGCAAATCGTTTGTGATTTGCCCGTTTAGAAATCGGAATCGGTCAGCCCCGGTGACGCGAAGCTTTGCGCGCGCGGAGAGATCCTGAAAGAAGACTCGCGCCGTCTCTGAGCGCTGCGTCATTCCTCTCCGGATGAAAAACGGCTTAGCAGTTGTTTGAGAAACCCACGCCGCAACGGCGTTGCAGCAGGAGCCGTCGCGTTCATCGTTCCGCTGAAGCCCAGCACAGACTCCGAGGACGCAACCAGGCCCGCTTCCTCACGTTCGATGTTTTGCGTCTCCGCTCCTGCCGAAGCGGTAATCGACTCTTCCGCATCGGATTGTTCGAGCGGTTGCTGAATTTGTGGCTCTTCGGAAAATCCCGGAACTCGCTCATGCAAATACTTGCGCAGCACGGCGGAATAATCGTCGTCGCCATGACCCCACTGCATTTGCTCGAACAACTGATCGCGTGCCGCAGCAGTGACTCCGAGGTCCTGATAATGCGACAAGGCGATTTGGATGGCGATCTGCATGTCCTTCAACATGTGTTTGACGGAAAAGTGCGGCGCGAAATCGCGTCCGAGCATTTTCGGAAGTTTCATCGCCAGCGTGTCGGAATAACTGGCGTTGACGCGCATGGCTTCGACGAATTTTTCAACCGGTAACCCCTGCGCCTGAACCAGCGCCAGAGCCTCGGCTGCGGCCTGAACGCTTGCGGCACTGACCATGTTGGTTGCAACCTTGATAACACTGGCCTGCCCAACTGCTCCGATATGCACGATCTCTTTGCTGCTGGCCTCGAGGATTGGACGCCCTTCTCGCAGCGCTTCATCTGTTCCGCCAACATAGTAAACGAGCTCACCTTTTTCCGCTGCGCCCTTGCTGCCGGTGAAGCACGCTTCGACGAATCGCGCGCCTCGACGTTGGACAATGTCCGCCGCCGCACGCATCGAATCCGGAGCGACGGTCGAATGCGCAAGAACGACGTGACGCTGCGTGAGCTTTTCGCTTAGCTGCTCCGCGGTCTGCAGGAGCGCGTCGTCATCAGACACAAAAATTTGGATGTAATTGCACAGCTCTGCCAGGTCACCCAATGAACCGACAAAGTTTGGTACAGGGCGCGGCGATCGGTTCCAAACGAACACCGGAAAACCCTTGCGGCGAAGATGGGCGGCGATTCCGCGACCGATAATCCCAAGCCCGACAACGCCAATGTTTGTCTGCTTTGGCTGGGACGCAGACGTGTGACGCTCCATGGGATCGGCTGTTCATGATCAGCCTGCCGAGAAAAGTGCTCCGACGCAATGCAGAATTTAAGGAAGCCTCTCGTGATTCGTCAAAGCGTTGAAGCGTTCAAGGGGACCCGACGAAGTTAATGCTTTAACGCGAGTTCCGAAAGATAATACAAAGCGACGGACCCGGTGATTTGGAGACTCTGCGCGCTGATCTTGTCTATCGTATCACTCGCAGTGTGCCACCAGGGATAATCAAAATCAATTATGTCGATGGTCGGAATGCCAATGGCGTTCAGCGGCATGTGATCGTCGATGAGATCACGGTCCAGGTAGCTAAAGTAATTTCGCAGCTTCAGCGCCTCGGCCGCGGCAAAAATATCGCGTGCGATTGCGGCGGGTGAATCTGCGGGAAGCGTGATCCCTAGTGAACGGTCACCGATCATGTCGAACAATATCCCTGCACGAAATTGCTTCGCGCCGTCGGCCTGGAGTTGTTTAGCAAAGTAGCGGCTTCCGTACAGACCATCTGTCTCCGAAAAATTTTCGTATGCCTCTTCGCCATCGAAAAACACGAGCTCGATTTTTCTGGCGACATTCGGGCGCTGCCCGATCACGCGAGCTAATTCCAACAGCAGACCGGTGCTGGAGCCGCCGTCGTTCGCTCCGACAAACCGGATCGCCTCGAAGAATTTGGTGTCGTAATGCGAGGACAACAAAAATGAGGAGGAGGCGGCATTCCCATCGGCTGAGAACCGGGCGATCAAATTTACGAAGTGGACTTTCCCTCGCGGCGTGTCGTCGGTAAATGCTTGGCGTGTCACCTGCCAGCCAGAATGCCGCAACTGCTCCTCGATGTAATCTCTGGCCTTTTCAATCGCGTCCGAGCCGGCCGGGTGCGGCCCTAAATCCACGAGGCGCTGAACGTGAACGAAAGCTTTCTCGCCGGAGAATTGCTCCCAGATCTTCGTCTCGGCGGCGCATAATTGCTGTGCAAACACTATCCACGCCAACGCGAGGAGTAATGGAGTGATCGAGTAATGGAGTAATGTCTGGCGCGAATTCACTATTACTCCATTACTCCACTACTCTAACACTCGAATCGATTACTCCGCTGCCTCCGGCAGCCCCAGAGCGGTTACGATGCGCTGGAGATCGTCCGTTCCGTAATACTCGATCTCGATTCGTCCGCGCTTTTCTCCATGATGGATGGTGACATGGGTGGCCAGATGTTGTTGCAGACGGTTTTGTAAATCTTCTACTGCTGTTGTCGTTGCGCTTAGATCGGAAGCCGCACGCCTCGCCTTTCGCCGTCCGCGTCCAATGCCAAGCAGACGCGCAACCATTCGCTCGGTAGAACGCACCGTGGCGTTGCGCCGCAAAACTGTTTCCGCAGCGAGCAATTGTTCTTCGGGGACTTTCAACGCCAGCAGCACCTTCGCGTGGCCAACTGAAATTAAATTCTGAGCCAACCAGATCTGCACCTGCGGATGCAGATCCAAAAGCCGCAGCGCATTGGCCACAGCCGCCCGACTGCGGCCGACTTTCAGCGCGATATCTTCCTGGCGCATTCCAAATTCATTACCTAATCTCGCGTAGCCCTGGGCTTCTTCGATCGGATTAAGGTCAGCGCGTTGCAAATTTTCGATCAACGAAAGCTCAAGCACTTCCAGATCGTTCGCCGTGCGAATGATCGCGGGCACAGTCGTTAGGCCGATTTCCTGGGCCGCGCGCCACCGGCGCTCACCGGCGATCAGTTCAAATCGCGCACCAACTTGACGAACGATCAACGGCTGAATGATCCCGTGCTGCCGAATCGACTCGATTAGTTCTTGTAGCGCCTCACGCCCAAAATCCTTCCGCGGTTGCAATGCGCTCGGGACAATGTTCGCCAGGTCGATCTGGTGCACTCTCTCCCCGGCGTCCGCTCTGTCTCTGGGCGCGGGGACCACAGGCGTACCTATCAGCGCGCCAAGACCTTTACCCAAACCGGAGCGTGCCATGCGCCTGAGGCTACCGGAACAGACTCCCCAACGCAAACAGCAATGCTTGACACGCCGGCCCGATCGGAATTGGGGATCCAGCGCGTTGAGAAATCTGCGCTACGGCGATAGAAAAAAACCTTTAAAAAAGTATTGACACTCAAACACGAAATTCAGTATCACGGCGGAAGGTTCAAAACAGACCAAGGACTTTTGCCCGGTAGGGTTCTTTGTCTGTTGGGATCCCAGTCACCACAAAAACCAAACAAACACGACCGGGAAAGAGAAAGAACACACATTCCATGTATTCATTGAATCAAGTTAAAACATTAGTTTCATGCGGACGAGATCCGGCTCGCTCGCTGCCGTTATGGCGCGGGTTCCTTCTCATCCCGCTCATTCTGGTGTGCTTTGCGTTTGCACCGCAAACACGAGCGGACACTTGTCTAGACGGTTGCGACACCATCTTCGGCACCTTTCAAGGTGATAATGCTCTCTTGAACAACAGCACCGGCGCTGGGAATTCAGCGTTTGGTTGGCGGACGCTCACTTCAAATAGCACCGGCAGCTTCAATACGGGTTTCGGCCCGTCGCTGATCCTCAACAACGGTGACAACAACACAGCGGTTGGCGCTGCGGCGCTTTTGCTGAACGGCACCGGCCTGGAAAACACGGCCGTCGGAGTAGACGCCATGGTATTTAACACCAGCGGCGAGTTCAACGGTGCTTTTGGCGGCTTCGCGCTGTTTAACAACGATAGCGGATTCAGCAACAACGCTTTCGGCGATTCGACGCTTTTTTTCAACATTGCTGGCGCTGTAAACACTGCCTTTGGCGATCTGGCGCTTGAGAACAATGACTCAAGTGGACTCGGCACGGCGAACTTCAATACGGCCGTAGGCGGTCAGGCGCTCTTTGCAAACGTTGATGGCGATTCAAATAACGCGGTCGGTTTTAACGCGCTCGGAGCCCTTGTCGATGGTTTATTCAACGAGGCGATGGGGGCTGACGCGCTGTCGCTCAACACGAGCGGCGCCGCGAACGTCGCCATTGGTGACTCGGCGCTGCTGAACCAAGGATCGGGATCGTTTAACACGGTGGTCGGCGATAATGCGGGACCCGACCTCACCGACGGCAGCGATAACATCTATATCGGTGCCACCGCGGGTGCCGGTGCCACCAGCGAGAGCGGGGTGATCCGCATCGGCGACCCGCTGCATGTGTTCAGTTGCTTTGTCGCCGGTATCGTGGGTAATACCGAAAGTACCCCGGTCTGCATAGATGCGAGTACAGGCCAGCTCGGCGAATGTGGTGGTGGCGCCTCGCCTGCATCCCCGAAAGCGCCTCGCTCGACGAGAGAGTTGCTCAAACAGCGTCAGGCCATGCAGCAATTGAAGACCACGACCGAAAAACAGGCGGCAAGGATTGCCTTGCAGGAGAGCCAAATTCAGACCCTGACCGCGGCTCTCAAACAGCAAGCCGAGCAGATTCAGAAAGTGAGCGCTCAGCTTGAGATGATCCGCCCCACGCCGCGAGTGGTAGGGAATCAATAAAACTGTTATCGAGGAGCGCTGTTAGAGAAGTCAGCGCCTCTAGATACAAATTCAGCCGCCGCGCGAACCCGCGCGGCGGCTGTTTTATTTTGTGTAGCGCCGGTTTCCAACCTGCCGTACCGCCGATTTCCAAATCGGGAGGGGGTGAACTCTAATGCTTGCATTCAGACACTGAACGAGCGGACGCGGGGGCGGCGAGTTGCACATTTCCGCCATCTCCATTCACACGTACGCGTACGTCGCGGGTGACTACGCTCTGTTGCCCGGTGAAGCAACTATGGGGAACGGATACCGACCCCCTGGTCGCGAGAAACGTCAAATGTTGAACATCGAAAATCTAGTATTGACACTCAGAACCGAAATTGAGTATCACTGCGGAATGTTCCAAAATAGACAAAGGACTCTGCCCGGTAGGTTCTTTGTCTGTGCGGATTCCAGTGATACACAAAAAGAACAATCAAAACAGCACCGGGACAGAGAAAGAACACATCCATGTATACATTGAATCAAGTTAAAACGTTAGCTTCATGCGGACGAGATCCGGGTCGCTCGCTGCCGTTATGGCGCGGCTTCCTTCTCGTCCCGCTCATTCTGGTGTGCTTTGCGTTTGCACCGCAAATGCACGCGATCCTCCCGCCGCCCGACGGGGGGTATCCCAACTTCAACACCGCGGAGGGTGAGGACGCCCTGTTTCTCACCACCACTGCCTCTGCAAACACAGGGATCGGTTGGCGGTCGCTCTTTTCTGATACCACCGCCAGATTCAATACCGGTTGTGGCGGTGGAACACTGGCTCTCAATAACGGCGAGTCCAATACTGCCGTTGGCGCTGGGGCGATGTTGGTCAATATCAGCGGCATGCGGAACACTGCGGTCGGACAAGACGCACTTCTATTTAACACGTTCACCCTCACCGGCGGCGACTTCAATGGTGCTTACGGCGCCTTCGCGCTGTTTACCAACAATAACGGATTCAGCAACAACGCTGTGGGCGATTCGGCGCTTTTTGCAAATGTTAGTGGCGCTCAAAACACGGCCGTTGGCGATGAGGCGCTGCAGAACAACGACCTAAGCGGAGAGGGCGCAGCGAACTTTAACACAGCGCTTGGCGCTCAGGCGCTCTTCGGCGCTGACGGCGGTATGGAAGGCGATTCAAATAACGCCGTTGGCGTTTCCGCGCTACAGGGTAACGGCGTGGGTTCGTTCAACCAAGCCTTCGGCGCTTTCGCGCTGTCTGGTAATGTGGACGGCCAGGCGAACATTGCCATTGGTGACTCGGCGCTGTCTAACGGAAGCGGTTCACACTTGAACTTTAACACGGTGGTCGGCGATCA
>QHOX01000098.1 GCA_003219465.1 Verrucomicrobiota bacterium | reverse complement strand
TGGTTCCCGAAACGGAGGCCGAACAGGCGCAGGTGCGGGCCTACATCACCATTGGAGGCTGGGTTAAAACGTGGTTCGAGCACATGCTGGAAATCGAACGGCGGCGGTTTGCTCTGATGAAGAAATCGCCAGGCGAAGTGACCGACCGAATAAAAGGCGCGACAACGCTTTATTACGAATGGCTGATTAACGGCCGCAATGTTCCTGATATTCTGAAAGACAAGCACGACCTCGCAGAACTTTGGCCTGAAGGGAAAGATCAGACGCATCTTTACGGCCGACCGCTGAAATTTTATCAAGACTTGCAGAAGCTGAACCTCGCGGCCACCTGGTCCCGCGTGAAAGTCTCCGCGTTGATTTTGCACGGACAGTACGACTGGATCATGGGCCGGGAAGATTCGGAGCTAATTGCGCAATATGTGAACGCAAATGTTCCCGGCACAGCGCGTTTCATGGAAGTGCCGGAGATGGGACACGGCGGACAGCATTATCTCAGCATGACTGATGCGTTCGCGGAAAAACAGGCCCCGTTCGATCCGAAGATTGTTCGGATTATGAGAGACTGGTTGGAACAACAACAAAGGAAACCTGCAGGATGAAAATCAAGGAAATCGGATTCGTTGGTGTTCCGGTAACAGATGTGCCGCGAGCGCGAAACTTTTACGAGGATGTTCTTGGTCTTCAGGTCTCGGATGAAATGATGGGCGGAAAATGGATCGAGTACGCCGTCGGTAACGATACACTCGCGATTGCGAACGTTGGCGAGGAGTGGAAACCGTCAGATCAAGGCACCGGTGCTGCGCTGGAGGTGGAAAACTTCGAGGAAGCGATTAACACGCTACGAAGTCAAGGCGTACGATTTGCCGCTGAGCCTTTTGAAACGCCGTGTTGTCACATGGCGGTGGTGCAAGATCCCGACGGGAACAAGCTCATAATTCATAAACTCAAACCCGAAGACGAGAAAGGAGTCTGCAAATGATAACAAACGAAGTGGCCTTCGTTGCCATTGCGGTTTCTGACAAGGAACGCGCGCGAAAATTCTATCACGAGACGCTGGAGCTAAATCCGACGCGCACACAAATGGATGGCGCATGGGTCGAGTACGACCTTGGCCCCGTCACCATCGGCGTGGGTTGTCATCCGGCTTGGAAACCTTCACGCGAAGGAACAACCGTTGCGTTCGAGGTGGAAGATTTTGATAATGCTTACGCCAAGCTCAAGGACCGCGGCGTGGAATTCGATGTTGAAAAGACCGAGACACCGGTCTGCTGGATGGCGCAATTCCGCGATCCCGACGGAAACAAGCTCGTGATTCACAAACGAAAGCAACAATGAATCTGGAAACCAGGAAACCAAGAAGAGTGAATCAGGAAAGCAGGAAAACAGGAAGATCCGCTGTGTCTATTTGTGTTCTTCATGGATTTCTGGCTTCCAGATTTTTTCCTGCATTCCTGCGTTCCTGATTTCCTGATTTGTATGTCCATTCTGGTGGATAAAAACACACGCCTTGTGGTGCAAGGGATCACCGGCAGCGCGGGTGCGTTTCACACTCGTCAGTGCATCGAGTACGGGACAAAGGTTGTTGCAGGTGTCACACCAGGGAAGGGCGGCCAAATGTTCGATGGGAAAGTGCCGGTGTTTGATACAGTCTGGGAGGCGCGACAAAAAACCGAATGTAACGCATCGATGGTGTTCGTCCCTGCAGCGGCGGCTGCGGATTCGATTTTGGAAGCAGTTGATGCAGGAGTGGAGCTCGTGGTTTGCATCACGGAAGGAATTCCAGTGATGGATATGATGCGGGTGAAGGCCTTGATGCTCGGAAAAAACCCGCGTCTGATCGGGCCGAATTGTCCAGGCATCATCACACCCGGTCAATGCAAGATCGGGATAATGCCCGGCTACATTCATAAGCCCGGCAACATTGGCGTGATTTCGCGTTCAGGAACCCTTACCTACGAGGCCGTGTGGCAGTTAACATCACGTGGCTACGGGCAATCAACGTGCGTCGGCATTGGCGGCGATCCAATTCACGGCCTTTCGCATCTCGACTGCGTAAAATTGTTTAACGAGGATCCCGCAACAGACGCGATGATTTTGATCGGTGAGATCGGCGGCGCCGCTGAAGAGGAAGCCGCCGATTGGATCAAAGCAAACTGCAAGAAACCTGTGGCGGCATTTATCGCTGGAAAAACAGCGCCGCCGGGGCGCCGGATGGGTCATGCGGGTGCGATCATCTCCGGTGGTAAAGGAACGGCAGCGGGAAAAATTGAAGCGCTGCAAGCGGCGGGAATTGCTATTTCTGAAACTCCGGCCGCAATCGCCGATACGCTTATATCGAGAATGAAGCGCGCCGCGTAATTGGAATCGAAGCTTCGGCGGCAAACGCGTATGCATTGCTCACGTGAAGTTTTTCAACGGCGCGCATCGCTTCGTTCCGACATTTGGTTAAGATGGAAGGATTCCGGTAGCCGAAGTCCCAGTCTCGACAAATCCGAGGTTCTCGGGCACCAGTCATTACGGTGTTTGGAATCGTCTGGTTAAATCGTTCTGCGGCTGCTTGCAGTCCGCTGGATGAAATCGAGAAGAATCCGACACGAAATCGCCAAATCAGTTAGCCGCCTATGAACACACTTGCACTCATCGCTATCACGTGGATTGGAAAAGAATACCGGTTTCTTGGCCTGGATTGGAGTTATCTCATGGTTCTCGGCTTCATCGGGAACGCCCTTTTCTCGATGCGTTTTCTCGTACAGTGGGTGGCCTCTGAGCGACAGGGCGAAAGTGTGATTCCGGTATCTTTTTGGTATTGGAGCATTGCCGGTAGCATGCTCATGTGCGTGTACTTCATCTTCCGTCGCGACCCCATCGGCATTCTCGCGTATTTGCCAAACTCGCTGATTTACATTCGCAACTTGATGCTCATCCGAAAACGCAAGTTCGCGTTCACCGCGGCCGCGCCCTCGCAACATCCACGCGAGGTAGGATAATCATAAGCAGCGGCCGCTGATCAGTAGTTTTTCAATGACAAGCCGTTTTCTGTGGTGCCAGATTCACCGGGCGGCAGATTCGCAGCTTTCCAGTCCATCGCCATGCGAATCCGGGCGCGGCCGCTGGGATGATCGTAAAAGATGAATTCTTCGAGGGGCGTCGGATTGAGTTTGCGGTACGTGCCGAGTTTAAGCGCCACTTTTGCCATGCCATCCGGCTCACGTGAAGTGTTGATTCCGAACGCGTCCGCTTCACGCTCCGTAACCCGCACCACTGTGTTGAGAAGCGGCGTGGCAAGGAAGAGCAAAGTGCTAAGAATCAATGCCAGCACGGGAAGCCCGGCTGGATCGGCAATGCCACGCACGCCCCATCTCTCGCCCCAGCGGCTGAGCGCCGCGTCAAACAGGATTCGAGCAAGTGCGAACCCGACGAAGATAGAAATTCCCAAATAGGTCAGTAGTTTTGCGCCGTGATTAAGAACGTAGTGGCCCATCTCGTGTGCCATGACCTCGCGGATCTCCGGCAGCGTGCATTGTTTGAGCAGATTATCGTTCAGCGCGATCCGTGTCGTACCGAGAATTCCTGAGACATTCGCACTCACCCGCGTCGTCTGACGCGACGCGTCCACCTCGAACACTTGTTTTACAGGAATTTGATTGGCCCGCGCCATTGCGAGAATGGACTCGCTGATTTCGGCGTTGGTCAGTGGTTTATACGTGTTGAAGAGCGGCTCAATGAATACCGGCGTGATAAAGAGCAAAACAAACGAGAAAACAACGGCCACGATCGTCCCCCAGATCCAGCATGCTGTCAGTGCTAGCCGGAACACCGCGTAGAGCACAATCAAAAGGATTGTTCCGCCAACGATTGTAATTCCGAGACCAATCAACTGCTCGCGAAACCATGCGGGAAACGTCTGAGTAGCGAGGCCGTATTGATGCTCGCGAAAGAAGTGCTCATACACGTTGAGCGGAAAACTTAAGACGTAAACGAGCAGCAAATAGGGAACGCTGTAGCAGGCGACTTGCAGCGTTTTGAATCTCGTTAGTCGCTCCGAAAAATCGCGTAGCTGCGCTGAAATCCGGGATGACAACAGCAAGATTGAGATCGCAGCAGCTACAAGATAATTCCACAGCAGCAGCCAGTAACCGCCCTCGAAATACGCATCTGATCTTTCGCGCTCGTCTTTTGGGACACTGTCCAGCCAAGCCTGCGTCGCCGCAGCCGGATCAAGCGTCGTCTGTTGCCGGGCGGAGGAGTCGTTGCCGCGGTTGGCGAGGGCGGCTGCGGGATCGCGTGACGTGGGCGTCTCAGAAAAGACGTGAGTCGAACTTTGTGCCGGAGCTTCCTGGGCGAAAAGTGGCGTCGACCAGGCGACAAACCCGGCAGCGACGGCAAACTGGAGCAAAGATTTCTTCACTCGCATTATCCTCTGATGATGCACCGCGTTCGCAACGAAAGCAGTGTTATCATGCAACGCAATCCGCTTGAGCGCACGATGAAAGCGGCGCGGCAGTGCCGCACTGCAAAACCGTGGCCTTGATTCGACGCCGGGTCGGACTGTAGGTCGGGACGTAACGACACCGCCTCTGAAAGCTTGACAGCTACCATCTCATTAGGCTGGACTAGCGGCTTTGATCGGTGGTAAACAGACAAAATGAAAGCATTCCCTTCGCTGTCGCTGATTTGCGCAGTCGGCTTGGGAATGACCGTCGTAGGCAGATTAGATGCCGAAACGCCGTCAGCAGACACGACACGCTACGGCCCTTACCCCACGAATTATAAGCAGATCATTATGCAGTGGCTCAACAAACAATTGATTGATCCGGCCAGCGCGCGAATTGAGTGGAACGGGGAACCAAAACCATCCGATTTGGGCAAGGGCAGCGAAGCCGTCTCGGGTTATCTCATTAATTTCACTGTAAACGCGCGAAACCAATTCGGCGCTTACACAGGCAAGCAAAAGCATTCCGTGCTCATCCGTAACGGCGAAGTGATCAAGAGCATGGGGTTCGGTTATTAAACGAAGATGAAACAATTGAAATTGAATTCTCAACGGAAAACGTCCGGCCAAGTCATTGTTCTGCTCATTATCGTGCTTGGGGTGGTTGGCGTGGCGTTTTGGTGGTTGAACTCCACCAAACAGGAGATGGCCAAGGAAGGAACAGAGTTCGCCAAAGAAGCGGTCCAGCGCATTGCTGTCCAGCACGATAGTAATTTCTTCAATTCGCGGCTGAGCCCGCAGGCTCGCATGAACTTCCCGGTCTCGGCGCAACAGGAGTTCATGAATGAGATCGTGAAGCTCGGAGCGCCTGTTCGGCCCGTAGATGTCCAGGGCAAGATTGAATTTCAATCACAATTTTTCGAGCCGCACGGGTCTTTCCATTCACGCATATATTATCCTGCGAGATATGCGGACATGGACCTCACCATCTCGCACCCGGTTGGTCGGTGGCAAATTGACGAGATCGCATTTATTCCGCAACGAGAACAGCCTGCACCTGCGCCCGCAGTTGCGCCCGCACCTGCCCCGGCACCTTCACTCGCACCGACGGTTGGACCTGAATCTACAGCTGCACCTTCACCTGGAGGCTAAAAAGAAGTTAGTGCTGCGCCTCCCACAGGGAAGCGGCTACAGCAACAAGCGGTCGAGCGAATCGAGGCAGATCTGCGACCACGTCTCCATGGTTTCGCGGCGCGCGAACAATTCGTTCTTTGCAAGAAACGTCAGACCGGTGATCATCGCTTCGCGTTTTGCCACCTTCGGCTCGGCCAGTTTGAATACGTGAACGATGCCAAGATGCACACGGCCCACCTCGGTCGTGTCATCGTTGAGAAGCGCAACAATTCGATCTTCGAACGAAGTATCGATCTTGATCTCCTCCTTGATCTCCCGTTCGACACCGGCGCGATAGGCCTGCTCATCCATGGCAAAGAGCGATTCGTCGGTCTCGTTCATGTGACCGCCGATCCCGATTGAGCCTTTCGCGATCAGACGCTGTTCGCCGGCTTTTTTTCCGCGGACGTAATAAGCCACGTTGTTTTCAAACGCGATAATCGCGTAGGGAATGATTTGTTTGTAGACAGGATTGATCTCTGCTTCAGTGCGCGGCAGAAAAAAATTGTTTCCACGCGAGAGGAACGCCTTCAGATATTTTTCCGCCCCGAAGTTGAGGCCGTGAAAACTCCCAAGTTCGTCGAACAGGCTGCGCCGGACGACCAGCACGTTTTCCTGAGGCGGCTTGATCGTTATTGTCATTTGAGTGAAGCGAAGCTGCAACGCAGCGGACGGAGTCCGCGAGGCCAGGCTTTCAATCTCTGATCATTTTTTTCCCGGCCAGAGGACTTTCCAGAGATGTTTCGCATCCCTCAACATGACAAAGGAATCTTAAAACGAGTACGTCACGCCCACCTGCGGACCAAATAGGTTGAGGCTGGGATTAGGATCGGTTTGTCCGCCGTTGGACAGATGCTGGTAAAGCGCGCCCACATCCAGTTTCCAGTGATCATTCACCATGTAGGAAATGCCCGCCGCCGATAAAATGTTGAACGTGAAATCCTGGCCCTGGCCGCCGGGAATATTCGCGTGGCTGTCGATCCACCCTCCGCCTACTCCGCCGGAAATGTATGGAATGAACCTGCTTCCTCGCTGCACGAAATTGTAACGAAAGCCGAGATTGAATCCGAAATAGTAGTTCTCGATGCCACGAAAAATCGGTTCGGCCATGCCGCTAACGTAAAATTGATTGTAACCGCGCAGCCACGTGTCGCGGTCTATCATTCCCCAACGAATCCGTCCCGTCAGGAATTCAGCTCCGATTTCGTAGCCGGCAGGGCCGTTAATCGCACCTAACAGATACCCGGACTCAATTGCCAATTCGAAGCGTTGGGGATTAAAGTCGCTGCGCACGGGTTCAACTCGGGATTCATTCATGCCGCCGAAAAGCCTGCAGTAAGTGCTGAGAAACAATACGACAGCGCATCCGCGAAACATTTTCATACCGCGGCGCTACGATAGGAACGCTTTATTCGATTGCAATTCTCCTGCCGAAGCCGAATACGGAACAGCAGCACGCATGGGCGTCAGAGACCGCCGCTGCAGAATTCAGCAAGATCAGGAGGCAGATCACTGGTCCATTGGCGCTCGCCTTGAATTTCCAGTTTCGCCGAGTGCAAAGCATGTCGCGACAACAGCAGCCTCTGCTCGATTTCACGCGTCCAGCCAGTTTCGATGAAATCAAGGTACAACTGTTCGTCCGGACCGTAGATTTTATCGCCTACAATCGGATGGCCGATTGAAGCGAGATGCACCCGAATCTGATGAGTGCGTCCAGTGCGTGGAATCGCGCGAATGACGCTGAACCGATCGCCGGATGACGTCGATCTTTTAAACCTCCGTTCAACAAAAAATTCCGTCTGTGCCGGTGCGCCCGCAGCGTGAATCATTTGTTTGAGCCAGATCACCGACTTTTGGTGTTTGGCTTGGCGATCCAGAGGAGCGTCAACGATTTTATCTTCCCATTCCGGCCAGCCCCAAACGATTGCGAGATATTCTTTGCGAAATTCATGTCGTTGCATCAACAGCCCAAAGTCGCGTGCGGCCGTGGCGGTTTTCGCAACCAGCACCAGCCCGCTCGTCTCGCGATCGAGTCTGTTCACGATTGAAACCTGTCCGCCGCTTGCGATCTCGAATGCGAGCAGCTCGCGCAATTGTTTCCACAACGTAGGTGCGCCGTTTGGCTTGGTGGGATGGATGAGAAGAAACGGCGGCTTATTGACGACAACGTAGTCGTCAGTCTCATCAACGATATCAAAATGAAGTAGTGGAGTAATCGAGTAATGGAGGAGGAAATCTGCGCGAGTTCAAAGGCTATTGCTCGGTCATTCCAGTAATCGAACACTCGATTCCCGTGCTTGACCTGGCTAACAAAACTGCTTTACCTAAAACGCTTCAGCCTTAACCAGGAGCTGGCCTTGGATCCCAAAGACATCAAAGAAATCAAAGCGATCATCGATTTGATGAAAAAGCACGATCTCTCCGTGTTCGAGCTCGAAAAGGAGGGCTTCCG
>QHOX01000007.1:16208-41263 GCA_003219465.1 Verrucomicrobiota bacterium | reverse complement strand
ACAGATGCAAGCACGGTGTCGGTGTCCAACGGTTTGACCGTGCGTAGATCGACAACTTCAATCTCGAGACCTTCACGTGCGAGTTCCTCCGCAGCGGCTAGAGATTCCTGCGTCATTGCGCTGTAACTCACGACCGTGAGATCGCGCCCCTCGCGCGCAATACGCGCACGTCCGGTCGGCAAACCTTTGCCCGGCAATTTGTCGGCCTTGAGATGGTAATAGAGATATTTGTGTTCGCAGTAAACGACAGGATCATCGATTGCCACAGCTTCGATCAACATCGTGTACGCGTCTTCCACTGTGGCCGGCGTCATCACGATGAGACCCGGATAATGCGCGTAAAGCGATTCCATCGATTGACTGTGAAACGGACCGCTTCCCTTTGTTCCGCCAGAAGGCAAGCGCACGGTGATCGGCACTGGCACCCCTGTTCGCCAGTAATGCGTTCCTGCGTTGTTGAGAATCTGGTTCAGAGCAATGCTTGAGAAATCCGCAAACTGCATTTCGACAATCGGCCGCATTCCCTGCATCGCAGCGCCAATGGCAGTGCCGACGATCGCATCTTCACTGATCGGTGTGTTCAACACGCGCCCGGGAAATTCCGTCGCCAGTCCTTTCGTTGCTTTGAACGCGCCACCAAATGTCCCGCCGACATCCTGTCCGTAAATGAAAACGCGATCATCGTCGCGCAACAGTTTTGCCTGCGCTTCTCGGATCGCTTCGAGATAGGTGATGCTCATGGCTACGCCACGTTAAATCGACGAACCGTCGAATCGTTGAGTCGGCAAATTCCGATGTAACGATGTAACGATGTAACGGTTTACGCCCGTCCTCATCCTCATTCATCCTCGCCCGCCTGGTCGACAAGATCGCGTGTGGATAACGCGCACCAATCTTCTTTGTCGGCCTCCGGCACGGCTTCTTTTTGAGCGGTCGCAATGGCTTCGTCCACCTGCGCGACGGCGTCCTTGCGCCATTCGGCGAGCGTTTCAGGATTGATCAGATTAAGATCGAGAATGGTTTGCTCGGCGACCTTCAGACAATCACGTGCGAAGGGCTGACGTTTCACATCTTCGGGCACGTAGCTGGCATCGTCGTGTTCGCCATGGCCCGAAAGCCGAAGCACAGAAGCGACGACCAACTGCGGCGGACGCCCGGCGCGCGCCCGTTTCACCGCGCCGCCTATCACGTCCAGACATTCCACGAGATCGGTTCCGTCCAGACTGTAACCTTCGAACCCGTATCCGATCGCCCGCTCCACCAAATCGTCGCCCGCAAATTCGCGGTCGTTAGGCGTCGAGTAAGCGTAATGATTATTTGTCGCGACCACCACGAGCGGCACCTGTTCCACCGCGGCAATGTTCATTCCTTCGTGAAACGAACCGGTTTGCATCCCGCCTTCGCCGATAGATGTGAGTCCCACGAAATTTTTTTCTCCTTTGAATCGCTTCGCCATCAATGTGCCGACGGTAACCGAAACCATTGCGCCGAGATGGCTAATCATCGCCAGTTCGTTATCGCGCGGATGCCCTCTATGAATATTTCCGTCGCGCCCGCGCATCGGACCGAGCCGCGAGCCGAGATACGTGCGTGTGACGTCAACTAACGGTTCGCCAAACGCAGATCGCCCGGCCTGGTCGCGAATTAATGGCGCAAAGATGTCGCCTTTTTCCAAAAACAAACCGCAAGCGACGCTGACTGCTTCCTGGCCCTTACCTATGTAAACGCCGCCCGTGATCTGACCACCGCGGTAGAGACTAACGAGTTTTTCCTCGAGCGTGCGTGCCAGGAGCATCCAGCGAAAGGCTTCCAGAAAACGCTCGTGGGGAGGCGCGGTCTTGTTTGCGGCAGTTTCATCCAGCGATGCGGGCGCGCCTTTTTTTCTTTTTAATTTTGCGGTCCGCTGCGCCGTCTGAAGCATCGCGTCATTTTACCCAAGATCGGCAACTGCGCGCAAAAAAATTTTGGAGCACAGGCATCCTTGCCTGTGGGGCCAGCGGGCTTTCAGCCCGCTGAATCTGACGCACTTAATAATGTATCGGCAGGCGAGACGCCCGCCTGCCCACAGGCAAGATGCCTGTGCTACTAACGCGCTGCGAACGCGAGGCGTTGTTGTCTCGGCGCGTGTTCGCCGCCGTTTGAGGTTGCTTCAGTGACAGGTTGCGCGGGGGCAGTGAGTTTGACACCGACCAACTTGCTCACGCCGCGCTCTTCCATCGTGACACCATAAAGGATGTCAGCCTTGGCGATTGTCCGTTTGTTGTGCGTGATGATGATGAATTGGCTCTGCTGTACGAACCGGTCGAGCACGCGGATGAAGCAGTTAATGTTGTTTTCGTCGAGCGGAGCATCGACTTCGTCGAGGATGCAGAACGGACTTGGCCGCACCATATAAATCGCAAACAGCAACGCGACAGCCGTCATTGCACGTTCGCCACCACTCAACAGCGACACGCTTTGCAATTGTTTTCCCGGTGGCTTGACCGTGATCTCGATGCCGCAGTTGAGAGGGTCGTTCTCGTCCAGCAGTAACAAGTCCGCGCGCCCGCCACGGAATAGCTCGCCAAACATTTCCCGGAAATTCGACCGAATTTGCTCAAAGGTCTCGGCGAATAGTTTCCTTGTTGTGGAATTGATGCGCGCGATCACGTCGAGCAGTTCGCGCTGAGAATTCGTAAGATCGGTGTTTTGCGCTTCAAGGAATTTGTAACGCTCTTCGAGTTCGTCGTACTCGTGCACCGCCTCGAGGTTCACTGGTCCCATGTTGTCCAGCTGTGTTCTAAGCTCGGCGATAAGCTGTTCGAGATCCCTGGGGGCGAGCTCCTCTTTCGCCGAGGCCACGCCTTCTCGCGTATCGATTCCCGCGCTTCCCGACTCATCCGCGCTGGCGCGTTTTTTCAGTTGTCCGCGCAAAACTTTTTCGAATGCGGGCTGATCTCCCGCAAATCCACGAAGATCGATCTGGTAACTGCGGGAAATATGGGCGAGGAGATTATCAATCTTCATTTGAAACTGCGATTCCCGAACTTGCCCCTGTGCGCGTTGGTCCTGTAATTCGCCTAACGAGTCTCGCATACGCCGCAGTTCGCTTTCCCGATCGGAAACCGCGGCAAGTCGTGTGGCGCGCTGGCTGGCGATTTTTGCGCTATTCGCTTGTGCTTCGTCACGCCGCGCCGTTTGACTTTTGATCAGCGTTTCGGATTCACGCGATTCCTCGGCCTGCGTACTCAGTTTCCGTTCGTACATCGCGATGTCCGCGTTCCGCACAGTGATCAGCTCGGCTAGCTCGGCGTCGCGCGCGCTCATTGGTTCGCGTTGCGCAACCAAATTTTCATGGCGCTGGCGGTCCGTTGCGACGGCCAGCCGCAGTTCATTGGTCCTTTCGGTTAACTCTTCCTCGCGCAACGCCGTCTGTTTCTGGGTGGCCTCGAATGCACCTAACTCGATCTTTTGATTGGCCAATTGATCACGCCCCGATTGAAGATCCCGCTCCACATGCGCGATCCGTTCGTCGGCCGCGGCTATCT
The DNA here is from genome assembly GCA_003219465.1 of Verrucomicrobiota bacterium. Classification (GTDB taxonomy): domain Bacteria; phylum Verrucomicrobiota; class Verrucomicrobiia; order Chthoniobacterales; family UBA10450; genus Udaeobacter. Next base: position 37,736 of record QHOX01000007.1, on the reverse strand, counting down.
GGCGCTCCAGCGCGGTCTTTTCTGACTGCAAAGTATCGATTTTGCGTCCGGCCTCGCTCAGTTCGCCTTGAAGCCGCCAAGCGGTTTCAAGCGCGGTTTTCGCTTCGTCCCGCCTGGCGCTGACTGCGTCGCGCTCCCTTGCCAGGGCAGCTTCTTCTTTTGCCAGATCGGCAATTTGCGCTTTTCGCTCGAGCAACGAGGCCGCCCGGACTTCGCTGCTTCCCGTGAAGACGATTCCCTCTCGGGAAATATATTCGCCGGCGAGGGTGGCCATCGCCACAGCAGGTTCCCGCTTCTTGCACTCCAGCGCTTGTTCCAACTCCGGAAAAATCACGACATCGCCGAGCAACCGCGTGACGAGTGCCTCCAGCGGTTTAGGTGCCCTCACCTTGTCGGTAGCCCAAACGAGCGCCTCCGGTGGCAGAACTTTTTGCGCCGGTTGTGGCGTGGTCGCTGTCAGCTTGGGGATAAGCAGCGCAGCGTGACCCAGCTTTTTTTTCTTTAGGTGCCCAATGATTTCCGAAACAACTTTCGCATCTTTTAAGATGACCGTGTGCAGATTGCGGCCCAGCGCGGCTTCGATCGCCTGAATGAATTTTGGATCAACATCGAGTTGCGCAAGAAGTGAACCGGCAATAGCGCCCCGAAATTTTTCAGGACCGTTGACGCCTTTAAGCAAAGCTTGCGACCCTTCAGCGAGGCCTTCACCCTCTTCGTTCAGCTGACGCAACACGTCCAGGCGTGATTGCTTTTCGGCGAGTGTACGATCGAGAATTGCAAGATCCTGTTCCGCTTGAGCGAGTAGTTTCTCTTTTTCGCGAAGGCTGGTCTCGACGTCGATCGGTTGGCGGCGGGCGGCTTTCAGCGAGACAGCGATTTGCCCGACGAGTTTGTCACGCGCTTCGGTCAATCCTTCAATCTCTCGTAGGAGTTGTTCAGTTTGTGCATGAGTCAATTCACGGCGCGCCTTGGTTCCAGTGAGTTCTTCTTCAAGCGCCGAGATCCGGCTTTCGGATTTCGACACTGCAAGCTGCAATTCTTGCAGGCGCGTCACGCGGTCGCTTCGTTTCTTTTGGATTTCTCCGGCCAGAGCGGATAGCTCGGTCAGCTCAGCTTCCTGTTCTCTCAAGTGCTGCTCGATTTCCGTGATGGAACTGTTCGTTTGCTCGATTTGCGCCGCATGCTGGTTGCGTTTGCTTTCAGCCTCCGCGATGTCGCGCTGCGCGCGCTCGATCAGCTCGGCCAGTTCCTGCGCACGCTGACGGTTGAACTCGATGCGGTTGCGGTGCGCTCCAATCTCGCTGTCTAGGCGCTGAACTTCCGCACGGGAATCGGCGATGTCGGTGTCGATCTTGTCCAGCGCGACGCGTTCCTCGGCGAGCGCGTTTTCGCTACTATCGATTTTGGCCCGCGTGGTCTTCTCGCTGTCCATGAGACGCCCGATTTCTTCCCGCGACGCGACTAGGTCGCACTCGAGCGACGCGAGCTGTTTGGAAGCATGATGCGTCTCAAGCACGCGCAGATTTGCGTGCAAAGCCTGATAGCGTCGGGCTTTCCCCGCCTGCCGCTGAAGTGAGCCGATCTGGCGTTTGACTTCCTTGATCACGTCGCCGATGCGCAACAGGTTCGCTTCCGTTGCCTCAAGCTTTCGGAGCGCCTCGCGTTTTTGCGTTTTATATTTCGTGATCCCCGCTGCTTCCTCGAAAACAGCGCGTCGATCTTCCGGACGCGAGCTCAGAATCATGTCGATCCTGCCTTGCTCCATCATGGAGTAGGCGGTCCGAGCAATCCCGGTGTCGGCGAAAAGACTTTGAATGTCGCGAAGACGGCATGGCGTCTTATTCAGCAAATATTCGGAATTTCCGTCGCGATAAACGCGGCGCGTCACGCGCACGTCATGCCACTCGATTCCCAGTTCTTCGGAGCAATCGGTGAACGTGAGGGAGACCTCCGCAAATCCTACCGGCTTGCGTGTGTCGGCGCCATTGAAGATGACATCCGCCATTTCGTCGCCGCGGAGCGATTTGGCGGACTGCTCTCCGAGCGCCCAGCGTACGGCGTCGAGCACATTCGATTTTCCGCAACCGTTCGGGCCGACTATCGCGGTGACGCCTTCGTGAAAATTGAAGACGGTTTTATCGGCAAAGGATTTGAAGCCGAACAGCTCGAGCGATTGTAAATGCATTTTGGGCCAAACCCCGGGCCTTCGGAGCCCTCAATACAGCAGGCTTAAATGGGTTACAAGCGGAAAATCACACAATTTGAAGGGGTTCCGCGGCCACCCGGCCACAGGATATTGTGGATTCTCGACCATCGAGCGGTCAACCAGCACACCCAAACTGCAATTCCCTCCCATTTGAAAAGTACCGTTCTTGGCGCGTGCAGCTTAAGTCCTCCTCTTGCTTTGGACAACTGAATGACTCACGATGCGGCCAATGGCAGATAAATCGCCGCCTTGGATACAGCAGGAAGAGCGGATCGATCATCAATTGGTTCGCGGCATTGGAATTCCCGCTCTCACGGCGAATATCGTCAGCTCAACAATTGGTGCTGGAATTTTCGTAATCCCGGCGACAGTTGCGAAGGGACTCGGATCCGCGGCGCCACTCGCCTTTGTCTGCTGTGCGATTGCCATGGTCTTGTTCGTCACATGTTTCGCGATCGCCGGCAGCCGCGTTTCATTGACCGGCGGTCTTTACGCGTATGTCGAAGTGGCGTTTGGGCGCTACGTCGGATTTCTCGCCGGCATGCTTTATTTTCTCACGGCGCTCGGCGCAGTTGCTGGTGTGGTGAACGTATTGGCAAACTCCGTCGCGTTGGTGGTGCCGTTCCTGGGCGGTGCAATCATGCGAATCGTCGTCATGCTCGCTGTTTACGGTTCGCTGGTAATAATCAACATCCGAGGCGTGCGCCAGGGGGCGGGCGCAGTGACGGTGATCACAGTAGCAAAGCTTTTGCCCCTCCTGGTGTTCATTTGTGTCGGAATATTTTTTATTCACGCGCCGAATCTTGCCTGGAGCGGTTGGCCTACCAGCAAGTCGTTAGGCGATGCGGTTATCCTTTTGATTTTCGCTTTCGTGGGCATCGAGGTCGCGTTAATTCCGAGCGGCGAAGTGAAGAATCCGGCGCGCACCGTTCCCCGTTCTGCTTATCTCGCGCTGGTGATCACGACAATCATCTACCTCATGATCCAACTCGTCGCGCAGGGCACGCTTGGTCCCGATCTCGCAAATCACCCAGAGGCGCCACTCGCCGAGTCGGCGGCGACATTCCTTGGCAACCTCGGCCGCATGATTATTCTGGCCGGAGCCAGCATCTCCGCATTTGGATTCGTGACTAGCGATATCCTGAGTTCGCCGCGAATGATTTTTGCTTTCGGTCGAGACGGGGCATTGCCGCAATTTTTCGTGCATGTGCATCCGCGCTATCGATCGCCGGATGTCGCGATTATTACATACGCTGCGCTGGCGTTTGTGCTGTCGATCAGCGGCACATTCGAGAAGCTGGCGGTCCTTTCGAATGTCGCCGTTCTGTTGATGTATCTGCTCTGCTGCGCCGCGTGCTGGGTTTTGGTGCAACGCGATGTGCGCTCGGATGGAGAGCCGTTCAATTTCCCTGGAATGAAAATTGTGCCCGCCCTGGCGATCCTCGCGATCGTTTGGATTCTCGCTCACGCCACGGTTCGCGAATTGCTCGTGACCGGAATTGTGCTGTTGCTCTCGTCGGTTCTCTATTTTGCGCGTCGGAGTTTCGTCGGAAACCGTAGGCAAACCGCAAAAACCGATTAGCTTCTCGCCATGCGCGATAATTATCTCGAGGAGTATTACTCGTTTCTCCGTTTCCCAAGCGTGTCGACTGACGACAAGTACAAGGAAAAGCTGGTGGAATGTGCAAACTGGCTGGTCAACAAACTCACAAGAATCGGTCTGCGAACGCAGCTTGTACCTACGAAACGTCATCCCATTGTGTGGGCGCGCAATGAACATCGGCCCGGACGTCCGACAGTTTTGATTTATGGTCATTACGATGTGCAGCCGCCGGATCCTTTGGATCTTTGGGATTCACCGCCGTTCGAGCCTGTCCTGAAGAACGGCTATGTGTTTGCCCGGGGAGCTACGGACAATAAGGGCCAGATTCTTTCGCACATTCTTGGGATTCAAGAAACGATTGAAGAGCATCGTGAGCTGCCGGTGAATGTGCATTTGGTGATCGAAGGCGAGGAGGAGATCGGAAGTGCGAACCTCGGGCCTTTTCTGAATCAAAATCGCGAGGCATTGAAGTGTGACGTGGCGGTCGTTTCCGATACGGGGATGATCGCGCGTGGCGTGCCGACCATGAGTTATGGATTGCGCGGAGTGACCGCTCTCGAGGTCAAAGTGATCGGTCCGAAAATGGATTTGCACTCCGGCGTTTTTGGCGGTGCCGTCGCAAACCCGATCACCGCCCTGGCGCAATTGTTGGCCACCCTTCACGATCGTGAAGGTCGCGTGGCGATCGCGGGATTTTACGATCGGGTCACACCGCTCGAAGAGTGGGAGCGCGATGCATGGCGTAAACTTCCTGTCGACGGTGACAAACTGATTCGCGAGGAGACAGGTGTGTCCGAACTTTTCGGCGAGGCCGGATACAACTCAGCAGAACGCATCTGGGCGCGCCCGACTGCCGAGATCAACGGAATCGGCGGCGGATACCAGGGGCAGGGCACAAAAACGGTAATTCCAAGTCACGCGTTTGCGAAACTGACGTTCCGTCTTGTTCCTGAGCAAAGAGGCGAAGAAATTCTCGAATTGGCCAAGACGCATTTGGAAAAGAATCTGCCCAAAGGCGTCACAATGGATGTTACCACGGGCCACAGCGGTCCGTGGTATCTCACCGATCCGCACTCCGCGATGGGCGAAGCGGCACAACGCGCGTTGCGCAAAGCGTTCAACCGTGACGCCGCGCTCATCCGCGAGGGCGGCAGCATCCCGATCGTGTCGGAGTTTCGCGAAATTCTCGGCATCGAAACGTTGCTCATGGGACTCGCCTTGCCCGATTGCCGCGCTCATTCGCCGAACGAAAATTTTCCGCTCGAAAATTTTGAAGGCGGCATTCGTTTGAACAAAGCAATCATGGAAGAGCTCGCGCACTGATTGTCTTTACAATTAAGAGTCATCCGGTTGAAGGGCGGGGCGCGAATTGTAGGGCGTCTGTGTCAGACGCCCGGCCGGACGGCGTTTCACAGAAACGCCCTACAAGATTCATGCTCTTCCAAAGAACATTTCGATTGTTTTTCGTTGCCGCGATGCTATTCGGCACACTCAATGCCGCGAATGCCGCCGAACAGTCGTTAGGCTCAAAAATTAAGAGAGTTCTCGAGCCCGATCCAAGTCCGACCCCGTCGCGCAAGCATCGAAAACACTCGTCAAAGAAAGTGTCGCCTACGCCCACGCCGACTGCTTCTGCCAAACGAAAGAAAGCTTCGCCGACTCCGTCTCCCACACCGAAGAGCAAATCAAAGCTCAAGAAAGCATCTCCTACTCCAACACCAACCGAGTCACCATCCGCGACAGAAACTCCGTCTGCCAGTCTAGAGCAAACACCAGAACCTACTCGAGGAAAGAAGGCGTGGCCAAACGTCTCACTGTCGCCTGATCAAATAGCGGATTACGACAGCTATCCCACAAAAGTTCGTCAGATCCTGGACGCCGGGCTCGCGCTAACGAAGCAAAATCTTGGTTACACCTATGGCTCCGCAGATCCGAAAAACGGGGGCATGGATTGCTCCGGTTTCATTTACTACGTCCTTCAGCAAAATGGATTTCCCGATGTGCCGCGTGATTCAAGTCAACAATATGTCTGGGTGCGCAAGACGGGAGATTTCAATGCAGTCCTCAGTCGTAACGAGGATTCATTCGAGCTCGGCGATCTAAAGCCCGGCGACCTGCTCTTTTGGCGCGGAACCTACAACGTCGATCGCGACCCGCCCATCACGCACACGATGATTTATTTGGGTCGCGAAAAACGAACGAACAAGCGTGTGATGGTCGGTTCAAGCGACGGCCGCACATACGACGGAAAACAACGTTGGGGCGTGAGCGTGTTCGATTTCAAAATGCCGCCGCCACCCAAAAGCGGCGATGCCAAGATCAGTCCCGTCTTTGTCGGGTACGGACGCATTCCGGGGTTAAGTGAAAATTGAACTACTGATCACGCTGGATTTTCGCGCCGTATTTTTTCGATTACCCAGACGCTTCACTAACACTTTTGTTCCCTACGAGCTTCTACTCCTTCGCCTTGGAGGCGGGAACCAATTCAATTCGATTACTGGAAATCCTGTAGTACAGCGTGCGCTTGTCTGACCATTCGGGCGAATATCGGTAATCCGACGGCAACTCGCGTAATCTTATCTCGCCGCGTGCAATTGGCTTGCCTATCTGTCGCCTATCAAGAGGCACGTTATCCGGTCCCTGTAGGTGTGATACAACAACTTGGCCTTTCCAAATTATCGTTTTGTCCGCCTCGTGCGGCGCGAGAAAGAAGGTCTCCCCGCCCTCCGATTGCGAAAACAACTCAATGACCAAAGGTTCAGCTGTGGCATTCAGGAAAACTCCGAGAACTGTCCCATTGGCGATTCGTGACGGCGCACGATCCCGCAGGAATTGTATGCGCTTCAGCAGGACTCGAGCGCCGGAATCCCATCCACGACGTTCCTTTGAGCTCATTACACCGACAACACGGACCCATTGCCGTTCGACATCCAGGTATTCCTTCCCAGCAAAGTTATTCTGACGGATACGAAGTGCCTTCGACAAGTCGGTTTTGGCAGCCGCCTTGATGTCCGCAACAAATAGAAATAACCCGGCACTCGGGCAATTCCGGTCACTTCTACTTCGCGCCCGTCGTATTTTTCGGGATGCGCCAGCCCGTCCCGAAGATCGGTACCGAACGCCGCGCTAGTCCGAAGTGCTATCGACAGACAAACAAACCGAGCTTGAAACCTAATGTTCATGTTCGCTTTCCGATGCGCTCGGAGACGGTTTCGCTTCTGCCGTGGATGTCTGCTGAATCCCAGAGCGATGCACACGGCGCTCATATCCGATTAACGCAATGGCGGTCAAAATGAGCACCACAATGAGGACGACGCGCTGTTCGTTTTTGGAAAGCTCGAAAATCCTGAGCAGGCGCTTCATTTCATTGTGGCGTGCATGTCATACGCTGCGTGTCATGTTGAGCGAAGCGAAACATATCCGGCTTCCGGCACATAATCCGAGATTCTTCGCTTCGCTCGGAATGACAAGGAGAGTTGCCCCTCATTTCATCGCGTAACGGATCGGATCTTTTATTCCGCCTTCACGAAAACCTTTGAGCCGCAGGAGACAGGAATCGCATTCGCCGCATGCCAGACCTTCGGGTGTCGGATCGTAACAACTGTGGGTGAGCGAAAGATCGACGCCGAGATCGACAGCTTTGCGAATGATGTCGGCTTTCGAAAGTTTGATGAGCGGCGTGTGAATCTGGAAGCGTCGGCCTTCGACACCGGCTTTGGTTCCGACGTTAACCAGGTTCTCGAACGCTTCGATGAATTCCGGCCGGCAATCGGGGTAGCCGCTGTAGTCGATTGCGTTTATGCCGAGAAAAATGTCACTGGCGGGAATGACTTCTGCCCACGCAATCGCGTACGCGAGAAAGATGGTATTGCGTGCTGGGACGTATGTGACTGGAATTCCGTGCGCGATTTCTGGTTCTGACCGGTGCTTCGGCACGGTGACATCATCGGTGAGCGCCGAGCCGCCGAAAACGCGCAAGTCGATCTTTGCGATGCGATGTTCTTTTACGCCTAACGATGTGGAGACACGCCGCGCGGCTTCTGTTTCGATCTGGTGACGCTGACCATAATCGAACGAGAGGGCATATGGCTCGTAGCCTTCAGCAATCGCGATTGCGAGTGTCGTAGTTGAATCGATTCCGCCGCTTAAGAGGACAACTGCGCGTTTCATTTACTCCTTGCCTTAACAGACTTCACACGAAGTCCACTAAGGACACAAAGGAGTTTCAATTGTAACTGCGTTGTGACCGTTGTGTCCTCTGTGCGAGCTCTTTTCAGTGTTTCTCTGGATACTCGGCGCGAACAGTTAGAGCGATTCCGCCGCGCGCGGAGAATTGTGCGGTCACGATCGCATCGCGCGGCGCGCAGGCTTTCACGAAATCGTCAAGAATACGATTTGTGACGGCTTCGTTGAACGCGCGCTCGTTCCGGTACGATGCCAGATAAAATTTCAGCGATTTGCTTTCGACACAAAGACGGTCGGGCACATAATCGATATCGATCCGCGCGAAATCGGGCTGGCCTGTCACGGGACAAACTGAAGTGAAATCGTCCGTTTCGAAATGAATTCGATAATCGCGCTGAGGAGCGGGATTCGGAAAAGTCTCAAGGCGCGCCTCGGCAGGTGACACGGGCAGCTTAGCGTCGCTGTGCCCGAGCAACGTTAATTCAGCTGCGCGCTTTCGTTTTGCCACGGCGGTGAACGTTCGCTCGCGGGCGATTCCGGTCAATCACATCTGTTTGGCGCCAAAGGCGCTGTCTCACGTCAGCCTGGGGCATCGCCCCAGGAATTTCTGGATATTTTGTTGCGAGCGCTTCGACGTCGTCGATTTCTACGTCAACTTGTTCTACGCCTGGCCATTCTGTGCTCGCGCCAAGAAACCAGCGACGATTTCCAGTGACGCGTGCAGTGTGGAAGGTATTGCCCGGGATTAGAAGCTGTACACGTTGACCCGCGCGCAGATCCGGACCCACTACGGCGCGCTCGCTTGTTCCATTTTGGTGCAGCATTAAGACTTCGATCGGATCACCCAAATAACGGTGATAAAGCTGATCGTTGCGGATTCGATGCTGGCGCACCGGGGCATCCGGCGTGACCATAAAATAGAGTGCGGACCCGGCTGGCCGGTCATCAAGGAACGGTGCGGGAAGCCCGCCGGGCGCAATTCGTTGTTTGCTGAGAAATGTCACGCGCACGAACCCGCAGGTGGCGTGGGGCTCAAGCTTGAGCAGTTCGCAAATTTCTGCCGCTGTTAATTCGTTGGTCATTCGTGTTTGAACATCGAACGTCGAACGCCGAACGTCCAACTCCGAAAGGATTCGCAAGCAGGCATCGAATCGGCTCAATAGACATCAAACCTGAAACTTCAAAGATGAAGAATCGTGTTGGCGTGATTGATGTTGTCGCTCAGGACGCGAAGACAGGCGAGGTCCTTCTCGTGATGAACGAGCCTAACGAGTGGGACGGCTCGGACGAACAGCTGTTAGCGTTGCAAGAACGATTCAACGCTTACGTTTCATTCTTGCTCGATGGCGAAATGGCGGAAGCGCATCCGGAACTCGCGGGCAAACCAACCCGAATCGAATTGCGTTGCGTGCATATGCCCGACACGCGAACGCTCGAGTTGCTCGGCTTGATCCATGATCAGCTCGCGTTTCAGGAAATTAAGATGGAAGTGGTTGTGAGGGATACGGTAGGTTAAAAGAGTTACAAAGTTACAAGGGTTACAATGCCGAAGATGGCATCGTTGTAACTGTTGTAACCTTTGTAACTTTTTTAACTGTCTCGCATGAATCAGCCGGATCTCGCGTCGGTAACTCTGCGCAAAGTCACATTGCGGTTAATTCCTTTTTTGTTTCTGCTCTACATTGTGGCGTGGCTCGATCGGGTGAACGTCGGGTTCGCGGGGCTACAAATGAATGCCGATCTCGGATTCAGTTCGGCTGCGTTTGGGTTCGGTTCCGGCGTGTTTTTCCTTGGTTATTGCCTGTTCGAAGTGCCGAGCAACCTGATTTTGCATCGAGTGGGTGCGCGGCGCTGGATCGCGCGAATCATGATTACCTGGGGCGCTATCTCTGTTGGAATGATGTTTGTTCGGAGCACGCCGGCTTTCTACGTGCTGAGATTTCTGCTCGGGGCTGCGGAGGCTGGTTTCTTCCCGGGCATGGTTTATTACCTGAGCCACTGGTATCCCGAGGCTCAACGCGCGCGGGCAATAGCCGCATTCATGACCGCGGTGCCGGTGAGCGGTGTCATTGGCGGTCCGCTCTCCGGCGCACTTTTAGGCCTGAATGGAGTGCTTGGTCTCGCTGGATGGCAGTGGCTGTTTTTGGTCGAAGGACTTCCCGCCATTTTTCTGGGTGTGATCGTGCTCGTGTATCTCACCGACAGGCCTGACACAGCGCGCTGGCTTTCTTCGGCCGAAAAGGATTGGCTGGTTAACAAACTTGCAGCCGAGCAAAATTCCCGCAGCGAACACTCGATCGGCATTTTCGCGGCGTTAGCGAACCCAACGATTTGGCAGCTTGGGATCATCTTCCTTTTGGCTGCGATTGGCTTTTATGGCTACTCGTTTTGGGCACCGCTCGTCGTCAAGGGGCTTACAGGGAGTAGCGACCTTGGCGTAGGGCTCATTCTTGGTGCGATGAGTGCGCTCACAGTCGCGTTCATGCTCTTCAATAGTGCGTACTCCGACAGGACTGATGAGCGGCCCATGCATGTCGCGATTCCATTGCTAATCTCAGGAGTCGGTTTTTTTGCGTGCGCTTTTGTGTCGAATCCGGTGCTGGCGCTGATAGCACTGGCGCTCATCCCGATCGGTCACTGCTCGGCGTATGGCCCGTTTTATTCAATGCCGACGCGGTTTCTCTTCGGAGCACCAGCCGCGGTGGGGGTCGCATTAGTCGTGACGATCGCGAACGTGGGCGGCTTTCTGGGTCCGACGATTATCGGCGCGATGAAGGATCGCTTTGGCACGCACCGGCCTGCGTTTTTGCTGCTCGCGGCGTGTGCCATTATTGCGGCGTTTTTCGCGCTGCCGCTCCGGCGGGTTGCGGTCCTACGCTCCCCGCCTGCTAGTAAATTAGTCGGTGAGCAGATGAAGCTTTAGTCCCTCGGGGATTCTAAACGCGCGAAGAAATCATCGAAGAGCGAGTCGTAAATTCGACTCCGCTCAGGGTGATATTGCGCAGCGAGTCCAAATGGGTATTTGCGGAGACGCACCTGCTCGATGATGCCATCGTGCGCGGCCCACGCTTCCACGTCCATGCCGTCGCCTAACTTATCGATCGCCTGGTGATGGGCGCTGTTCACTTTTTGAAAACGGTGCGAGGCGCGACGCGCACTGCGCAATGGCTGAACATCACGATCCTTCTGCTCGGGCAAATTGTGTCCTTTGATATCGAGCTTGAGCGTGCCGCCGAGTGCGATATTGAACACCTGAAGGCCTTTGCAAATCGCCAGAATTGGCAACCCGCGTGACACCGCGTCCTGTACAGCCTGAAACTCCCAGCGATCGCGCTCCGGGTCGATCTGTTTATCCAACACCGAAGGATCGGGGATTTCCTGCCGCAAAAATTCCGGGGAAATATCGGAGCCGCCTGAAAGTAAAAGGCCGTCCATCTCATCGAGCGGAACATTTCGAGTGCGCGCGTTCCAAACTTTGATTTCAGGATGTTTGGAAAAAATTGCGCGAAACCATTTCGCGTCTTTTGGACGGATCCAAGTAGCCAGATTTGGCATCGGGCGAATTTGCGACTTGCCAATGGCCATGTAAAGAGCAGTTCGATGCTGAGCGTGGATGTATCGAACGGGTTACACGAGGAACTGGAAACCCTGGCTCTCAGAAACAAAGCTCGAGCCATCGGAGTAGCGCTGCACGATCTCGAGACCGGATTCCGATTTTCCTTATGTGGCGACCGGTGGTTTCATGCTGCGAGCACCATCAAAGTGGCAGTGCTTCTTGCAGTATTTCGAGCGGCGGACGAAGGCCGGCTTCGGCTCGCTGACTCGTTACACGTGCGAAACCGTTTCTTCAGCGCGCCAGGCGGATCACTCTTTCGCGTCAGCCAGGATCGCGACGCAACGCCGGAGCTGTACGCGACCATTGGACGGACCGCGAAGATCTCCGCGCTTGCGCACGCAATGATCTGTGGGAGCAGCAATCTGGCGACCAATTTGCTGCTCGATTTCCTGGGTGTGGAATATGCGCGGACGGTTCTGCGGGAGGCGCAAGTTGACGGGGTTGAGCTGCGGCGAGGCGTGGAAGACCACAGTGCGCACGAGCAAGGGATAAACAATGAAGCAACTGCCGACGGGTTGTTGAAGTTGTTGTCAGCGATCCGCGGCGATTTTCTTACGCCTGAAAGCAAACGAGAGGTGATACGCGTTCTGCTGGAGCAACGATTCAACTCGATGATTCCCGCAGGTCTCCCGCCGCATGCCACAGTCGCGCACAAGACCGGCGAGATTTCGACTGCCTGCCATGACATTGGAATCGTCTATTTGCCCGAACGCGAACCATACATCGCAGCCATTTTAACGGAATTCGATCCTGATACAGAGGGGCGGCGCGAAACAGTCGCAGCTATTTCCGAAGCGATTTATCGATCGCTCCTGCGAACGGACCCGAAATCAAGTGAGGACTGAGTTTTTGCGGCCGATTGACGGTTTGCGTCTGGGTGAAGAGTACCGGGCGCTATTGCGACCGGGCGAAAGCGAAGCTGCTGCTAACGGCACTGTTCATCGTTTGCCGCGTTTCTTCTATGAAATTGGCAGCTGGGAGGAAGCGCATGAAATTCGGCTGGCGCCACACTTCACGCTCGCGGAATTAATGCTCGTCGACTGTCGCGAGGGGAGGCTGCTCCTGAGCCAGTTCCCTCATTACGTGCCCTGCGCAATCGTTTTGCTTGCCAGATTTTTGGAGGACTTCCGGCGCGAAGTCGACGCGCCGGTGTTCATCAGCGCAAATGGTGGCTACCGCTCGCCGGCCCACCGAATTGGCGGCCCGAAGAGCATTCACGCGTGGGGCACAGCGGCGAATATCTATCGGGTCGGCGACACTTTTCTTTGCGACGCGAGGTCGATTGAGAAATATAGGACGATCGCGGCGTCGCTTAGTCCGGCTGCTTTTGTCCGGCCATTCGGACGAGAACGCGGACAAACCGACGACCATCTTCATATCGATTTAGGTTTTGTCAGTTTAACGCCGCGCGACTGCAGCGAAGCGAGTTAGTCTCGGATTGAGCAGATGAAGGACCGCCGAACAGAACGCGACACCCATCGTCTTCGCCTTCGCATGTTTGGTGCAACCCCGGCGCGGGCGGTGATCGGGTTGGAAGCGGAATTTAATCTTTTCATCAACGGACGCAGACGGCGTCCGGAAAAAGTCTTTGGTGATCCCAGCCGCCTGGTGCGACGCCGAATGATTCCGCGCATCGGCAAATCGTTTCAATTGCCCGCGGGCGGTGCAATTTATTTCGACACGGGGGTAATCGAAGTCACGACACCAATTGTTGAACTCGAGCCCGGCTGTTGTTATCGAGCGACGCGTTTGTTGTGGGAGCAGATCCGCTATTTGCGACGGGAGCTGGATCATTGGGAGAGGCAACATGGCTGCAAGTGCCGGCTTCAGGGCTTTAGTGCGCATTACAATTTGTCTTTTCCGAGCTCGCGGAAATCAAAGCTTCGAAATGCTACGAAGCTTGCGTATCTGCTGGCGCATGTCCTGCCGGTGCCGGTGATCTTGTTGGCGACGAACCGGCAGAGCAGCGCAGTCGGTGTGCGCCCGCGCGGAAACCGGATCGAAGTCACAGTTGATTTTACGCCGGATCCCGCGTTGATGCTGGCAACGTGTGCGTTCATCGCGGGCGCCATGGAAACCGTGCTCCGCTGGGAAGATTTTGGGCTAAGACGATTTGAGCGCCACGCACTTCCGCGAATAGCGCGATTCCATCTGCAAAAACATTCGTCGCGACGCGGTTGGCGGGTCACCCCTGATTCGTTAGGCCGAAATCCATTTACATCTGATATTAACGAGTCCCTTTGGAAACTGCGTGACGGCCGAAGGTTAAGCCTGCGAGCAATCGCGGCAGAAACGTTGCGGCCGTTTCGCCAGCGAATTCGACAGATCGGTGATTCGAGCACACTGGAGCACATCGCGGCGGTTTTCGCCGGAGACGCACGCTCGCTTCTTGATTTCGAAAAGCGGCCCGATGCTTATGATGATGTTGGGCATTCCATTGATTGGGGTCGCCGTCGAATGCGACGCTGGCCACAATCGAAATACGAAAAAGTCATCCATCGCGTAATCGCGCACGAACCGATGCGCATCGGACAGAAACGTTACGTCGTCGACAGAATGAACGGTTGGTACCAGGTGGAATTTCGAGAGGTAGGAACGAAACGTCGCCGAACGTTCAATCTGGATGACCTCGCGCGGCTGGCGGATGCCAAAAAACGGTCGCATTTAAAAGCAAAGGTCAAAGGTGGATCGGCTTCTCCAAAGACGATGTCGAAAATTCGGCGTCGAAGGCGCACTGTCTCGACAACGCGTTGAGCACCAACGCGTTCCACCCTACAAGCCCATCAACTCACGCACGTATTTCACCGGCGGACTGCCGTAAGAGATTACCTGATCATTGTATTTTTTGAGATTGAACTGGTCGCCGAGTTCTGTCTGTTCTGCAGCGCGCAAATCGAGATGCTCCGTGGCGCCGACGAAGTAGGTGGAGAGCTGTGCGGAAGTAAGCCGAGCGCGTTTCCATTTGGCCACTGCTTCGCCTTCCTGCTGGTAACCTTCTTTGGTCATCAAACCCATTGCTTCCTTTTCACTCATGTTCCCGGCATGAATGCTTTGATCGAGAATGGCATTGCAAATCGCGCGCAGCCGCATTTTCAATTGCTGCATCTTAACCTCCGGTCCGCCGTATCCCTGTTCCGCCATCACCTGTTCGCAATAAACCGCCCAGCCCTCAATGAAGGGGCCGCTCTGGAAAATTGCGCGAACCAGCGTCGGTGCGTGGAATTCATTCGCGTGAGCGAGTTGCAAAAAATGGCCGGGCATTGCCTCATGCACGGTCAAATCGCGAATCATGTAGTTGTTGTATTCGCGAAAGAACGATTCCTTTCGTTCTTTTGACCAATCCTTTGGCGTCGGCGCGACGGCGAAAAATGTTTTGCCGTTCTTCTCGAGCGGCCCCGGCGCATCGCAATATGCGATCGCCACGCCGCGTTTAAATTCCGGCATCGCGATCACGTCCAGCGGCCCGTTTGGAACGCTGACCACATCGTGTCGCTTCACGAAATCTGTCGCTTCTGTGACAACTTTCTTTGCGTAATCAACCACAGTGGCGTCATTGGGATGTTGCTCCGCAAGCTTGTCCAACACCGCGGCCGTTACCTTATGCTTGTCTGCGAGAGTTTGTTGATCCGCGTTCGGAAAATATTTTTTGTAGAGCGGCAGCGCCGTTTCGTAAATGGCGGTTTGTGTCAGCTCCAGATCGGCCTTCGCCCGTTTCATGATTTCTTCCATCGGCAAATCCGACGCTAGGGCGAAGCGCAGTTTCTTCCTGTACTTCTCTGCGCCGAGACGGAAATCGCCGTCGGAGCGGGGGAGCAGATCGCTCTGGAGCCATTTTTTGTAATCCTCGAGCGCCGCAGCGGTTTTGTTCTGCAACGGGCCTAGCTCCTTCTTCATTTGCGGTGCCTGATCCAGCAGAGGGGCGAGTTCTGTCCGCACGAGATTGATTGCGCCCTGCGTCTGCTCGATCGCCGTTTCTGTGTGAATGCGCGGCGGATGTTGCAGATTGGCTTTCGCTTGCGCGATCACGCCCGGGATCTGTTTCATTCGTTGGCGCAAACTCGGGATCCGCTTTTCGGCTGGCGCAAAGTCGCGCGCTACCAAGAGGTAAAGGCTGTTGGCCAGGCTCTGCATGTAAACCAGCGGATTCCACTCCGGCTCTTTCAGCTCTTCGGCACGGAAGATTTCGTAATCGATGTTCTCTTTGAGAATTCGAAAATCGACATTGTTCGCGCCAGTGAGCTGCGATCCATCGATCGCGTTCAGCTTGTCGCGAAATTCTTTTTGCGTGGCGAGGTCTTTCGCTCGCGCTTCGGACGAATAATCGGTCAACTCGCCGTCAAAACGATGGTCTCCGAGCTCCGTCGCCTGCTCGGGATTGGACTGTAAATATTGTTCGACGTAATCGCGCGCAATTTTTTGGAATGTATCGTCCTGCGTAGTGGCCGCTGCGTTCAGCATCGACAACGACAATAAGAGCCCGGGTATGACGAGGACTTTCATCCGACCTCAGCTCGGTGTGCCACCGTGAAGAATCGGCTCCGTGGCGATTTCATCCAGGGTAAGCTGCTGCGTCTGCAGGTACGTCCGACCCTTATAGAAACACGACACAACGACGAAAACGACAGTCGTCGCGAACATCAAGACTGTGAAGAACGTGAAGTACTGATAGTCCGTTAGCTTGCGTGTGCCATCGGGGTTCAGGATCCATTTATTGATTAGTCCGACGAACAGTTCGCCGCTGGCCACGGTGAGAAGCCACAACGCCATCACCGAGCTCTTCATCGTGTTGGGCGCCTGAGTGTATGAAAACTCAAGCCCAGTGATCGAAACCATCGCTTCGCCCAGTGTAAGAATCACGTACGCGAGCAGCTGCCAATTGATGCTGGGCCTCAGCCCCGAATCGATTTGACCCTGGATCCACACGATTACGATAAAGGAGAGACCGGTGAGGAAAAGCCCGATGCCGATTTTGCGCAGTGGGGTAAGCGGGAAAACTTTGTCAATCGCGGGATAGATCACGTAATTCACCAACGGAATGAAAAGCAAAATGAGAATGGGGTTCGCCGTTTGCACCTGTGCGGCGATCAAATTCATACCAAGCCAGTGCAAATTCATTTTCTCAGCTTGCAACGTCCATTCTACGCCGTTGCTCATTCCCCAGAGTGCCCAGAAGACGAGGATGAAAACGTAAACCATCGCGATGCGGGCCAACGTGAGAAGACCCTCGCGGCTGAAGGTTGCTCGCAAATAACCGAGCCCAGCCGGCGGCACATGCACCATTTTCTTGCGACCGCCCCAGAAGAACAAAGTAGCGATAACCATCGCAATGCCGGGAATTCCAAATGCCCATGCGGGCCCGTACTTGGGATTCGCAAGGAGCCACGGACAGAGGATAGAGGAGATAAACGAACCAGCGTTGATGGAGAAATAGAACCAACCAAACATCTTTGAGAGGAGATGCTTGTTCGATTCGCCAAACTGATCGCCAACGTTGGCCGACACGCATGGTTTAATGCCACCTGCGCCTAGACAAATCAGCGTCAAACCTATCGCGAGCATCGTCCGCTGCCCTATTGCAAGTCCCCAGGAAGTTGCCATGCACGCGAGTGTGAGATTGCCCAGGCAGTAAACGATCGAGAGCGACAGAATAGTCCGGTATTTGCCAAGCCAGCCGTCTGCGATGATCGCCCCAAGAATCGGAAGGAAATACACGCCGAACACAAAATAATGCGTGTACATGTACGCCTCGTTCGGACTCATCGGCGCCAGCACACCCGACTGGTTCAAAATGTAATGCGCCATGAAGACGGTCAGAACCGACTTCATGCCGTAATAGGAGAAGCGCTCGGCCGCTTCGTTGCCGATGATGTACGGCACGCCTGGGGGCATTCCGGTGAGATTGGGTGGCGAGGTCAGATATTTGTGTCTAGCCATGTGATCTCCTTTGCCTAACGAGCTTCGTGCGGAAGTTCGGCCGGCGTTCCTGAAGTCGAATGTCCCTCAGAATGTTGTTCTGCGGCATTCGACCAGACCTTTGCTGGATCGGGTTGCTCCCGCTGAACTTCCGGCAGTTGCCCGAGAGGATGCTTTTCGCAGGATGTAGAAAACAGGACGATGCCGAGCGCAACAACGACAACGCTCTGGCGGAAGAAAGAACCCATAATGCGCTGGCACAGTTATCAGCCTCTAGTCGCGCGTGCAAGGCTAAAGCGCTACTTGTGATTGAAAGACGCTGGCATGGCGTTACTATCACACGCGGTGGGCCGCACAGAAAGACTCAGCGCGTGGAACGAAGTGTTCGCTCTCGTTCTACTTTTCGCCGGCACGTTGCTGTTTTTCGCGCTGATTTCCTATACGCCGAAGGATATACCGTCGTGGCTCTGGTTTAGTCACGTTTCACCGGCCAATCATCCTGCACAAAACTTCATTGGCCCAGTGGGCGCGATTGTGGCGGGCATTTGCTATCAGTTGATCGGCGTCTTCGCTTCGCTGTTGCTGGCGGCCGTTCTGCTCGGCTTCGGCGCGGCGAAATTGTTTTATCCGCGGTTGCGTGTGACGCTCCGAATCCCGTGGATCGTTTTGTTTCTCATTTCTGGTGCTTGCTTGGACCAAGCGTGGGGGATCAGCCATTTTCTCGGAAGGAAGGTGCCGGTGGACATTCAAGGACCGGGCGGTCTCATCGGTTATCGTTTGTCCGATGAACATCGCGGGCTGCTCCCCGCGGCTCTAGGCCCGGTCGGCTCGGTTCTTCTTGTCGTTGGAGTTTATTTAACCACGCTGATTTTGGTTACGGGTTTGCGCCCGATTCATCTCGTTCGCGAGATGGTCAACCTTGCGCGCCAGAGCGTGGCGAAGCTGCACGAATGGCGCGTGCGTCGAAGTATTCGAAAGTCGGATCTTAAGGAACAACTGAAGACCCAGAAGGGGCGGAAGGCGCTTGAAGCGCTACAGAAGCAACTCAAAAAGAAAGGGGTTCCTATGCCTGAACCTGCAGCGGCAATAATGTCGCCGGAGGAACTGGCCAACCGACCGGCACCGAAGGTCGTCGATACGAACGTGCCGCCGAGCGAGACGGGCGTGACTCGACGCAGACCGTCCCTTGCCGAGCTACGCGCAGGCGAGGAAAAGGCGAAGGCCAGTCCCAGTCCAACAAGCGCCACTTCGAGCTGGGAAGATTATGTCTTGCCAGGACTGGATCTGCTCGAGGAACACAGTTTTGAAGCGCGTACGGCCACCGATCCCTCTGAGCTGCAAGAAGTCCAACAAGTTCTGATTGAAACCTTGGCGCAATTTGGGATTGCCGTTGCGCCGGGCGACATCACAAAGGGGCCTACCATCACGCGCTACGAAGTATATCCGGCCAAGGGCGTGCGCGTGGATAAAATTGTAAGCTTGGAGCGCGACCTTGCACGAGCAACGAGTGCCGAACGAATCAACATTCTCGCGCCTATTCCCGGGAAAGACACTGTTGGAATAGAGCTGGCCAATACTCGCAAGGTGACAGTAAAACTGCGCGAGCTCTTGCAATCGGCCGATTGGGACTCGGCGAAGGAGCGCGCAAAAATTCCGCTCGCGTTAGGCAAAGACGTTTACGGCAAGACAATCATTGCCGACCTAGCGCAGATGCCGCATCTACTGGTCGCTGGCACTACTGGCAGCGGAAAGAGCGTCTGCATCAATTCCATGATCGCGAGCATACTCTTTCGTTTCACACCGAAAGAACTCCAGCTGATCATGATCGATCCGAAAGTGGTTGAGCTGCAGGTTTACGCGAGCCTCCCGCATCTACGCTATCCGGTCATCACTGATTCGAAAAAGGTGCTGCTGGTGTTGCGCGCATTGATCGAGGAAATGGAAAAACGCTACAAAATTTTCGCTCGTGTCGGCGTGCGCAACATCATCGGCTTCAATGCGCGACCGGCAAAAAAGAAAGATGTCGATCTTCCTGAAGAGTCCGCGGAAATCAAGGTGCCGCGCGACGACGAACTAAAAATTCCGGACAAGATGCCGTACATCGTCGTCATCATCGACGAGTTGGCGGACTTGATGCAGACGGCGCCAGCCGATGTAGAAAGCGCAATCGCGCGTATTACGCAAATGGCGCGCGCGGCCGGCATTCACATCATCGTTGCGACCCAAACGCCGCGCGCCGACGTGATTACTGGCGTGATCAAGGCGAACATTCCGAGCCGCATTGCGTTTCAGGTTGCTTCAAAAATCGACAGTCGCGTAATTCTTGATGAAAATGGTGCGGACCGTTTGCTCGGCCAGGGCGACATGCTCTATCTGCCGCCGAGTACATCGCGCCTAATTCGTGCACAAGGTGTGCTGGTGACCGACCATGAACTTCATCGTGTCGTTGACTTTGTTTCAGCGCAAAGCCCGCCCGCGTTGGATCAATCGATGCACGAAAAACTCGAGGCTGCGAGCGGTGCGACCGATGATGTCACCGCCGAAGATGAAGAGCTGGTCGAAAAATGCATCGAGATTATTCGACAGGAAAAACGCGCGTCGACTTCGCTGCTCCAGCGCAGGTTGCGACTCGGTTACACGCGCGCGGCGCGCGTCGTTGATATTCTGGAGCAGCGCGGTATTTTGGGTCCCGGCGAGGGCGCCAAACCACGCGAGATTCTGGTCGATCTCGATGCTGCCGTTTAGCCGGCTTTTCGCTCATGACAATAGAGGGGCTCGGTAAAAAGTTTCAGGAAGCACGACAGGCTAGAAATCTCACGCTCGATGAAGCGGCGCGCATGACCAAAATTCGCCCGCAGCGGTTGGCGGAAATTGAGGCGGACGATTTTTCGCAATTCCCGAGCTTGGCCTACGCCAAAGGTTTCCTGCTTATTTACGGGAAATTCCTGGACGTCGACGTGACGCCTTATCTGGACGCGTTTGAAGATTCCGAGAGCGTGACCGTAGACGGCTACTCCTACCTGCAGGAGAACGAGCGTGCGAAACCGGTCTCTGCGCCGGTGGTTCGGCGCCGCCCCGCTGCTACCGGTGCGAGCAATCGCGTTTCACCAATGCCACTCATTGTCGGGATCGTGGTTTTAGTGATCGGATTTCTTGGCATGAAATTTCTTCTCAATGTGCAGCGCCTCGCGCCTGGGCGAAGCGGCTCCGGCACGCAAACGTCGCCAACTGCGACGCCGGCCGTAGCGTCAGGCGGATCTAGCCCGGCAGCAGCGCCAAACCTTGGCGTTAACGCTACAAGTGCGCCGGTTGCGTCGCCTGTGCCGATCCTGGGGCCGCCTGAAATGCGCAAGGCGTTGGCTGCTAATTCCACGGCGCCAGGCGAGCCGGAAGTGCGTAAGGCGAAGCCGGTGACTAAAGAAGATCTGGCGCAAGCCCGCGCAGACACCGATTCGCCTCCACCGGAATCGGACCAACAAAATCGAGTCGCCATCCAGCCGCTTAAAAGAACTTACGTCAGGGTAACGCTCGGCGACGGCGAAAAAGCCGCCTTCGAACGATGGGTCTCGCCGGCTGATGGTCCGGTTGAATTTCGCGGTAAGCACGTGTCGATTCGGGTCCTCGATCGTGAAGCCGTTAAGATCACCAAGAACGGACAAGCGCTGCAAGAAAACGACCAGGACGTGACGGTCAACTGATCGCGCGCATGAACCCGTCTGTGGTGGCAGCTGTACCGGCTGCAAATTCCCGTGTAAAACACAATAAAAAGCCGACACGGCTGCCTCTACAGCGTGTCAAAGTCGGCATGATCAGTCTCGGCTGCGCCAAAAATCTCGTCGATGCGGAGGTCATGCTTGGAAGCGTTTTGCAACGCGGGATGGAAATTACATCGCGCGCCGACGACGCCGATGTGCTCGTGATTAACACGTGCGCCTTCATCGATTCAGCAAAGGAAGAATCAATCGAAGCGATTTTGGAAGCGCATCAGCAACGCGGGTTAAATAA
>QHOX01000007.1:2431-16197 GCA_003219465.1 Verrucomicrobiota bacterium | reverse complement strand
TAAGCGGATGCATGTCGCAGCGGTTTGCGAGAGAACTGCATAACGAGTTGCCTGAGGTAGACGCGTTCATCGGACTCGATCAAGTCGGTGAGCTCGGAGCGATCGTAGAGCGAGTTGTAGCCAGGGTCTGCGATCCCGGCATCACCGATGCCGACTACAACCTCGTTTCACGGCGGCCGACGTACATTCCCGATTGCGACACGCCCCGCTTCAGACTCACCCCGGCACATTTCGCTTACGTAAAGATCGCCGAAGGTTGTAATCATCCGTGCAGTTTTTGCGTGATTCCACAAATGCGCGGCAAGCATCGGAGCCGCAAACCGGAATCGGTATTGGCGGAAATCCGTGCGCTCGTCGGCGAAGGTGTGCGCGAAATCAACTTGATCAGTCAGGACACCACGTACTACGGAATGGATTTGTGGGAGGCCAAAGCGGGACCGCGTCAGCCGGTGGACTCGAATCGCGGACCGACGCTGGTTTCGCTGGTCCGTGAGATTCAACGGATCGAAGGCGAATTCTGGGTGCGGCTGCTTTACACCCACCCGGCGCATTGGAGCGATGAACTGATTGAGACTATTGCTAAATGCGACAAGGTTGCGCGCTACATCGACATTCCGCTACAGCACATCGACGAATCGATGCTGAGCCGGATGCGACGTGAAACATCACGCGCGCATATTGAAGATTTGATTCTCAAGCTGCGCGCTGGAATTCCGGGCGTAACGCTGCGCACTACTTTCATTGTCGGATTTCCCGGTGAAACCGATGCGGAATTCGAGACCTTACTGGATTTCATTCGCCGCAGCCGGTTCGAACGGCTTGGGATATTCAAATACTCACAGGAAGAGGGTTCCCGCGCGGCCAAGATGCCGGGGCAGGTTCCCGCAAAGCTAAAGAACTCGCGTTATCGAGCGGCCATGGCGTTGCAGCAATCAATTGCGCATGATCTCGCTCGCGAGAAAATTGGCAGCGAACTAAAACTGCTTGTCGATCAGCCGCACATCGCGCGAAGCGAAGGCGATGCTCCCGATGTCGATGCGCGCGTCGTTTTGTCCGAGCCTGCGTCTGTTGGCGAGTTCATTTGGCGGACTGTCAAAGGAAGCCGCGGCTACGATCTGCTGGCCTAAGGCGAGCCACATTTTCCTGAGCCGCAAGATTGGCTAGTGACAAGTCGGCGATTTCTGATCAATTTCTGCAACACTAATGGCCGAACCTGACCATCCAAAAAAAGAAACGGTTCGCATCGAGTTGCCGCCTGTAACGAAGCCGCCGGATCCAAGTGTGAAACCGCGCGAGACAGTCCGGATCCAGTTACCGGTTCGTGAAACCGGCGGTCCCCCCGTTCCCTCTTCCCCGCAGTCTGCTCCCGAGGATATTTCGTCCACGAACTTTTTCCCGCCACCGAAACCGCCAGCTGCTACCCGCCCGTTATCGGCTTCGGTGCGTCCTCCTCCGGTTCCATCCCCTTCAGGACCGAAAAGGGAGACCGTGCGCATTCCGCTTATGCCCGAGCCGTTGCGCTCGGCGCAGAAGAAGACTCAACCGCTGATCGCAATGCCGCAGACCGCCCCGCAGAATCCGCCGATCGCAGTGGCGCCCGTGGAGAAAAGCTCAATGCTGCTGTATTGGATGCTCCTCGGGATTTCGGCATTGATTTTGATTATCCAGATTTGGACTTATTTTTCTTAGCCATGGAAAATTCTGCAGTTATCACGCTTAACGAATCCAATTTTGACCGCGAACTGACGCAGGACGATAAGCCGATGATCGTCGATTTTTGGGCCGAATGGTGCGGCCCGTGCAAAATGATCGCGCCCCTGCTGGACGAAATTGCGCGCGAGAAGGCAGGCTCGGTTAAAGTAGCGAAGGTGAACGTCGATGAAAATCAGAGTCTGTCTTTTAAGTACAACATTCGCGCGATCCCCGCGCTGCTTTTTTTCAAGGGCGGCCAACTGCGCGATCAGGTCATCGGAGTGGCGAGCAAGAAGGATCTGCTCAGTAGGGTGGAAGCACTGGGGTGATCAGCATTTGATGATTTAGCAACTTAGTGATTTTCAATCGCTAAATCGTCGGCTCGTTGGATCGCTAAATAACGTGCGCCCGGCGGGGGTCGAACCCACAACCTTTGGCTCCGGAGGCCAACGCTCTATCCAGTTGAGCTACGGGCGCGATGAGAATCGGAATTAGCCACAGATTCCGCAGATTTTCACAGATTTTCTGACGTTGTTGTGCTTCGTGCTCGTGCTCAAATGATTCGCGATTTCGGGTTGCAAAACCCAAGCCTTCGAATGAGAGTGTGCGCCCGCAGCCGCGCGGCTGACGACCAGTTTATGAATCAGGTCATCGATACTATTGAGAAAGAACAGCAGAAAAGCGATGCCACACCCTTTTCTGTTGGCGATAGCGTCCGCGTGCACACTCGCGTCGTGGAAGGAGACAAGGAACGAATCCAGATCTTTGCTGGCGTGGTAATCGGCCGGAAGGGTCGCGGGCTCAACGAAACGTTCACCGTGCGCCGTATCTCGTACGGCGAGGGTGTCGAACGGGTATTTCCCCTGCATTCGCCGCGCATCGCAAAAGTGGAAGTGGAACAACAAGGTCGCGCCCGTCGGGCGAAACTGAATTATCTCCGTAGCCGCAAGGGGAAGGAAGCGACGGCGGTTAGGGAGTGATGACCGCTTTTGGTAGGGACGGCACTCCCATGCCGTCCGCTCGGCGCGTACGGAGTGACGCGCCCTACCAACTTATTTCTCGCCACTGATCACAAGTCACTTGCCACTGAGGGCAAATCTGAAATGATTTGCACTGATGGCCTACCGCCGCTGCGGATTTCGGTACGAAAAAAAACTCCGCATCACAGGAGTCTCGCGCATTGCGGGCATTGACGAAGCTGGCCGAGGCGCATTGGCCGGGCCGGTCGTTGCCGGTGCGGCGATTCTTCCCGAAAAATTTCGGCATCGTCGTCTGAACGATTCCAAACAGCTAGCGTCGGAATTACGCGAAGAAATTTATTGCGAGCTGATTTCGAATCCCGAAATCCGATGGACCGTCGGCATTGTCGATTCTGTTGAGATCGACCGGGTTAACATCCTGCGGGCGAGCCACCGTGCGATGCGCCTCGCCATTGAAGCATTGCTCGAACCGCCGGACCACGTTTTGATCGACGGTTTGCCGGTGATTCCTTTTCCACTTCCGCAGACGGCAATTATCGATGGCGATTGCATCAGCTTGAGCATTGCCGCCGCAAGCGTGATCGCGAAGGTCACGCGCGACCGGATCATGCGTGACTTTTGCGCGCAGTTCCCGCAGTATTGCTTCAGCCAGCACAAAGGTTACGGAACTGAACTGCATCTTTTGAAGCTTCATGAATTCGGCCCTTGCCAGATCCATCGCCGATCTTTCGAGCCAGTGGCGCAACCGCTTCTTGCCTTGGAAGAAATTCTCCAAATCCGGTCATCTCCGTCGCGGCGCGCGCGGCGAGAAATTAGCGTGCCGATACCTGAAGCGTAGCGGTTACAAGATCCTCTTCCGCAACTTTCGCGGGCGCAGTGGCGGCGAAATCGATGTTGTGTGCCGCGATAACGACACACTGGTATTCGTCGAAGTAAAAACGCGCACGCGGGAAGATTTCGGCCGCCCCATTTCGGCCGTTGATCGAGAAAAACAGAAACGAATTTCACGCGGCGCACTCGCCTGGCTGCGAATGCTCGACAACCCCGATATTCTTTTCCGTTTCGACGTGGTGGAAGTCATTGTGGCAGACGATGCGAAACCGCGTGTCGAGTTAATCAAAAACGCGTTCCCGCTTTCCAAGCCGTATCTGTACTGAACTTAAGCTCAGTGCTTCGTTCTGTAGCGGCGGTCTTCGGCTGCCGGCGCTTTTCACTGGAACGCTGCAAAACTCGATCGGTATGTCGGTCGTTGCGTCAGCCGTTGGCCGCCGTAGCTGTTGGCGTCGGCTTCGGCGTCGCCATTGGACTCGGCGTCGGAAAACACACTGGGCCTTCTTTCCTTTGCGCATCAGGGCAGTTGCACTTGAGCGTGACTGGCTTACCTACGATCAAATCACCGCTGACCACAGCCGTATTCGTACCCGGCCCCTGCCTGACGCACCAAGTCTCAGTGTCGGATGTCAGCGTAATCATGTTAGGCTTCAGGTCGGCAACTTTCCCCTTAATCTGAAGCGATTGTGTTCCTGACGGGGTCGGTGTGGGAGTACCTATGGGATTTTCTTTCCTTTGCGCATCAGGGCACTTGGCCTGGACAGTGACTGTCGTACCCAGCGTCGGCGCGGGAGTGACGGTCGTAGAGGGAGTAAGCTTGATGACCCAAGTCGCCCCGTCGCATTGGACCTCAACCTGAGTGTCGTTAACCGAGCTGACATTCCCCTTAATCTGAAGCGATTGTGCGAACGCCAGGCTGCCCAAAATACATCCGGCGAAGACTGCGCCTATCAAGATCTTTACTTTCATGCCGTCATTAAATTCGCAAAGACCGCGTGACTGCAAGCTTTTACTTGTTTGCTCGTTAGGGAGAGTGATTTGATAGTCAGCGTGGTGATTCGGTCGTGTGACGGACCGGGGTGTCAAGCAGGCGTTCAACAGGCGCGCCCTCAGGGTAGCACTGGACAGTTGCGCTACCCCTTGGCAAAATCGTATTCAAGTTATGGCCGAACCCATCCTCGTCGCACGATCGAAGGAAGCGATATTTTTGCTGCCTAAAATGGCGAACCGCCACGGACTGATCGCGGGCGCGACTGGCACGGGGAAAACGGGTCACGCTGCAAACGCTCGCGGAGAATTTTAGTGCGCGTGGCGTGCCGGTTTTTATGGCTGACGTCAAAGGCGATCTCGCTGGCTTGAGCCAACCCGGCGCAAACAGTCCGAAGGTAGTCGAGCGGGCGAAGGAGCTTAAGGTCGAGAATTTCACCGGCGAAGCCTGTCCAGTTGTGTTTTGGGACGTGTTCAGCGATCAGGGACATCCTGTGCGCGCGACTGTATCGGAAATGGGCCCGCTTCTGCTCGGCCGCTTGCTCGATTTAAACGACACGCAGGCGGGCGTGCTCAACATGGTTTTCAAAATCGCCGATGATAACGGCTTGCTCCTTCTCGATCTCAAGGACCTGCGGTCGATGTTGCAATACGTGGCGGACAATGCCGACCAATTTAAAACTCAGTATGGAAATATCTCCGCCGCGAGCGCTGGCGCGATCCAGCGCAATTTGCTCGCGCTGGAATCGCAGGGAGCAGACAAATTTTTCGGTGAGCCAGCGCTCAATCTCGACGACTTAATTCAAACTCAGAATGGACGCGGCGTCGTTAACATTCTTTCCGCCGACACGCTGATGCAAAAATCGCCAAAGGTTTACGCGACGTTTCTGCTCTGGATGCTGTCAGAGTTGTTCGAAAATCTTCCCGAAATTGGCGACCCGGAAAAACCAAAGCTGGTCTTCTTTTTTGATGAAGCGCACTTGCTGTTCACAGACATCGAGCCGGCAGTTCAACAGAAAATTGAGCAGATGGTGCGACTTATCCGCTCCAAAGGCGTGGGCGTTTACTTTGTCAGTCAGAATCTGCTCGACATTCCGGAGGTGGTTCTTGGTCAACTCGGCAACCGCGTACAACATGCTCTACGCGCCTTCACCCCGCGCGATCAGAAGGCGGTGAAAGCCGCCGCCCAAACATTTCGCCAAAACCCCAAACTGAAGACTGAGACCGTGCTCACCGAGCTCGCTGTAGGGGAAGCGCTTGTATCAATGCTGGATGAAAATGGCAGCCCGCAAATTGTCGAGCGCGCGAAAGTTGTTCCGCCCCGCAGTCAAGTAGGCGCAATCACACCGGATCAGCGGAAGCAAATTATCAGTTCGTCGGTGCTCGCGGGTCACTACGAAAAAGGCGATCGATCGGGAATCGGCTTATGAAAAATTGCAGGCGAGAGCAGGGGAGAAGACCCAAAGTGCCGGCGCAGCACCAGTGGTACCAGGCGAGGCGGCACCTGCACCGGCACAACCATCTGTGCTCGCGGAGGCCTTGGGGACTGTGACTGCGGCATTCCAGCCCACCGTTGGGCCGCGCGGCGGGGTCCACGATTCACTTGCTACTTCACTAGCCAAGAGTGCGATGCGCGCGGCGAGCAGCCAACTCGGCCGGCAAATCGCTCGCGGCCTGCTTGGCGGCATCCTCGGCGGCAGCGGGCGACGGAGATAGCGTTCCTGTCATTCTGAGCGAAGCGAAGAATCTCTGATCGTAAGGCTCAACAGCGGTGCTGGAGAAGATCCAGAGATGTTTGAAAGCCTGGCCTCATGCTTTGCATTTCGTTGCAGCGCTTCTGCTCAACATGACAGAGGGAAAATAAAATCGCCGGACACGAAAAGCGCATCCGGCGATTCTGAGTCATTCTCAGTTTATGGCGTCGGCGCAGGCTTGGCTGCTTCTTTCTTAGCACCCTTGCTGGCCTTCACTTCCACGTCTGTGGCTGACATCGTGTAGGTGATAGTCACTTTCTCGCCGACCTTGAGGTCTCCCGTGACCTTGGTATTCGCGTCACGATTGATTTCCCAGCGGTCCGTTCCCTTCTTTACCGCAATCATTGAATCAGTGACCTCGAGAACCGGCCCGGTCACTTGATAAGTCTTAGCACCCGCGGCAAAAGCTGCGCTGCTGAGCGCCAAACTTGCTGCGGCCAACAAACTGAGTGGCAATTTCATTTTCATGTGTCGATTAGACTCCGCCCGGCTATTTCTATTCAAGTGCTTTTGCGATCTGAGGCCTTACGATTCGCTTGTTAGTGTGGACGGTCTTTGTGTTCTCCGTATATGCGGTTTTGCGCAGAATACGGCCTGCACTGCCGGAGACTGTTTCGACAGCTTTGAGAGAGACAGCTGTAGCGCCGCTATGCGGCAACCGAGACCGAAAACCTTAGATCACGCCTTAAGGCTTTGGTGTTGCTGAAGCGGGCGGCCGTGTCGGGCTCGTCGCCCCGGTCGTCCCTGTACACGAGCCTTCTTTTCGTTGCGCATCTGTTGACTTGCATTGGACGGTCACAACGGAACCAGACGCGCACGTTCCCTCGATCGTTGTACTCGGCGTGCGCTTAATAATCCAATAGTGCGTTCCTTCCTGCACCATGACTTGGGCACTGGTGCATGAGCACACTGTCCCTGCGATTGTGAGCGTTTGCCCGAATGCGATCCCATTCAGCATGCATCCGGCGACAATTGTGCATGTAAAGATTTTCATTTTCATGCCGCCATTCAATTCTCAAAGGCAGCCTGGCTGCAAGCTTTTACTTCGTCACTCGTTAGGAAAGGCTTTTCTGTAGGGGACGCGGTTAGTGTCCTTATGTTCGGGAAGCAAACTGCTTCCCCTACAGTTTTTGTGCCATCGCCTTTACACCAACACGCAGGACCAGCGGCCAGGTAACTTTTCGTGTTTGCCGGGGGTTACCCCACACATTGCGAAGCTCATCGATTATTTGGTCCAACGGGTTGATACCTCGCGCCGCAATGAATCGCTGCGTCGAAGACCACGTTTGAAGGTAGCCCAGCAGATGATCGAGATTCCACGATGCGGTGATTTCGAATTTTGGCGGATCGAGCTTGTGAAACGGAAATGGGAGCCCAGCGAACTGCTCAACGAGTTCGCGCTCCGGCGGCCAAAAAGGTCCGACCACTTCGTAGTAGTATCGATTCACAACCTGATCGATTGCCGGCTCGATGTGCAACAAGTTGTAAGCTGAAGCAGCGAGCACGCCGCCAGGCTTCAACACCAGCCGCGCTTCCGCATAAAAACGGGCCAGATCCAACCAGTGCAATGCCTGCGCGATCATGACCAGATCAATCGTCCCTGATTCGATGCCGCTGTTCTCTGCGGGTGCGACACGATACTCGACGCGCTCATGAGGCTGGGCATTCGCGATCTGCTTCTCGCTCGCATCGGTTGCCATCACGCGGTCGAACACCGCTGCCAATCCGACTGCCGCTTGTCCATTTCCCGTGCTGCAATCCCACGCGAGCTGACGACTTGGCGCGATGCTGCCAAGATATTCGAATAGTTGCTGCGGGTACCGTGGCCGGAATTTCGCGTAATCAGCAGCCTGCCTCGAAAAATGATCTTTGAAGGTCATCCGCGAACACTAAACAGAATTTCTGGGTGAATCTTAAGGCACGCGCATCGCTTGCCGATTCAGAAAGTTGGCAGCCGGAGCGGCCGCTCTACAATTCTCCGCGTCTCGGTCCGAGCCGAACTGGCGAGGTCGCGCAAATGCTGCCTAGCAATCGTCGGTTTATTCAATCAACTACGGACTGCTCGCCGGTCCAGCTGCGCTCTGTTCGATTTTCGTCGCGCTCATCACGTACGTCACCGTCACGGTCGATCCGACTTTCAGTTCGGCTGAACCTTTCGTCGTGGCTGGATCGATATCGAATTCGAATCGCTCCGTTCCTTTTGCCACGGTAACTTTGCTACCTGTCGCTTCGACAACCGTTCCGGTGATTTGATAAGTCTTCGCGCCGGCAGCAAGTACGATCCCGCTCAGCGCGAGACTAAGCGCTCCCAGCAAACAAATAATTTTCGGATTCATAAGTTGGCGATAAGCCCGAGCACCGCGTGAAGCAAATCAGATGTCGCGTTCACTGTAGTGGTGGCCGTGTCGGACGTGATGCTGTAGCGGCCGCTGTCTCAGCGGCACGGGTAGCGCGTGATCGCTACGCGCAGGCTCAACAATCTTGAGGTTTCCGCCTCGCCTTGAGGGAGAGGATTGAGGTGAGGGGAAACCGCCAGTCCGGCTCGGACTATTGTTTAGGCGGCTCGGGAATGGCGCGAACACCCACTCGCGCCAGGTATTCATCCGCCTGCAAAAGATCCGTTCCTGCGCGTTCGATGATCTTGAGCAAATTATCCATCGACGAAACTTCCTCGAGCTGCTCAGTCAGGAACCACTGCAAAAAATTGATCGTGATGTAGTCGTTTTGTTTTCGAGCGAGCTCCACAAGCCCGTTTATTTGATTTGTGACATGAATCTCCTGATCAAGTGAAAGTTTCACCGCGTCGCGCGCGGTCTTGAATTTTGATTTCGGCGCGTCGATCGCCGGAATCGCCACGCGTCCGCCCGCATCGACCACATATTTGATAAACCGCAGCGCATGCCCTTTTTCTTCCTCCGCCTGCCGAAAGAAATGCTGCGAAAGTTGCGGCAGCGCTTCGGCCGCAAAATGCGCGGCAATGGCGTAATACTGTAGCTCCGCGCTGAACTCGTAGCCGATTTGTTCGTTGATCGCGTCGATAACTTTTTGACTCGTTAACATGACGAAAAGCTAGCGCGGATATCACTCGACGCCAGCATGTAGAGAATGAACAAACATTTCGGGGTACGAAAGGCAAAGTGGCCGAGTGTCCGAATCCTACCTCTCGAGATTAAGAGGTGCTGAAATTTCGGTAGTGCGCCGTATTACGTGAAACTACGTTGCGTTATGAATGAAAGATCTTTGGCAACAAACGATGAGCGACATAACGGCACGATCAGCCGGCGAGTATTTGTTCGTGCGTCTCTAGCAGGCGGGGCGTCGCTTTTGGCGGGCAGAGCGGCAACACTCTTTGCGGCTGCATCGGCGAACGATAATTCCAGTTTCAGCATTGGTGGAGATTTGCCAGTTAATCGACTTGGATTTGGCGCGATGCGGCTGACAGGCGAGGGGATATGGGGTTGGCCGCCAGACCGCGAGAACGCGCGCAAAGTTTTGCGACGCGCCGTCGAGCTCGGGAGTGAATTTGATCGACACGGCGGACGCCTACGGACCTGAAACGGATGAATTGCTTATTGCAGAGGCGCTTTATCCATACCCGAAAGGACTCGTCATCGCGACAAAGGGCGGTCAGATACGACCCGGACCCACTCAGTGGGTGCCGAAGGGTGACCCTGAGTATCTCAAGCAATGCGTCGATAAAAGTCTCAAGCGGCTAAAGCTTGAGCGGATCGATCTGTATCAACTGCATCGTGTCGATCCCAAGGTCCCGATGGAAGATTCGCTTGGCGCATTGAAGGAAGCTCAGAGCGCCGGCAAGATTCGCCACATCGGGTTATCCGAGGTCTCTCCCGAGCAGGTTGAGCGCGCGCGCAAGATTGTGCCGATCGTGACGGTGCAGAACCGCTACAACATCACCGACCGAAAATGGGACAACACCCTCGCATATTGCGAAAAAGAACAGATCGGCTTCATGCCTTGGGCGCCGGTTGGTGGCAGCAGAGGAATGACCAGCGCCGCCTTGGAAAAAATCGCGAAGGATCATGGGATAACCATTTATCAGCTGGGGCTGGCATGGCTGTTGCATCGATCCGCAGTAATGCTGCCGATTCCAGGCACGTCATCGCTCGCGCATCTGGAGGAAAATATGGCGGCGTGCAGAATACAGTTGGGCGCAGAAGAGTGGAAAACAATCGACGCACTTGCGAACGAAGCGTGAGAAGACTGATTACGCGGCTGCAAACGGCTCGACAAGCGGCGACACTGTGGATATCGTCGCGTACATGGCGGTTCGGCTGAGCAATCTCCCCCGAACTTGGCGAGCAAGTAGCGTCGGCACGGAATGCAGTCTTCACCAACTCGCGCCGTATATCGGCAAGCTCAAGACGCGGCTTGCCGGCACACTCGTGGAACAGTACTCCCAGGAAGATGATGTAGTCATTGATCCATTTTGTGGCTCCGGCGTTGTTCCACTCGAGGCACTGCTACGCGAGCGATCGGTGATTGCTGCCGACATTAATCCATACGCAGCTGTGCTCACGCGAGCGAAACTGTTTCCCATATCCGATGTCTGGCGCGCGCTTGGGATTGCGACAGAATACGTGAGCCGCGCTAAGGTCCTGGCGCGCAAACGAAACCATCGTGTCACAGCACCGCCGTGGGTCCGCCGTTTCTTCCACCCGAAAACGCTCGCTGAGGTCAAAACACTAGCTGATCTGCTCCGAAGGAATCGCGAGTGGTTCCTGCTCGGGAATTTACTGGGCATTCTTCATCACCAGAGACCAGGATTCTTATCGTATCCATGTAGCCATCTTGTTCCTTATTTACGCCACCGGAAATTCCCGCAAGCTAAGTATCCCCAGATGTACAAATACCGTGACGTTGAACCGCGGTTGGTTGCCAAGTTGCTGCGAACGTACGCGCGGTTCGACCCGACGAGGATTCGAACGCGCAGATCGTTCTACAAGACAGATATCCGGCGCCTGTCGATGCGCACTAAGGCAAATCTGGCGGTAACGAGTCCGCCTTACATGAACGCGTTGGACTATGGTCGCGACAATCGACTTCGCCTTTGGTTCGCCGGAGTTCGTTCACATCGAAAACTAGACGAGGCATTGCCGACCGATGAAAAGGCATTCACCGTGCTGATGGAAGTGACGGCGCGAAGACTGGGAACTTACTTAAAACCCAAGGGCAAGGCTATTCTTATTGTCGGGGAAGTCCGCAAATCGCGAAGCGTTGTAAGAACCGATGAGATTGTCCGCTCTGTGTTCGAAAACAAAATTGGAGGGTGGAGATTATTAGACCAAATCACAGATAGTGTTCCTGATATTAGGAGAAGCCGCCGTAGCTACAGGGGCACCAAGAAAGAGTGGGTCTTGGTGTTCGTTAAAACAAGGTGAACCATGGATACTTCAGAGTTTGTTGGTGACGTAAGAGAGATCAGTGTGGCTTCGATAAGACCGAGCTCCCACAACCCTCGTGGCGAGGTTCAAAAAGACGATAGCTTTGAACGACTAGTTTCATCGATTGACAAAGTTGGGCTGCTTGTGCCGATCGTAGTGACCAAACTGCGCACCCCGCGCGAGGGGATCAAGTACGAGCTTGTTGATGGGGAGCGGCGCTATTGGGCTGCTAAAGCGCTCGGTAAATCGTCAGTTCCTGCCCACGTTTTACATCCAAATTACTCAGTTCGGGATCTGCGCCGGCTCATGTTTCATTTGCACATGACACGTGAGCAATGGAAGCCGCTGGCGCAATGTCGATCGCTTGCTGAGGCATACCCACAACTCGACCGCGGAATAAGATTTCGAGAGAAGCAGGAGTGGGTAAAGAAGTTAGTTCGGGACACCGGGATGCAGCCTGTTACTGCCCGTGATCGGGTCCATGTCTTAGCATGGCCAAAAGCTTTGAAGGAAGCCATCTATGAGTTTGACGAGCGCCAGCCAAAAAAAGACATCTACTCGTACGTGCTTGCGATCGAAGCGAGCATCGTTGAACCCTCTTTGCGTGCTTTCCCAGAGTACTACAATCATGATCATGCCCCAGAAAGGAAAGCTCGAACGGTTCGTGGCGCACTTCTGCGAAAGACGACCGAAGGCTTTGTGACTGGCGCGGTGCAGAGCCGCGAGCAGATACGTGAAATCACGCCGCTGTTCTTACCAACACTGCCATTGGCACAGAAGCGGGTCGCTCAGAGTCTGTTTCAGGATTTCATTCGCAAGGAGGAGAAGCAGTTCGATGATCTACGATCCGAAATCGCGGTTCGACTTCCGGAAGTAGTGCAAGAGAAGGCGCCGCCACCAGGACGATTGATTTCATCTGTGGAGGCGTTAACACAGACGATCGACCGTTATCAGCTAAGTCATCTTGAAAGCTCGGTTCCTCGAGAACAAACCCGTAGTCGCGTCCAGCGAGACCTTCAGAACGGGTTGCGCCGATTAGCGCTGTCGGCTAGACGGCTCTGCCAGCGACTGGATGCCTAAAGCCGAGCTACCTGCTACGGCGGTAAGACTGTTGTTACGGCAACTGAGTTGTGGGGTTTCAGCCTCCCAGGTGGATTTTTCCTCAGTTCGCAAGGCGCACGTTTTACCAGCGAATTTTAAATTCGGGCCCGACCTTTCGGTGAAATCAGGGCGGCAATATTTCCTCATCCATCAGCTAGGTTCATCAAACATTCCGGAGCGTGTGAGAAGAGCGGCAAGGCAGATCAAGACTTTAAGCAAGGTTTCGATCATTATCCATTCACCGTTGTCAAAACAGTTTGACTCGCGGGCTTACGCATCGGCTGTCTTAGAAGATTGCATCCAATTGCGTACTGGTCTGTTGCTTGAAACCCAAGATGGTTGCTTTCTTGTGCTTCCACCCAGGTATCGGGTTCCTCGCCGAAAGCGATCTCAAATCGAACACGGTCACATCCCCTCGTGGGTAATTGAGCGACTAAAACAGTCGAAAGGTTTCAGTCCGTATTTGAGCCGCTGCATTCAGCGGTTTGCTGAGCGCTACTCAAGACTGACGAAACAGGCTCCCAGTTACAGTCGAGAAGCGCACGCGCTGTATACATTTGTCGATGAAATTTGCGAAGGTGATCGGCGATTGTTCTTTCCGATACATAGGCTGCAAGCGCTTCAAGCTTTTGAACGATCGCGTGCTAACGTTCACGCACGTGATCATTTCTTTCACACGTTTAACGATCTATTTATCGGGTTGTTAATACTCGGTGATTTGTTCGCCGGTCGTAAGAATACTGCCAGACCCGACCGCTTTCTGGAAGATCCGAGAGACATCGCAAAGCTTCGGTTCTGTGAGACGCTCTGGATCCTTACGTGTCTGTTTCATGATCCTGGATATTTAGCGGAGAGTCCGTGGTCGACCTTTTACTTCACCCTGGGCCTTGAGCACACGGCAGAAGACGATGCGTCTTTGCCAAATTCAATGAAGCTCGCTATCCAGCGCGCTTGGAAAGGTGAGTTCACGGCGGCGAGGAAAGACTTGCTGGATCTTTTTCGTCGGATTTCGGATCGCT
>QHOX01000007.1:0-2402 GCA_003219465.1 Verrucomicrobiota bacterium | reverse complement strand
CGGACAGCATTGGATCGGATGTAACACTGAAGTTCGATGCAGCATTAGAAACAGCCTACTTCGACGGTGGTCGTCTCAGCCACAGTATTGTGTCGGGACTAAGTCTGATTCAGCTTTGCCGAACTGACACCGCAAAAAAGAGCGTGCACTATGACGCGGTAAAAGCGTTGGTTGCGAGCGAGATCGCTGCTTTGTCCATGATCTTTCATGACCAGCGCTGCCGAAACCGTTTAGAGGAATGCGGCCTACCGCCGTTGCCGTTCGAAGAGCTACCGTATGCTTCAATGCTAATGTTTGCAGATGCGCTACAAGACGATCGGCGAGAAATCTCAACTGCAACATTTCCGCGGATTGGCGTGCTTACATCATTAACTGTGGAACCCGAAGAGGCACTTGTTAAAGCAAGGGTTTCGCTCCCGCAGAACCGACGGCCAGCATGGCCATTTATGATCGCAGAGTATGAAAGCGTGACGCGCTGGATTAATCGCAGATCGGAGACCAAATTCATCATCGACTACTGGAGCGAGACGGGATTGATCTTACGACGCTCCTAAGCAACTGAGATGATTACCTCTACTTCTCCGCATGCAAAGTTCCGGTAATTTCGCGCAGTAGTTGATTTTATTTTTCCCACCGAGACTTGAGCGTCCAAGCGAGGATTTGTTGAAAACGATCGCCGTCATCGACAGTAGTATGAAGAAAAACAACGTTGGTGCCCTTTTCCGTCCCACTTAATTCGTCTTGCGTAGCGGGATGACCATCGATCGTCAGAGAAACGGGCTCGGTACCTGACGCGTTCTTCATTTTCTGCAACATGCGGTCACGGGTCTGTTGATGGTGTTTTTCAAGAGTGAAATTGTCGAGGTCAGCCTTCGTGTCGGTGATCACGATCAAATACACTTCTTTGCTCTTGTTACCAACTTGCAGCGATGCCTGTTTATTGATCTCTGGCAGTTTGGTCCACGTACCCGGAACGGTGACTCTTATTTTGCCATCGTCAGATGCGATTTCCTTTCGCTCCGTAGAAAGTCGTTGTAACCGCTCGCGATCCGACTGGATCATGCTGACAAGCAGCGGGATGCCCATAATACCGAGCACAAGAGCGATGTAGCCTAAAACCAGCCCGCCCGTCGCGATGCCTCTCCCGCCGAGCGCGCCGCCAGACTTGCGAATTTTCGCACGAGCAATGTGGCCGCAGATTACCGCTGGGATTGCGGTGAACAGCCAACCGCACGTAAATGAGAGAACAGCTAAAATGAGACTCCAAATCGCGACAGGCGGAGTACGAGGAACTGTTTGCGCAACAGCCGGCTGCGGGGGTGGTGGTGTTTCGTCTGCCATCGCGCCGTTGTAATGAAGTTAGGTGGCGAAATCAAGACCCGGCGTTTGTCGGTGCGCCCGAATACGAGTTCGTGAACGCGAGGGCTCGTTCACTCCCCAGCATGGGCAAGAAAGCAAAATGCCCGATGAGAAGCTCGCCGGGCATTTTGTTCTGGCGACGTCCTATTGACTCGCGCGTTCCCACGCGCACGCCCGCTACCCTCGCGGGCTTGACCGTCCATCTCGCGGTTCCCCACCGCTCGATTCTCTTTACGGCAGGCGGCATTCCGCCGCGCCGTGCTCGAGCAGGCGTCTCCAGAAAAGCAAAATGCCCGATGGAATCAACCACCAGGCATTTAGTTCTGGCGACGTCCTACTGATTCGCATGTGCCCACATGCTCACCCGCTACCTCGCGGGTTTGACCATCTACCCGACGGCTTCCCAGCACGTCGTGTTCTCTGCTCGAGTAGGCGACGCCAAACAAAGCGCCCAGCACATCTCATGACATGCCGGGCGCTCTGTTCTGGCGACGTCCTACTCTCGCACGGCCTGTCGCCGTACTACCATCGGGGCTGCAGCGTTTCACTTCCGTGTTCGAAATGGGAACGGGTGGTGCCACTGCGCTATTGTCACCAGAGTGCGGAACCGCACTGGCGGTTCGCTGCTGTCGCAGCGACGCAAGCGCGAAGCCGAGTCTCTGGTGACTTCGGAAAGTTCAGGTCAATCGCCCTACCTAAATTTCGAAAGAACACGATTTTCAATCGGCATTCGCAAGTCGCAAATCGAAAATCTTTTCTGGTTCGCTGGCATCTACATACAGGTTTTCGGAAACAAATCCGCTGAGAACAGCGGACGCTACAACATCTGAGTTTTAATTGAGATCTTTTGTCTCCTCTGTTTGCCGCTCCGCAAAAGCGCGGAACGGCTTAACAGAAAAGTAAAAGATCAAGCCGAACGGGTTATTAGTACTCCTGAGCTGAACACATTACTGTGCTTGCACCCGGAGCCTATCAACGTGGTGGTCTACCACGACCCTTCAGGGAGATCTCATCTTGGGATAGGCTTGGCGCTTAGATGCTTT
>QHOX01000399.1 GCA_003219465.1 Verrucomicrobiota bacterium | reverse complement strand
CAAATAGTCGCCGCCAATCCAAAGAGCGGAAGGCCAACATAATAATCGTCAAAACTTCCGGCGAGCTGGACGCGAGCGAGCGTTTGGAGGCGGTCCGGTTCGAAAATTTTTAAATAGGGCGCATCGCCGAGCAGTCGAAGAGCGGCCAAACTATTCAGTGGCGCAATAAGCCACAACATCGCGAAGGCAACGCGAAACAATGCGCCTGCCAAGGCGAGGCCGCGATTGATCGGCGCGAGTATAACGTAGAGGGCAGTCGAGAGAACGATGGCGCCGATATCATAGGAAATGAAGCAGGTAAGCGCGGCGCGAAATTGTGTTTCGTGCGCGAGAATGTTGCGCGCGGTGTCGGCGGCGTTGCGCGGGATGACGAGCGGCCCGAGTAAAACAAAGTTGCCGAAAACGACGATCGCGAAGGTGAGCAGGCCGCTAATGCCTGCGACTTTTGCCGCCGTGCGTTGTGAATTGTTCGCCACGGCGAATCCGTCCTTTGGCGGATCGATCTTATTGTTTGTCATGTTAGTCCGTGGTGATGACGA
This sequence comes from Verrucomicrobiota bacterium, assembly GCA_003219465.1. Lineage (GTDB taxonomy): Bacteria > Verrucomicrobiota > Verrucomicrobiia > Chthoniobacterales > UBA10450 > Udaeobacter. Next base: position 2,585 of record QHOX01000399.1, on the reverse strand, counting down.
CTTTTCCGCGGGCGTGACCTTCTTCTAAATAGCGGACGGCTGCTTGTGTCTGATCAAGCTTGTAAGTGCGATCAATGACGGGCGAGACTTTTCCGGATTGCATGAGATCGCGCAGAACATCCAGATCTTCTTTCGTCAGTTTGGCGATGTAGGTGACAAACTTCTGCGGGGTGAAGTTTGACCGGAACGCGGCGCTGAAATTGGCAATAAGCCGGCGCCACGATTCGGGATGCAATCCGGCGCCGCCCATTCCCGCGAGAACGCAAATGCCGTTGGGCGTTAGAATCTGCCGGCGCTCGGAAAACGAATGGTTGCCGACCAAATCGTAGATCATGTCATAATGCTGATCGCCTTTGGTGAAATCCTCTTTGGTGTAATCGATCACGTGATCGGCGCCGATCGATTTTACAAGATCGACATTGCGCGTGCTGCAAACAGCGGTGACTTCTGCGCCGAACGCTTTCGCGATTTGCACGGCGAAAGTGCCGACGCCGCCGGACGCGCCGTTGATCAAAACTTTTTGTCCGGTCTGAATGTGTCCCTTGTCGCGGAGACCTTGCAACGCAGTCCAGCAATTGCGACCGAACCCGCTTGTTCAAATGTGATGTTGCTTGGTTTCGAAACAATGCCGCGATCAGCTTTGACGCGGATGTAATCGGCCACGGCGCCCTTCGCGGCACCGAATACTTCGTCGCCCGCTTTGAAATCAGCGACATTTTTTCCAACTGCTTCGACGATACCGGCGAAGTCGGTCCCGAAACGGGTATTCTTGGGTTTGCGCATTCCGAGCATCGGGCGCATGAGCCACACGCCTCTGATTAAGTGCCCGTCAGCGGGGTTGATCGACGCCGCGCGAACGCGGACGAGAACTTCATTATCAGCTGGCGTCGGCTTTTCAATTTCGCGGAGCTGAAGATTCTCGACGCCGTATTCGCAATTTACGATAGCTTTCATGGGATTATTCGGGTTAGCAGCGTTTTGATTGCAGTCATTGGTCGACATCCAGTAAGCGACAAAGAGCCAGCCGAGCAGCACGAGCAAAATCGCGCCGAGACTCCACTTGAGTAAGCGTTTTATTTTCATGTCGCGGCCGCCGGATGCGCAGTCGTCCAGCGTTGAGCCTTAGCGCCCCAGATCAACAGCCACAAAAACGCAAATTCCCCAACTCCGAGAACCTGCGCGAGCTGGCCAATGCCTTGCGCGGACCCGGGCAGAAAAAGAAAGACAGAGGAGGTGATCACGTAACCGAAGCCCGCAATCATAACCGCGATGCCGACAGAACGGGGGATAAAGCCGGATAGGATCACGGCGATGCCACAAGGAAAGAGCCACAGTCCCCAGAAGATTTGAGCGAGGGCAAGTCCCTGGTTGTGCAAGCGGAGAAAAAATAGGACGAGGGCGTCGCGCTGAGGCTGAGTGAAGGCGGATAAGAACTCGGGGCCACGCGCAAAAACAAGCGCCGCGAGATCGCTCAGGACGTTGAGATAGGAAATAGGCACGGAAAGCAGCATCAGCACCAGCATCGCCCGGGCGTGTTTTGCACTCACGGCCTGGAACAGGCTGTAGAATGCCAGGACCGCGAAAATTACGAGTGTCGCGGAGAACAGCTCGCCCGCCATTCCGAAGCGCAGAAGGGTCTCAGAATTGCGGACATTGTCGGCGGTAGCTAACGCGTTTCCGCGAACGATCAACACACTGGGTACGTAGAGAAGCGCGAAAGGCGCGGGAAGACCGTTTAGGAAATACAAGGCCGCGGCGATCCTGGATTGTTTCTTGAGTGCCCTGATCTCTTCGGGGTTTTGAAAATTAGGCTTCATGCGCGGCGAGGCTCCATTTGATTGTGCGTTTTATTTTCAAAGTCGTTCCGCCGCATTCGACGTGGTGACGCCTTGCGCGTATTCCTTCCAGCGTTCGGCCTTAAAGCCGAAGATGAAAAACCACGGGAGCGGCAGCTCCGCGAGTCCGCAGAAGACGGCAATGACGGGGAACAAATAATTCCCGAGCGGCGGCGCGATATACAGCATCCATCCAATACCGTCGAGTATTAGGAGCCAGCCGAGAATTCGGGGCAGAAAATTCGATCGAGCAATTAAGTAACCGCTGAGCGCGCACCAAAGCCCGAAGAATACGAGATTGATATTGTTATTCGCAGTGTTGAGTTTGATGAAGGCATAGGCCAACGCGTGAAGTTGATCTGGAGTAAGCGCGGTCAAAGATGGGCCCGCGGTTAAGACGAGTAGAGGGCTAATGTAAAACAGTGCACCAAGTGCCAGAACTGCGCAGCCAATCGTCATCGTGAGTAGCCCCAACAGCGCGACCGTCCGACTCACCGGCTTGTATAGCTCATAAAAGAGAAGCGCCCACGCCATATGAAACGCGGCGCCCAGGAGGCAAAACGCAAATCCAAATCGAAACAGAAGCTCGTGATCGAGAATGTTGGTGGCTGTAGCGGCGGCGTTACCGGTGACAACAACCTTATTCATGATGGTGATTTGGCCGTTAGTCGTAAATGTGCCGGCGAGTATCTCGAATATGCCAACCCACCTTGCTTTGGCGCGCGGCGAAAGTTGCTTCGTGGAATTCAT
>QHOX01000097.1 GCA_003219465.1 Verrucomicrobiota bacterium | reverse complement strand
GAGCCAGCTAATAAAGCTAGCTATGATCAGAAGGATTGCCCACCACACCAGTGGCGAAGCCAGACCATTGATCCCAGTCCAGGAAAAAGCGCTGTCAGGCTCCGCAACCTGCGTAGCGCCGCGTTTCAAAAGAAACTCGGACACGAGTACACACACCACACTCAAACTGAGTTGCAGCCATGGATTGCGAAAACCGGAAGGGCGATCGGGTATTGGTTTATTTCTCGTGTCATTTGTCATGTCGAGCGAAGTCGAGACATCTCTTATTGACGTTGGATCAACGCGTGAAGCGAAAACGAAGGGTTAGAGATTCCTCCACTTCGGTCGGAATGACAATGCCAGGACTGGCGACCCGACCCGGAGGAGTTCAAAGCTGATCGGCGTTGGGAAATCGCGGCAAAACTGGGTCGTGACGTGTCGGACCGAGGTACTTGATGAAGCGCCGAAACATTGGATTCAGGAGCGGATTTGTATGCATGACATACAGGTCGAGCGGCACGAGCTCGCAATCCAAATGCAGCTTCGGCTCGTAGTTTAGCGGATTGCTGTAGTAGTACTTCAAGCCTTGTTGCAGCGCCCATGAGATGATGTCGCGCAGTGTGTAGAAATACAGGTGCAGATCAAGCGCGACGCTGTAATCCAGCCCAATGCATTCGTCATAAATCTTGTCATCGCAGATGAGGCAAAAACTGAATGCGACGATTTTGCCGCTCTGCCGCCAGATGAAAAAACGCACTCGTTCCGGCATCCGCTGCGCAATAGCGCGGAAATAATCTTTCGTCAGTGTCTCAAATTTTAATGGCGACCGCTCGTGCACCGCGAGATACAGCGGATAGATTTCATCGAGGAAAGGCGCAATGTCCTTCACGACCTCCATGTCGATCTTCGGCGCGCGTTCGGCTTTGCGGAATTTTCTGCGCAAATCTTTCCGGGTCGCTTTGCTTAGCGTACGAAAATATTCATCCCAGTTCTCATAATGAAGCGCCAGTCTCGTCATCGGCATACTCGGGATCCGGGCATAACCATTCGACGGAAACGTTTCAAGTGCTGGGCGATAGTTTGCCGGAAAATCCTTCAAAACGACCAGGGAAGCTTTGTTTTGGCGGGCATAAGTCCGGAGGCTCGCCTGCAACGCTTGCGCCACCCACGATTCGTCCTTCTCACCGCACGCGCCGAGGTCGCCCGTCCCGGCCGTGCAGCCAACCATCAAGACGCGGACGGTTAGAAAGCGCGGGAAAATTTTGCGAATCACATCGACGACGGAACGAATTTTACCCGGCACACCTTCGACAAGATTTTGCCGGACAAGAAATATCGGCTGGATTGCCCGAATTGTGCCAGCCTGATCCCCGAGCAGCAGATAATGATGTTCGAAATCGCCTTCCAACGTTTCTTCGACGATCTCGTAGTAACGATGATCTTTGCACTTGTTCTGAAACGCCCGTTTCCATGCGGCGCAACTCTGCAGCTCAGCGCGCGTAACAACTTTCACCGCGCCCTGTGGGAAAGGGATAGTGTTGCCATGCGCCATAGAAAAAGAGGTAAAGGATGGCCGATTAAACCCGCCGACAAGCGAGAATACGAATTTACTGGCGCTGAGCTTTTCTCAAGCTTGCGCGGCTGAAGGTCATGTCGTCCCTTGTCGAACATGTCGATCTTTGCCCCGTTGGTCACGCAGGAAACAAGCCGACCGTGAACGAAATTCCGAGCCGTCTTGTCAAAGTTTTGCAGTACCGAGTTCCAGTGAATCCAAGGGGAGAGTTTTGTGTGCGATCGAAGGTGGTTGCGACTGCCGCTGCTGTGACGCTGGCAACCGTTCTCGGCCTCGTGGATTATCTTACGGGTCGCGAGTGGGCAATATCGGCTTTTTACTTGCTGCCCACGTGCCTCGCGGGATGGATGGCCGGGCGCTCGGCGGGATTCGCAGTGGGAGCGCTCTGTGCTGGCGCATGGTTCCTCAGCGACCTGTTCAGCGGGCCAGCGTATCAGCATCCGTTGATTCCCGTTTGGAACGCCATCATGCTTTTTGTGTTCTTTTTCGTCGTTGTCTGGTTGCTGACGGCGTTTCGCAGCTCTCACTACCATCTGGAGCAAACAGTGGAGTGCCGAACCGCTGCGCTGCGGGCGGAGATGGAAGAACGCAAGCGGCTGGAACAAGCGAAGCTCCAGGTGGAGCGTCTTGCGGTGGTTGGCTCGATGGCTGCCCAGGTTGCCCATGAAATTCGTAACCCGCTCGGTTCAATTTCCCTCAACCTCGACCTGATCGAGCAGGAACTTAGCGTTTTCGCAAATTCCAACGGCCGTTCGGCTGCCGAATGCCAGGTGCTCCTGCGCGAGATGAGTTCGCAGGTATTGCGAATCGGTCAAGTGCTGCAGGAGTATCTCCGATTCGCACGAATGCCGAAGTCCGAGCGGGCTGTGGTTTCGCTCAAGGGCTTTCTTGAGGAAAAACTTAATTTCGTGCAGCCGTTGCTCGATCAAAAGCACGTGTACTTGAGGAGCACGCTTGATCCGAACTTGCCACCGGTTTACGTCGATGCCGAGCAGCTCTGGGAAGCCTTTCTAAACTTGATCCGTAACGCATTGGATGCGATGCCCGATGGAGGGAACCTGACGGTCAGCGCCCAAAGGAATGGTGCGGGAGCCTTGGTATCTATCAGTGATAACGGCCGTGGCATGACCGAGGAAGAAGCGCGAAATCTTTTCGTCCCATTCTTCACCACGAAGAGCGATGGCACCGGCCTCGGTCTCGCATATGCCCAGCGGGTCGTCAATGAACATGGCGGGAAGATTGATTGCGCTACGGCGCGGGGGAAAGGCAGCACTTTTAACATTCAACTTCCCTTGGCTGTCGGCGCATGACATGACGATTTTCTTCTTCCAACTTAGGCGACTTGCGGTATGGCGTGACGCTGCTCTTTGAAAAGATTATGGACGAATTGCAGGACAAATCTGTTTTGGTTGTAGATGACGATCGGGGAATGCTGCGGGCGATGACTAAAGTGCTTGCCAGTGAAGGCATGCAAGTCACCGGCGTGTCTGATCCACTTGTGGTTGCGAAGGAACTTGCGGACTCTGAAAAGCGATTCGACTTGGTTATCACCGACCTGCGGATGCCAATGTTCAGTGGGCGCGGCGTTTTGGCGCTGGCCAGTGCCCTCCCGGAATTGCCGGTTATCATCATCACGGCATTTGGGGGGCCTGATGTCGAAGCTCAGGCGATGAGCCTGGGGGCATTCGCCGTTCTCGAGAAACCCATTGCTGCTGCTCAATTGATAGAAGTGGTGAAGCGTGCTTTGGCGCGATCGCCAACCCGAGAAGCATAGGCTACATGATGACGTCGGACATACGGTCAGGTCCTACCGTGGCCTCATCGAGAATCTTCATGGTCCTCGACACACCTTGTTAGGCAGCTTAGCAACCCCGCCTAAGAAGAATTATAGGGCATTTGAAAGGCGGAGTGATTCAATCTAGTCCGCGTTCCGCAGGTCGGAAGAAACGACCGCTGATTCGGGGCGTTTTGTTGTTTCTCGCTCTGTGACATTTTCCACCTTGAGCGTGCCGCTGCGAATATGGAGATCGCGCTGCGGAAACGGCATCTCGATCTTGGCCTCAAGAAATTTCTCAACAATGGCGAAGTTGAGGTCGCTGCGATAGCGGCTTGGACGAGCGCTCATCTCACTACTCCAGACCACCAGCTCAAAGTCGATCGAGTTGTCACCGAATTTTTTAAGGAAAACGCCCGGCGCCGGTTCTTGTAACGTATTGGGATTTTCACGTCCCACAGCCAGCAGAGTGTCGCGCACTTTTACGATATCGCTGCCATAGGCGACGCCGACAGGGATGCGGAATCGCACCCGGCGATCGGTATAGGTCCAGTTGGTCACGGGTGAATCGATGAATTTCGTGTTTGGCACTATCATCATGATGTTGTCGTTCGTGCGAATCACCGTGCTGCGCGCGCGAATGCGTTCCACTTGACCGGCGATCCCCGCTACCTCGACGCGATCTCCGAGGGTAATCGGTCGCTCGGCCAGAATGACCAGACCGCTGATGAAATTGCTGGCGATGTTTTGCAGACCGAAACCGACACCTACGCCCACCGCGCCCGCAAAAACCGTGAGCGCCCCGAGATGGATACCCGCATTATCCAAGACGATCAAAATCCCGACGATTAGCACGATGTAGCCGACGATTTGCGCAATCGCGTGCTGCAAAGCGCGGTCGAGTCCGCTTCTACTGAGGAACCGATTGAAGAGGAAACGTTTCGTGCGGGACGAGAGCCAGAAAACCCCGATGAGCAGCGCGATCAGGAGAAAAATTTGTAAAAGACTCAGCGTCACGCCTGGCAACGGGGCGTTCCAGTAAAGTGGAATCCCGGCTGCGTTGATCGCGCTGACGATGAAGAAGATCAGCGCCGCCAGGCTCAGGAGCGTGGTGAGAATGGCGGTCAGGTTATTGTCGATCTTGAACCGGCTCAGAAAACGGCGGATCGCAGGGCTCTGTAATATCCGCGCCACGATGAACCCGGCTGCCAGGAAAGCTGCGAACGCAATCAGCCCGAGAAACGTGACGTAGTGGCCGCCGATATAAAACAGCGGCCGCTCGAGAAGCGTCAGGTCCACGTTCTCTAGTGTGAACGCGTTATGGGGCTTCGCAACAGCAGAGGTTATTCCCAGCCATAGCCGAATAGGCGGCATGGGTTATCGGCCGCATCGGTCGAGTCTTCTCCAACTACGGGACTCGACATCTATGTCTAACTTACTGCGGCTTGGCGCGCTCTTCGATGTACTTAATGACGTCGCCGACCGTCTGCAGCTTTTCGGCGTCTTCGTCCGGGACTTCGACGGAAAATTCTTCTTCAAACGCCATCACCAACTCGACAATGTCCAGCGAGTCCGCGCCCAAATCCTCAATGAAAGAGGCCTGCGGCGTGACCTGCTCTGGGTTGACGCCAAGTTGCTCGACGATGATGTCCTTAACCTTTTCTTCGATTGATTTTTCCGCCATAAAATTTGTTCTGTTGGTGTTGATCGCGCGTGGAAAAGCCCGGCAATCGCCGGCGCCATCCGGGCACAGCATGGCAAGTAAATGAATTAGAGAGCTTGTCAATCAATTTCAGGAATTGTAGAGGCGTGTGTGCTCACGCGCAGATCTGAATCGTTGCGGCTGCGGCCAGCTGCCGCTACACCTTCGGGTTTACTTCTTTTATTGTTCGAGTAGATGGAAGCGATGTCCTCTTCCACTGTCGAGCCTGCGGATTTTCTCGATTTGAAGTTGCTGCCTGCGTGGGTGAAAGAACCCACTGAGGCGAGGAACTACGAGCATTACACAGGGGAAGAAGAGGGAAGGCGACCACGTGGTCGACAGCATCCTGCGCGCGATAAACGCGACGGCGGCGAGAAACGCCGAACAGCCAACATCCGATCCGCCGACGGACGGGATCGCCGTGGGGAGCATCCAATCCGGCGACGGACAGATTCGCCGGGGCGAGCATCCGCGGCCGATAACGAGAAGGATGGCGGATTGCGAAAGAAGACGGCTGGGCGTGAGTATCGTCCGCACGAAGCTAAAGATCGCCTTTCACAAGATCAGGATACTGCGGTCACGGGATCGCCGCTGGAAGTTACGATTCGTTTTCTACCGTACTCGCCGGCGTTCGAGAATGTAGTGGCACAGATTAGGTCGGGGTCAGTTGCCTATTCGCTTTTTGCGCTTGCGCGCCTGTTCCTGGAAAAACCGGAACGCTATGAGGTTCGCTTGACGGCAAAGGCGGAATCGCCGCTTTACCAAATAGGTGAGCATGGGGCCGTATCTCTTGATCAGGAATTTCTTGAGCGGAATGCATTTCGATTCGCCCACGAGGATTTCTACAAGATCGACATCACGCAATCCGATCCGATCAAGGGAAATTTCTCAAACGTCGCACGATGTCGATTGAGCGGGACGCTGCTTGGCCCGACCAATCACCACAATTATCAACCGCAGCTTCGCAGCCTTTATGAACAGCGCTTCAGTCGTCGAATGAGCTTTGCCGATTACCAGCGGCAAATCGAAATCGTGAACGATCCGACATTGATCGAGCGATGGAAGGAAGAAGCACGAACAGTGACAACATATACAACGTCGCGCGAAGAAACGCCCTCGACGTTCTCCTCCGCAACGGAAGCAGAACGACATTTTCGTTCGAATTATTTGCCCGGCCTCTTGCACAACGTAGAGGAAGTGATCATCGGCGGGGTTTTAAGCCGGCGTTTGCCCGATCGCGTGCTCAATCGTGCGATTGAAGATGCTTGGGCGGGCGAGACCCGCTCGCCATCGAACATGATGCAGGAATTGGCCGGTCGATTTCGACAGGCTGGCGTCAATGTCTTCCGGCATCGCCGCGGCATGTTATTCGTCTCGCCAATCCCGGTGCGACCCTTTGTCCACGCGCAAGCTGAAGTATCTTCGTCGGTGAATGCGATCCTTGGAGCCCTGGCGGCAGCGCCGGGGATTAATCGCAAAGAATTTTTTGAAAAATTGATTCCTGATGCTGCGAGCGAAGGGGCGGACTCGCGCAAACTCGCCTTTGCTTCCGACCTTCGCTGGTTGATTAACGAAGGCTACGTGATTGAGTTCAACGATGGCTCGCTGGACGTTCCCCGAGGAAAAGCGAAATCTACTGAAGTAGCGGCTGCCCCGGCCGCAGATGGAAGCCTGGCGCTCGCCTTGGTGAGCCCCTCGATGCTCTACACGCCGCTTACGACCTTGAGCGATGGCGGCGAATCGCCTTCGTCGTAGCGGACGATTTCATTCTTTTCATCCAATACAAGAATCCGCGGCCGGTGAGTTGCAGCTTCCTCCGGCGCGAGGCGCGCCAAGCTCATAATGGTGAGGCGGTCGCCAATTTTTCCTAAGTGGCCGGTGGCGCCGTTCAGTTCGATAATTCCGCGCTGCAGCTCCCCGTAAATCGCGTAGGTTTCGAAACGCTCGCCGTTGTTCAGATTTCCGACGAGGATTTTTTCGTATTCAAGCAGCCCAACCAATTCAGCCAGATCAGATGAAATCGTCAGACTGCCTTCGTAAGCCACGCTCGCACCCGTCACGGTAGCGCGATGGATTTTCGATTTGAGAAGGATGAGTTCCATCGACGACGGCTAGATCGAAAATCAGAGAGCTCTCGTTCAGAGCTAGATGATGCCGGCTTTTTTCAAAGCGCGATACGCGCCATTTTTATTGATCGTCTTCAGACCTCGCGCGGTCACGCGAATACGCATAAACTTCTTCAGCTCCGGCACCCAGATGCGGTGCTCATGCAAATTGGGCGCGAAAACGCGCGGCACATTCTTCGTGATGTGGCGACCGACTCCGCCCTTTTTCTTGGCCAGACCACGCCGGTGAATGACGCTGCCCCGCGACGCTCTTGATCCTGTAATGCTACAAATCTTTGACATGATGTAACTCCAAAAGAGGCGCGTAAGCTGCCGCGCACAGGCGCGTCGGTCAAGTGAATGTTAACCACGAATAGACACCAATAAACACGAATGGAGAACGATTCTTGTGAGGAGGCTCAGGCGCCGGGGCTACGCGTTACCGCGGGGCACGTCACAACGTTCCACCTCGGACGACTCAGCGGTCCGTCCCTGCCGTTCGCGGTCGGATTGAACGGGCAGCCCGTGGCGCGGTCAAATTTATCTCGCGTAAGAGGCCACCGGTTTCGCAAGATCGAGAGCGCATTTGATACATGACGACAAAAAATAATCAGAAACTGCGGATCGGGATTGTCGGAGGGGGCAGCATCGTTCGCGCCCGTCACTTGC